>JBCDCZ010000146.1:0-11160 GCA_039180865.1 Pseudomonadota bacterium | reverse complement strand
GGTGTCATTCCAGGTTTCATGCTGGTCGGGCTCTTCATGATCTGGTCGATCTATTCGACCTGGCGCTCAGGGTCTGCCGATGCACTCGGCGGACGCAGCTATTCCTGGGCTGAACGGTTTGAATTGATGCCGCGGGTGCTACCGTTCCTCCTCATCATTCTTGGTGTGCTCTACGCCATGTATGGCGGCATCGCGACGCCGTCGGAGACCGCAGCGGTCGGCGCGCTCATGTGCGTTCTGATCGCTATGGTGATTTACAAGCTCTGGAACCCCCTTGATCTCTGGGTGGTCTTGCGGGATTCGACCCGTGAGAGCGTCATGATCCTGTTTATCATTGGTGCCGCGGGTGTTTTCTCTTTCATGCTGTCCAGCCTGCAGATCACTCAGTCGATTGCCGAATGGATCGGAACGCTTGATGTGAACCGTTGGGTTTTGATGGGGGCGATCAATGTCTTTTTGCTGGTTGCGGGTTTCTTCCTGCCACCGGTGGCCGTCATCCTGATGGCGGCTCCGATCCTTTTGCCGATCGTGACAACGGCGGGCTTTGACCCTTACTGGTTTGCGGTTGTTCTGACGATCAACATGGAAATCGGCTTGATATCGCCACCGGTCGGGCTCAATCTTTATGTGATCAACGGGATCGCGCCGGATATCTCACTGAAGACCATTCTTTATGGCTCGCTGCCCTATGTCGCCTGTATGGTCATCGCCATCGTAATTCTTTGCATTTTCCCGGACCTGGCGACCTGGCTGCCTGACCTCATCCTCGGGCCTGAAATCACATGAATACGCTCTTCGATACACTCATGATGAAGGGTCGCGAACGGCCCGGGGCGCATTTTGCGAAACTCGCCGACGGGCGCCATTACACCTACGCCCATGTCGATGATGTGAGTGCGCGCTTTGCAACAAGGCTTGTGGCGCTCGGGGTGAAACCGGGAGACAGGGTCGCGGTTCAGGTTGACAAGAGCATCGAAGCGCTCATGCTCTATCTTGCAGCTGTTCGCGCCGGTGCTGTCTTTCTCCCGCTGAATACCGCCTATACGCCGTCGGAACTCGACTATTTCGTTTCCGATGCTAAGCCCTCGCTCTTCGTTTGCCGTCCTGAAAACGCGGAGGCGCTTTCCCCCATGGCGGAGCGTTATGGAAGCGCGCTTGCGACGATGGGCATCTGGAAGAGCGACGACGAGGATGCAGGCAGTTTTTTTGAGGACGTTCCGCCGCAAGGAACAGCTGTCGAAACGGTTTCCCGTTCTGGCGATGATCTTGCGGCGATCCTTTATACGTCGGGTACGACCGGTCGATCGAAAGGCGCGATGCTCACGCACGACAACCTTCTATCAAATGCGGAGGTGCTGGTTGATTACTGGCAGTTTTCTGAAAATGACCGCCTTCTCCACGCTCTACCGATCTATCATACCCATGGGCTTTTCGTTGCGACGAACACGATCCTGAGGGCAGGCGGCTCATTGCTCTTCCTGAACGCATTCAAAGTCGATCAGGTTCTGGAGGCACTGCCGGAAGCAAGTGCAATGATGGGCGTGCCGACTTTCTATACGAGGCTCCTCGACGATCCCCGGTTCATTGGCGATATCGTCAGCCATATGCGGCTCTTTGTGTCAGGGTCCGCTCCTCTTCTGGCGGAAACCCATGTGAGTTTTGAAGCGCGCACCGGCCACAGGATCCTCGAGCGCTACGGGATGACCGAGACCAATATGAACACCTCCAATCCCTATGATGCGGAGCGTCGTGCGGGCACGGTCGGGTTCCCCTTGCCGGGTGTCGATCTCAGGATCGTCGATCCCGATACCGGTGCAACCTTGAACCAGGGTGATATCGGGATGATCGAAGTGCGCGGCCCTAATGTGTTCAAGGGCTATTGGCAGATGCCTCAGAAAACCAAAGAGGAATTCCGCGACGACGGGTTCTTCATCACAGGTGACCTCGGCAAGATCGATGAGGACGGTTATGTCCACATTGTCGGCCGCGGTAAGGATCTGATTATTTCCGGTGGCTTCAACATCTATCCGAAGGAAATCGAAATCCTTATCGACGACTTGCCCGGTGTTCTGGAAAGCGCCGTTATCGGTGTCCCACATCCCGATTTTGGTGAGGGTGTTGTCGGCATTGTTGTGCCTGAAAAAGGGGCGGAGGTGAGAGAAGAAGCGCTGCTGAGCGACATGCGTGAGCGCGTGGCCCGCTTCAAGCAACCGAAGCGATATATGATCGTTGACGAACTGCCCCGAAATACGATGGGCAAGGTGCAGAAGAATGTCCTGCGGGAAACCTACGCGGCGACCTTTAGTGGTTAGCCGCGAAAACTAATCGCCCGGGCCCGGGTTTTCGATGGAAGTTTCCAATGTGCGTTGATGGGCGATCCAGCCGGGATCAATGCTCAACTTCTTGGCAATCTTGTCGCCTGGGGCTATGACCCGCCAGAACGGTGCGACCTGATCGACCTGCTTCCCGGCGTCCATTTCTTCTATTGCAGCTTCTGCCACGATCCGCACGAAGATCGCCGTTGAGACCGGACACATCTTATCGCATTTGTGCCGACGCGCGAGTTCATTGCGCAGACGTTCGATACTCCGAACTTCGCCTGTCGGAATCTTGCTCACATAATCGTTCACCATCATTGGCGTCCCGACAAGCATTCTTTCCCCGGCCCGGATCCCGGCGAAGTCCTTGTCCATATCAACGATCTTGGGACCCTTCTTAGTCTTCAGTCTTTCAGATGCGGATTTGGCCATGGCTTCCATCGTGATTGATTGTGAGCGCATCCGAGAGATAACACCGTCGTAGGCAATTCAAAACAACCGAAAATTTACATCTAAGAATCAAATCACTACACGAATCTCGCAGGACGGTCCTAGGAGCTACCCATCGCACCTTTCATGAAGGAAGCGAGATTGTCGGAGAGTATATCCGACAGATATCCGCCCTCCTGGACATAGACGGTCGGGTAACCGAGTCCCGCGATAAATGCTCCCATCTGCTCAAAACCGGGGGTTGTTACGCTGAGACCGCGCAGGGGATCCATCTCTGACGCATCAAGGCCAAGCGCGACCACAAGAACACCGGGTGCAAAAGCATCAAGGGCTGCCTTTGCCGCGCTGAGATAATCCATAAACACAAGATCGCCTGAAAGGGGAGGGATCGGAAGATTGAGGTTGAAACCTTCACCATCACCTTCGCCTCGCTCTGTGCGATGCCCCCAGTGAAACGGATAATAATTGGCGGGATCGCAATGAAGCGAGATCGTGAGAACATCGCGTCGCCGCCAGAAGATCCCTTGCGTTCCGTTTCCGTGGTGGACATCGACATCAAGGATGGCGACCCGCTCATGTCGGCTCCTCAGATATTGTGCGGCGATCGCTGAATTGTTCAGGAAACAAAAGCCGCCCGCCATATCAGCAAAGGCATGATGTCCCGGCGGACGGCAGAGTGCATAGGCTGATCCTGCACCTTTCGCCACATGATCTGCGGCTGATAGAGCTGTCTGGGCACTCGCGAGCGCAGCATCAAATGTGTGGCGCCCAAGCGGACAGGAGGTGTCAGCCATATGCCATCCGGCCCGGCCCACAATCCCGCTCGGATAGGTCGCGGAATAGCGCTGTGGATGGATGTTCGCAACGACTTCAAGACCGTTTTCACCTGGAAGCTTCTGCCATTCGTCGAACGCGGTTTTCAGGAAATTCAGATAGTCCGGCGTATGGATTTCCGCGATGGGTCCGAAACCGAAATCAGCCGGCTCATGCGTTTCGATCCCGGTCTTCTTGAGGCCCTCTTCGAGAAGCTCCGCGCGGCGTGGTTGTTCAAAACACCTAACGACCTTCCCGCGCACCAGATAAAATTGCGGATCGTGAAGGCTCTGAGTCCTACGGTCGAAAAAAGCATTCATAGTCGGTTGTTCCCCATTCCTAGGTGCCGTCGCCACGCAATTGTTCGCGCATGCGCTCGACAAAAAATTCAATTGTACGCTTCACCTTCAAGACACCGGCCATGTCCTGATGCTGAAGCATGTAATAAGAGCGTTGGAAGGCGACCTCATCCTGCAAGATCGGTTTCAGTTCCGGATGGCGGCGCCCGACATAATCGGGAAGAATGCAAACACCAGCTCCTGATAGCGTCCAGCGGATCTGGATGAGGAGGCTTGCACTCGTCAAATGCGGCGTGATTTCGGGGCTCACCTCGGGGATGTAATTCAGCGCATCATCGAAAATGAGATCCGGTATGTAGCCGATCCCGCGAACTTTCTTCAGATCGGAGATTTGATGAACCGGCCCGAAGCGTTCCTCAGCCTTTTCCGTTGAATAGAGATAGAGCGAATAATCTGCGATCTTCTGGATTTTCAGGCGTCCGGTCTCGGGCGGTGTAACGGTGATTGCGATATCAGCCTCGCGCTTCGACAGGCTAAATGTCCGCGGAAGCGCCACCAGCTGGAGTTCAATTTGCGGGTTGGCTTCGCAAAAGGCCGTAGCGATATCGGTGAGAACATAATTCGAGACGCCTTCAGGGGCACCGATCCTGACCGGGCCGCTCAACCGATCCCCGCCGCCCGCCACTTCATCTTCTATATGAAGGGCTGTGTTCTCCATCGTTTCCGCAAAGGGTAGGAGCCGGTTTCCCTCCGGCGTGAGCGCGTAGCCTTGTGGACTACGGTCAAACAATTTCACGTTGAGATCGCTCTCGAGCTGGTCGATATGGCGGCCAACGGTCGACGTATCGAGCCCGAGAAGCTTCCCTGCGGTCGAGAGTCTATTGAGGCGGGCGACTGCCAGAAACACCCGCACATGGTCCCATTTCACGTGCGGTGTCCTCCCGGTCGCAAAAATCCCGCGCTCACCTTATCCGGATTTGCAGACATGCAAAATAACCCTGTGGACTTTTGTGTTTTGCCGACGCTGCTTTAGGAGTATCACTCACTGCGAGAACGACCGCAGTCGCCCACCATCTTTGAGGACTGAACCCATGGATTTCGCCCTTTCTGAGGAGCAAACCGCCATTTTTGATATGGCGCGCAGTTTCGCCGTTGATCGGATCGAGCCGAACGCTCTCGACTGGGAGCGCGATGAAGTTATGCCGCGCGACCTCCTGAAGGAGCTCGGCGAGCTCGGCATGGCATCGATTTATGTCGGTGAGGAATATGGATCGGATCTGACACGCCTCGACGCAGCCCTGATTTTTGAGGGGCTCTCATACGGTTGCGCGAGCACGGCGGCGTTTCTTTCCATCCACAATATGTGCGCCTGGATGATCGACAGTTTTGCCGATGATGATCTAAAGGCGCGTGTATTACCGAAGATGACATCCGCGGACACCATCTGTTCCTATTGCCTGACGGAACCGGGTTCCGGATCGGATGCGGCGGCCTTGCGCACAAGCGCGCAGAAAATGAATGACGGTTACGTCCTAAACGGAACGAAGGCGTTCATCTCCGGCGGCGGCTATTCCGACCTCTACCTTGCCATGGTGAGAACCGGTGAGCCGGGCCCGAAAGGCATTTCCGCAGTCCTGATCGAGGATGGCAGTGAAGGGCTGAGTTTCGGTGCGAATGAAAACAAAATGGGGTGGCGCAATCAGCCGACCGCTCAGGTCCAGTTCGATGATTGTAAAATCCCGTTAGAAAATCTTGTTGGCGATGAGGGAAGGGGCTTTTCTTATGCGATGATGGGGCTTGACGGTGGGCGTCTGAACATCTCCGCCTGCGCACTTGGTGCGGCCCAATCCGCCCTCGACAAATCCGTCGCCTATATGGGCGAACGCAAAGCCTTCGGAAAGCACCTCCATGATTTCCAGGCCCTGCAATTCAAACTCGCGGACATGGAGACCGATCTCCAGGCAGCCCGGATTTTTTTGAGGCAGGCAGCATGGAAGCTCGACCGCAAAGAGCCGGATGCTACGAAGCACTGCGCCATGGCGAAAAAATTCGTCACCGACATTGCGTTCAACGTGGCAAACGACGCGCTGCAATTGCACGGCGGGTATGGCTATCTCAATGATTACGGAGTTGAGAAGATCGTGCGGGATCTGCGCGTTCATCAGATCCTCGAAGGTACGAACCAGATCATGAATGTAATCGTATCGCGTGCTCTCCTTCAGGAGAAAGCAGCCTGATGGGTGAAACGATTATTCGGATCGAGGGGCGCGCGGGCCGCATCACATTGAACCGCCCCGACCAGCTCAATGCCCTGAGCTATCAAATGATCCTCGACATCGAAAAGGCGCTGATTGCGTGGGAGGGTGACCCGGCGGTCGATCTTGTCCTGGTTGACGGCGCTGGTGCTCGGGCGTTCTGTGCGGGTGGCGATATCGAGGACATGTATCGCAAGGGTCGCGCCGGGGACTTCTCCTATGGTCCGAAATTCTGGCGTGATGAATACCGTCTCAACGCTTATATCGGCTCTTACAAGAAACCTTATGTGGCGCTCATGAATGGCTTCGTCATGGGTGGAGGCGTTGGTGTGTCGGCCCATGGTTCCCATCGCGTCGTAAGCGACCACTCGCAGGTTGCAATGCCGGAATGCGCAATCGGATTGATCCCCGATGTTGGCGGAACCCACCTTCTTGGGCGGGCGCCAGGTTCCCTTGGTGAATTTGCCGGATTAACGGGCCATCGCATGGCGGCAGCTGATGCCATTAATATGGGCTTCGCTGACCATTATGTGCCAGGCGATGCGCTTGACGGTCTTACACGAGTGCTTTCGGAAACCGGCGACATTGCCAAAATTGAAGATTTCGAGAAGTCGGCAGGAGACTCCGCGCTCGCCGGACTTGAGGCCGAGATTGACCCGGTTTTCCGGCTTGAAAGCGTTGGCGACATCATGGCGGCTTTAAAGGAGACGGAAGCTGAGTGGGCCGCACAGGCGCGCAAAGCAATGGGTCGCGGAGCGCCGTTATCGCTGATCTGCGCGCTCCAGTTGGTGCGCGAAGCCCGAAGGCTCGATAGTCTGGAAGAAGCACTTGAGCTTGAGTTTCGGTACACAAGCCGGAGCGCCGAACATGGCGAGTTTCTCGAAGGCATTCGGGCTGCGATCATCGACAAAGATCGCAAGCCGCTTTGGCGCTATCCAAGTCTTGAAGACGTTCCGGACGCGGTTGTCGCATTCATGCTTGCACCGGTGGAAGCGTGAGCGGCAGAGTAGGCTGCCGCAAAAGGCTCAATTGATGTAAGGCTCGCTGTAAGCGGGCCGAGTTTGGAATGATTGGGAGGAGATGATGACGGCTATCGGGTTTATCGGCCTTGGCAATATGGGTGCGCCAATGGCAAAGAACCTCGTCAAGGCGGGGTATTCCGTGACCGGCTTTGATGTCAGTAACGTTGATGTTGAAGGCGTGGCGAAAGCGCAGAGCGGTCAGGAGGCAGTAACGGGTTCGGACATAATCGTCACAATGCTCCCGAACGGCTCGATCCTGAAGGATGTCTACTCACATATCGTGGGTGCTGCGAAGCCGGGCGCGCTCTTGATTGACGCATCGACCGTCGATGTGGAGAGCGCAAAGGCAGCCCATCAGATGGCAGCCGAAAAGGGGCTTTTGAGCGTTGATGCTCCGGTCTCGGGCGGCGTGGGTGGTGCTGAGGCAGCGACGCTCACCTTCATGGTTGGCGGAGAGGATGCCGCCTTCGAAAAGGCAAAGCCGATCCTTGAAGCCATGGGCATGAAGCTTGTTCATTGCGGCGGTCCGGGCGCCGGTCAGATGGCGAAAATCTGCAACAATATGGTGCTCGGCATATCTATGATCGGGATCTGCGAAGCCTTTAATCTGGCGGACAGGCTCGGGCTTTCGCGCAAGGCCATGTTCGATGTGGTGTCCACATCATCCGGCTCATGCTGGTCGATCAACACCTATTGCCCGGTGCCGGGTGTTGGACCGCAGAGTCCTGCCGACAATGATTACAAGCCGGGCTTTGCTGCCGATCTGATGCTGAAGGACCTCAATTTGAGTCAGGAGGCAGCAGAAGGCGTGAACGCTGCGACTCCGATGGGAGCTGCCGCGCGCGCAATTTACCAAGAGTTTGTCAATGACGGCGGAACGGGCCAGGACTTTTCTGCGATATTGTTGCGACTGGCGGAATCCGATCGCTAAACCACACAGAACAACAGACGCGCGCTTTCAAGCGCGCCATTTCATTTGATCCGGTCAAGGGAGAAACACATGAAACAGATTGGACATTACATCAACGGCCGGGAAGTGGCGGGCTCAGGTCGCACGGCAGACGTCTTCAATCCGGCCACAGGCGAAGTGACGGCTCAGGTGGCGCTTGCGGACGCTGACGTTATGAACGAAGCCGTTGCGAAAGCAAAAGAAGCGCAGGTCCAATGGGCCGCAGTCAATCCGCAGCGACGAGCACGCGTCATGATGAAGTTCGTTGAACTTCTTCATCGCGACATGGATAAGCTCGCCGAAGCGCTTTCCCATGAGCATGGCAAGACATTGCCGGATGCCAAGGGCGACGTGATCCGCGGCCTCGAAGTGGCAGAATTCTGCTTCGGTGCTCCGCATATGCTTAAAGGCGCATATACCGACGGTGCCGGGCCTGGCATCGATATGTATTCCATGCGCCAGCCACTTGGCGTCGTTGCGGGCATCACCCCGTTCAACTTTCCTGCGATGATCCCGATGTGGAAGTTTTGTCCTGCGATCGTTTGCGGCAATGCATTCATTCTGAAACCGTCTGAGCGCGACCCGTCTGTACCGATGATGCTTGCTGCTCTCATGACGGAAGCCGGTCTTCCGGACGGCGTTCTTCAGGTCGTCAACGGCGACAAGGCGGCCGTCGACGCGATCCTGGACCATAAGGACATTATGGGAATTGGTTTTGTCGGATCGACTCCGATTGCCGAATACATCTACAGCCGAGGCTGCGCCAACGGTAAACGCGTCCAGTGTTTCGGCGGTGCGAAAAACCACGCGATCATCATGCCGGATGCTGACATGGATATGGCGACCGATGCGCTGGTCGGCGCGGGATATGGCGCTGCTGGCGAGCGCTGCATGGCAATTTCTGTGGCCGTTCCGGTCGGCGAGGACACAGCAGACCGCTTTATCGACGCCATGATCCCCAAGGTCGAATCTTTGAAGATTGGCCCTTACACGGCCGGCAACGACGTCGATTTCGGACCGCTCGTCACAGCAGACGCGAAAGCCCGTGTCGAAGGCCTTGTCGAAAGCGGTCTCGAACAGGGCGCGAAGCTTGCCGTCGACGGTCGCGGTTTCCGCATGCAGGGTTACGAAGACGGCTTCTTCGTCGGGGCGTCTTTGTTCGACAATGTGAAAAAGGACATGGACATCTACAAGACCGAGATTTTCGGACCGGTTCTGTCCACTGTCCGCGCTCAGACATATGAAGAAGCGCTGAGCCTTGCCATGGACCACGAATACGGGAACGGTGTTGCCATCTTCACGCGTGATGGCGATGCGGCGCGCGACTTTGCCAACCGCATCAACATCGGCATGGTCGGTGTCAACGTCCCGATCCCGGTGCCGCTCGCCTATTACACATTTGGCGGTTGGAAGGCCTCCGGCTTCGGTGACCTCAACCAGCACGGACCGGATGCGTTCCGCTTCTATACGCGGACCAAGACAGTGACATCACGCTGGCCGTCCGGCGTTCGTCAGGGTGCCGAATTCGTCATCCCGACAATGCAGTAACACCTCTTCCCGCCTGCCTCGTGGTATTGCCGTGAGGCGGGCGCTTCCGACCCTGTCAGAGCTTTGCCGGGAGCGACAAGAACCCCCGGAAGCGAACGCGCGGCGAACGCTTGAACGTCGGCTTGATTTCATAGTCCGGGAAGCGGTTCAGGAATCGCGAGAGTGCGATTTTTCCCTCGAGTCTGGCGAGCGACAGCCCGGCACAGGTGTGGGGTCCAGAAGCAAATGCAAGGTGTTTGTTAGGCGAACGAGCAATGTCAAAGCGTTCCGGGTCTCTGAATTGCGCCGGATCGCGGTTTGCAGCCCCGATACAAAGCGTCAGACGCGCGCCAGCCGGAAGATCACGACCTCCGATTGTGACCGGTCCAGTTGTCATCCGGTTGCCGAGTTGGTTCGAACTTTCAAACCTGAGAACCTCTTCAACTGCACTGTCGATGAGGTCCGGGTTTTCGATAAGGCGGGTTCGTTCACCGGGATGGGTTTGAAGCGCAAAGAGACCATTTCCAATCAGATTTGTCGTTGTCTCATGCCCCGCATTGAGGATGAAAATGCAGTTCTGAATGAGTTCAGTTGAGCTCAAGGTCTCGCCATCCTGGCCCTGAATGAGACGGGTGAGCACATCCTTCGCCGGATCACCGGGCCGCTTGCGTCGCTCTTTGATCAGGTCGTCGAGATAGGCGGAGAAATCCGTTACAGCACGATTACCAAGATCGAGCTGAGCCTGGCTGAGCTTTGGCTCAAGAGCGCCGAGAATTGCGAGCGACCAACCGCGCAGGGGACCGCGATCTTCAACCGGGACATCCAGCAGATTGCCGATCACGTCTATCGGTATAGCGGCTGCATAGTCTTCAATGAGATCCGCGTAGCCCTTTTCCGCCATAGCATCCAAGAGACGGTCGACAAGCTGGATAAGGCCGCCCTCCATTGCCGCTATGGCACGCGGCGTGAGTGCGCGAACGATGATTTTGCGAACGAATGTGTGGAGCGGCGGATCGTTGAAGACGAGACTTGTCGTGTGGTGCGTAAAGAGTGGCGTGTCGCCGTATTTCGGCTTGAACTCGACCTTCTTGTCCGATGAAAACAGCGTCGTATCGCGATAAATCGCAATCAGATCGTCGTAGCGAGTCAGAAAATACGAGCCGTCCGGCATCTCTTTAACCGGGTCGGTTTCTCTGAGCGCCCGATAAAGCGGATAAGGATCATCGACGAAGCCTGGCGGAAGAGCGCTTAGATCGAAACCGGCAATGTCGATTGCCCCGGTCACACCGTCAGCCCATCTGCTGCGGCAGGTATAGGACGAGCGCGGGGAAGGCGAGAAGAAGCGCAAGGCGGATGAGATCGACCAGCCAGAACGGTGTCACGCCCTTGAAGATTGTTGCCGTCGGGACATCCTGCACAACGCCTTTGAGCACGAAGACATTGAGGCCGACCGGCGGGGTGATCAGACTGATTTCGACGACAACCACCACGATGATCCCGAACCAGATCGGATCAAAGCCGAGGCTT
>JBCDCZ010000145.1:0-11311 GCA_039180865.1 Pseudomonadota bacterium | reverse complement strand
GTTTCTGATTCATTGTATTTTCTCCGCGCGCTGCTAACGACTAAAATGCGTGATTCGGCGCGAATCGTCATGTGCAGATGGATCACGCCATCGTGCAACTTGCGGCAGATGTGAGGCTGAACGAAGAAAAATAAGGGTGTTGCGCGCCTAATGGCGCTCGACGAAACTGTCGAGAACACGTTTTTGACCGGCTTTGTCGAAATCGACGGTCAGTTTGTTGCCGTCAATGCTCGATACAAGGCCATAGCCGAATTTCAGGTGAAAGACCCTCTCGCCAACGCTAAAACCTGACCCTTCATCGACCACGGTTTTTGCTATCAACTCGCCATCGAGGATTTTTGGGCCCGATGACTTGCGCGCCCTTTGCCCACGATAGCCGCCGGTTTCTTCGAATTCGTGACGCGATGCCTTGTTGCGCTGGGCACGCTGCCAGCCCGGTGTTGCATAGGTATTTTGAAACGGATCCCGCAGATCGAAACGCGACGCGCCATATTGCCCGCCCGATGAGCCCGCACCATAGCCGCCATAGGAACTGGCGTTTTCAACGATCTCCACGTGATCTTCTGGTAGTTCATCCAGAAAGCGCGAGGGAATAGAGGATTGCCAGAGCCCATGAACACGGCGGTTCGATGTGAACCAGATCTTCGCGCGTTCCTTCGCCCGCGTGATCCCGACATAAGCGAGACGCCGTTCCTCTTCGAGCCCCGCACGGCCCTCTTCATCAAGCGATCTTTGATGAGGGAAGAGCCCTTCCTCCCATCCCGGAAGAAACACCGTATCGAATTCCAGACCTTTAGCGGAATGAAGCGTCATAATGGAGACCGCATCCTCGGCGCCCTCCTGATCGCGGTCCATCACTAACCCGATATGCTCCAGAAAGCCTTCCATACTCTCGAAATCCTCCATGGAACGGATGAGTTCCTTCAGGTTCTCAAGACGGCCCGGTGCTTCGGCGGAACGATCATTCTGCCACATCTCAGTGTAGCCGCTCTCGTCCAGGATCATCTCTGCAAGATCGGTATGCGAGAGATTTGAAAGTTCCGCGTTCCAGCGCGAGAAGTCCTGCATGAGGCCGCGCAAGGTGGTGCGTTGTTTGGGCTTCAACTCTTCGGTTTCGATGAGATCCATAACCGCGCGCATCATTGGAACGCCGCGCGACCGCGCCGTGTCGTGAATAAGCCTGACTGTTGCGTCGCCGAGCCCGCGCTTTGGCTTGTTGACAATCCGCTCGAAAGCGAGATCGTCGGCGGGCTGGACGGTCGCGCGGAAATAGGCGAGGGCATCCCGGATTTCCATGCGCTCATAAAAGCGGGGGCCGCCGATGACCCGGTAATTGAGACCGAGCGTGATGAAACGGTCTTCGAATTCGCGCATTTGAAAGGATGCGCGAACGAGGATTGCAATATCGTTGAGTTCGTGGCCGCGTCTTTGCAGGTTTTCGATTTCTTCGCCGATTGTGCGGGCTTCTTCTTCAGAATCCCAGGCTGAGGCAACCGATACAAGTTCGTCGCTGTCATCGGCCTGATCGGTAAACAGAGTTTTGCCGAGCCGATCTTGATTATGGCTGATGAGGTGTGAGGCAGCCGCGAGAATATGGCTGGTCGAGCGATAATTCCGTTCAAGGCGCACGACTTTCGCGCCAGGAAAATCCCGTTCGAAACGCAGTATGTTATCGACCTCTGCGCCGCGCCATCCATAGATGGACTGGTCATCATCACCGACACAACAGATGTTCGCGCCGCCTTTGGCGAGAAGCCTTAGCCACATATATTGTGCAACGTTGGTGTCCTGATACTCGTCCACCAGAATGTACTGGAAGCGGCGGTGATACTCCGCAAGCACGTCCGGGTTTTCTCTGAACAGGCGCAGGCACTCCATTAGGAGGTCGCCGAAATCGCAGGCATTGAGCGTTTTCAGCCGTGCTTGGTAGTCTTCGTAGAGCTTACGGCCTTTGCCATTGCCGAAAGCCCGCGCTTCACCTTCGGGCAGAAGGGCAGGCGTCAGCCCCTTGTTCTTCCAGGAATCAAGCTGACTGGCAAACTGGCGCGCTGGCCAGCGTTTTACATCGATCCCTTCGGCTTCGATGAGCTGCTTGATGAGCCGGATCTGATCATCAGTGTCGAGGATTGTGAAATTGGACTTAAGGCCAACGAGTTCCGCGTGTCGCCTCAGGATTTTCACGCAGATTGAGTGGAATGTTCCGAGCCATTGCATGCCCTCAACGCTGTCGCCGATCATTCCCGCTATGCGGTTCTTCATTTCCCGCGCGGCTTTGTTTGTAAAGGTGACAGCGAGGATCTGATACGACGCAGCACTACCCGTCGCAAGAATGTGTCCGATACGGGTTGTGAGCACTTTCGTTTTGCCGGTGCCTGCGCCAGCTAGGACCAGGACGGGACCGGACAGGGTTTCGACGGCTTCGCGCTGTTCCGGGTTAAGTCCCGCGAGGTAGGGACGTGCCGCAGATGACGATTGGCGGGCTGCAAGCGCCCGGGCCGCTATGCCACCGGCTGCTTTCGCCGTTGCAGATGAGTCTTCCAGGGGCGTGCTGGGAGCTGGGTCCGGCAGATGATCGACATCCGGGTCGTCATAGCCGAGCGGCACTCCGCCTGGGTCGTACTCTGAAAACGCCGCATCGCTTAGCCCGGCGCCGTCATGCGGCGGCACCTCATCCCACCCATCGGGCGGTGAATCATCTTTTGGCTGTTTTCGCGGTTGTGTCATGAGCCTTATGTAGCGCGCGAATCCTATCAAGAGAACATTATTGCAACATTTCGCAGGCGCGTCGAAGGGGCGTTTAGAGTTATCCGCCCTGAAAATGCACCAAAGAAGTGAGGTTAAGACGGCTCAGTTGCCGACGGCCGCTCGTTCAAGCAGCGGGGCAAAATGGCGAATGGGCACTGCAATCGAAAAACGACCGGGAACAATCGCTGACATCACGGCAGCGATCTTGAAATCCTCTCCGCTGCGCACCATCAACGGGCCGCCGGATCCGCCGAAATTCGTGTCGCAATTGGTGAACCACAATCCGCTTTTTTCACCGAGAAGTTTGCACTGATCGTCGATGACCGGAAGATAGGGCCGGTCGCGCGGATAACTCACATGGGAAAGCGGCGCGCCGGTTGGCCGAGCACTTTCGGTGCGCGCAACACTCGCTGCATCGATCTCTTTTTCAAGCAGGATAACGGCAATGTCCTGTAAAAGCGCCTCATTTCCTTTTTCGAGCTTAAAGGAATAATTGACCGGCAGGATGATGCGCCGCGCGGTCGATGCGCCAATGTATTCACCGCGTCGAAAGCCTGACACGAAGTGGACGCTTCTCGTTGCATGGACAGCCTTGTTTCTTGCATTGATGACGCAATGCGCGGCGGTCACCACGATATCGGGTGCAATCAGGGTGCCGGTGCAGTGTGATTTCCGTTTGAAGCCAGCAACATTGATCCGCCCAATCGAACCAAAGGGCGGATCAGTGCTTTCGACAACCTTGCGGTTATCAATCCCGAAAACGCCGGGAACGTTTTTATCCGCTTTTGCAGTTGTAAGAGACAAAAGTGCGGCAGTAGAAATGGTGAAAAGCAAAAGCGCTGCGCGCCAGAAAGGGGCGACGGTCGATCGCTTCATCGATGTTCCTCCTCGCTCACTCTGATCAGCGCTGAATTGAAACGGCGTAATGCATCGACTTGCCAGATATAGCCGTTGATCCTCAATTTCTGCGTTCCCGAGACAACGGCAATGAATTGGTCGCCGCTGGCATCGAACGCTCTGAGTGCCGATTCAAGACTATCGCCCTCACGCAGATACATAGCACCGGACGCAGGATCGAATATCTCCTCGCTTGTATCATCCGGAACCGCGCGCATCACTTCGCGAACAAGCGTGTTTTTCACGACGTAACGGTGCGGCCCGTCCTGAACAAACAGACCACGCATTTCAAGCTGCCAGTGAAAGAAGGAACGGCCATGGAAGGCTTGCGTTAGACCATGGGCGATCGCGACAGTCACAAGAAGTGCGATTGTAAGCGTGTAGCCGCCGGTCAGTTCGAAGACGATCAGCACAGTTGAGATCGGAGCACCGATAACAGCGGCAGAAACCGCGCCCATGCCGATGATGGAATAGACGCCGCCTGAGGACGCAAATTCCGGAAAGACCGAAGCGGCGATCAGTCCGAACGCGCCGCCCGCCATGGCGCCCAGATAGAGCGCGGGCGAAAACACGCCGCCACCGAACCGCGAAGCAAGGGAAATAGCCGTTGCTGCTGTTTTTACGACAAGCAGGATCAAAAGGGTTTCGAGAGACATGAGGCCATAGAGCGCCTGGTTCGTCGCCTCATATCCGACACCGAGGATCTCCGGATAAAAACATGCGATCGCTCCGATCATGAAGCCACCGATAACCGGTCTCAACCAGAGCTTGATCGTGAAACGTCGCGCAAACCAATCCGAACCGATTACGGCGACTTGAAAGCCGATGGCAACAAAGGCACAGACGACGCCGAGTATCGCAAAAGCCGGAAACTCCCAATAGGATGTGATCTGGTAGTCGGGGATGATAAAGGCTGCGGTTTCGCCGAAGTAGAGCCGCGACAAAACCGTCCCGGCAACGGAAGCAATTACAATCGGCACAAAGGCGGAGGCCGCATAATGTCCGAGGATTACTTCATGGGCAAAGAGGACTCCTGCGATCGGTGCATTGAAAGAGGCTGACACAGCGGCAGCGACCCCACAACCGAGAAGGGTACGGTATCCCTTCCCGTCAAGTGCGAGCTTTTCACCGAAATAACTGGAGATCGCGGCTCCAAGATGGACGACCGGTCCTTCGCGTCCTGTACTCGCACCGAAACCGAGCGACACGATGGAAACGAGTGCGCTGCCGAGAGCCTGGCGGAAAGGAATGCGTCGCGCGCTGCCGATGCGCGCCTCAATGACGTCGGCGACGCCGAAGGCGCGCTTCGAAGGAAGCATGTATTCCAGCATCAGTCCGACGATAAGTCCGCCGATAGCAGGGGCAATCAGGATGATCCACCAAGGTTGCAAGTGCGCCGCAGTCGCAACGAACTCGCTCATTTCGGCGAGCCATAAGTACTGGATGACCGCGATCCCCTCACGAAAGAGGATCGTTGCCGCACCCGCAAGAAGGCCTGCAATAAGGCCCATAACCCACAGGGTGGGCTGGCGGGTCGCCATGAAATACGCAAGGTTTGGTTCGACCCATCGCCAAAGCGGCAGGAAAACCCGGCCAATACGTGAGGCGAGCGCAGGCGTTCCTGTTCCTGACTTCGATTTTCCCTTGGTGTCGAAAAGAGCCATCTTGGTGTTGACTGCTCGGCTGCCGCGTTCTCGGGGGAGGGCGGCCGGTGAAATCGGATCCTTGGAAGGGTAGCCTAAGCCCTTGATCCCGCGAAAGCAAAGCAAGAAGCGGAGCCGTTTCATCTTTTTCCCGTGATTGGACTTCGTGAGAGCCCTATGCTTAGTCCTAGTCTGCGCGGTGGAGGAGAAACCGTTTCGCCCGATTTCAGGGTAGCAGGGAGGATGAGGCAAACGATGGCGATCACGCAAAAGGCAGACCAGAGGCCCTCCGGACGGGAGGGTATTCAGCTGGCCGTGGAGATCCTACGTCAACGCTTTGCTGACCGTCTCTCGACGGCTCAGGCTGTGCGCGAACAGCACGGGCACACGACGACTTTTCTGGAAAACCAGGCGCCCGATGCAGTTGTGTTCGCACATTCAACAGAAGAAGTTGCCGAAATCGTTCGGGTCTGCGCTGAACACAAAGTGCCCGTAATCGCTTTTGGTGCCGGCACCTCGCTGGAGGGGCACCTGAACGCTCCACAGGGTGGGATCTCGATTGATCTCTCCAATATGAACCGGGTTGTTGCAGTCCATGGCGAAGATCTCGATTGTACCGTTGAGGCTGGCATCACCCGGAAGGCGCTCAACGCTTACTTGCGCGACACGGGTCTCTTCTTTCCGATCGATCCAGGCGCGGATGCGAGCCTTGGCGGCATGGCGTCGACCCGCGCTTCCGGCACAAATGCGGTGCGCTACGGAACGATGCGCGACAACGTGATTTCCGTGAAAGCGGTAATGGCGGATGGGCGCATTGTTGAAACAGCACGCCGGACACGCAAATCGTCCGCCGGGTACGATCTCACGCGCCTTCTCGTCGGCGCAGAGGGAACGCTTGGCATCATTACCGAATTGACCTTGCGCCTTCACGGTATTCCCGAGGCGATATCGGCCGGGTCCTGCTCGTTTCCAAGCGAGGAAGCAGCGTGTCAGGCTGTGATTGAAACAATGCAGATGGGAATCCCTGTCGCGCGGATCGAACTTCTCGATACGCTGCAGGTAAAGGCTGTGAATTCCTATTCGAAACTATCGCTTCCTGAAGAACCGCTGCTTCTTCTTGAGTTTCACGGCAGCGATGCAGGCGTCAAAGAGCAGGCGGAAACTTTCAAGGCGATTGCAGAAGACAATGGCGGCGGCCCGTTTGTCTGGACGACCGACCATGAAGAACGCAACCGGCTCTGGCAGGCGCGCCACGACGCCTACTGGGCGGTACTTGCCTTGGAACCGGGTAAAAAAGCAATCGCGACCGATGTCTGTGTCCCGATTTCGAGGCTTGCCGAATGCGTCGCAGAGACCCAGCGCGATATAGAAAAGGCCGGGCTCACAGCGCCCATCGTCGGCCATGTGGGCGACGGAAATTTCCATGTTTCAATCTTGCTTAATGAAGACGATGAGGAGGAGATAGAACGCGTGGAAGCCTTCATTTCGAGCCTCAACATGCGGGCACTCGCCATGGAAGGGACCTGCACTGGCGAGCACGGCATCGGCCAGCGCAAGCAGAAATACCTCGTTCACGAGCTGGGTGCCGGTGTCGATTATATGCGCGCCATCAAACAGGCCCTTGATCCCGATAACATCATGAATCCCGGCAAGATCCTGGGGCCGCGATGATTGCGGATGGTCATGGTGACGCAGGATCGGGTTACCTGATCGACGGTCTGCAATACGCGAACTACAGCGAAAAGGTCTTTCGAGAGATCAGGGCAGGAGGCCTTGATGCGGTCCATGTAACAATTTCGTATCATGAGACGTTTCGCGAGACCGTTGCCAACATCTCCGCTTGGAACCGCCTTTTCGAGATCCATTCCGATTTAATTTTCCAAGGTTTCTTCGCCGCTGATATCGACCGCGCCCGTGAGGAGGGGCGGACTGCCGTCTTCTTCGGTCTGCAGAACCCGTCGTCCATGGAAGATGATATCGGATTGGTGGAGGTGCTTCACCGGCTCGGCGTTCGATTCATGCAACTGACCTACAACAATCAGTCGCTTCTTGCGACGGGGTGCTACGAAGACGAAGACACCGGTCTCACCAGAATGGGACGCGAGGTGGTGAGCGAGATGAACCGTGTCGGGCTCGTCGTCGATATGAGCCACTCCGCGGAGCGGTCCACGCTGGAGGCGATTGACTATTCGACACGACCGATTGCGATCACCCACGCAAATCCGTCTTTTTGGCATGATGCCCGGCGCAACAAATCCGAAAGAGTCATCAAAGCGCTTGCTGAAAGCGGAGGTATTGTGGGCTTTTCGCTCTATCCGCATCATCTGAAGGGGGGACGCGAATGCACCCTCCAGGATTTCTCGGAAATGGCGGCGCGTACTGCGGATATGATCGGTGTCGATCACATCGCGATCGGCTCGGATCTTTGTCAGGATCAACCGGACAGCGTCGTTGAATGGATGAGGACAGGGCGATGGTCCAAACGCATCGACTACGGAGAAGGGTCTAAAGACAATCCCGGTTTTCCGGACATGCCTTCCTGGTATCGCGATAACCGCGACTTTCCCGCTTTAAGAGAGGGCTTGCGCAAGATCGGATTTTCAGACGAAGATTGCGCGAAAATCCTTGGAAACAATTGGTACCGCTTCTTCGATGAGAACTTCAAACCATCCTGACCATACCGCTCAGCAAACGGAGATGATCCTCCGTTCGCCATCGACCATCATGCGTTTAGAGCGATTGGGGTCTTTTCATCAGTCGCGGCTGAGCTTTATGCGCATCCTGCTGCGTCGTATGGCGCGCGAGAACTGGCAGATCGAGACGCTACAATCCAAGCTCAACGATCAAGGTGTCGGTCATGCGGTCATTGCTGCGAAAGGTCCGGAGCGGACCTATACTCTTGTCGCTTTTTCCCATGATCTGCCGGATGAGCAGCGCACGGACCGGGTGATCGCTGAAGCGTGGGATACGACGTTCGCGCTCTATGACGGAATCCCGGATGACGCTGAGATTGAGCGTCTCTCGAAAAACGTCCCGCTTCAGGAAAAGGGTCGAGTATCCGCCCGAGAGCTCACATTATCGCGTGCCAATAAATCCTCACGTCTCTTTGGCCAAGTGGTGGATGCGCTCTCTGAAGGGCGTCAGCCGGATAATCAGCCGCTTGAGGAAACCGGCTATTTGATGCGCACAACTGCGGTTTACGGGTCCGGAAAATTCGGAGCGGCAGATCGCGAAATGATCGCGGGGCGTCCGGAATTCCTCGCACCTTTTCAGGCGGAAATGCTGACGGTTTATCTGATCCGTCTGTTTGTTTTCGATCTTGTCGATCATCTGGCGAAGATTAAAGGTGGTGAAAAAGCGGTCCGTCTTTCCCGCGACAGAAAACGCCGCCTTGGAATCGGCAATTCTACCGGGCTTGGCATGGCCCCGTTTATCGTAAACCACCCGCAGCTCTTTCATGCCTGGGTCTTTGCGAAAGAAACGGCACTGGCGCGCGTCCTCGCCGTGAGTGAAGCCACCGAGCAGGAGATCCAAACCTTCACTGAAATTATCTTTCGAACGCAGTCTCTCATCGCCGACTGGAAAACGAAGGATCCTGTGCTTTCCGAAAAGCTTCGGCTCCTTGAAGAGGATCTTGAAAAGCTATCGAAGAAGGCTGATGCAAAACTCCTCAGCGGTCCATCGCCATGGGCGCGCCTAGTCCGATTCGCAGAAGAAACACTGGGGCTCGAAGCGCAGGAATTGCTTGCATCCATTGTTTTGGAACCCTATGGCCGGATCGTCGACGATCTTGCCGATACGATGTCTGTCGATGAAAAATCGGATTTTCCAATCGATGGATCGCGATCTGTCGGAGAGTTTCGGGAACTCATCGAAGGCCTCTACGATTTCGCGCTTCAGACTGACTTCTCTCAACCGTCCGAACAAGCTCGCTTCTGGTATGTCTCAGAGGCAAAGCTAGAGCCGCGGCTTGGCGAGCGGTTCGATGAAGACGGCAGTGAACTGGAAAGCCCGCTTAGCGTAGCCCGCGATATTTCCAGACTCTATGAAAAGCTTGCCCTTCAACCAAGCGACACACTTCTCGCTGAGTTTCTGCTGAAGTTTCCTGAGCACCGGCATGTCGCGCGCCGCATCGGCATTGCTTCGCGCTGCTCCTACATGGAAATTCAGGACAATCTTCTGTCAGAGACCATGCGTCCCATCGATATGTTGCGGGCGAAACTCTCGTTCTTTGGCGCAACCAAGTTTGACCCGCGCTCCGACCGCTGGGTGCGCATCTGCATGTTCCAGGGTGCCCCCCTTGCCGACGAGGTCGTTGATGACCGGGATGAATGGATGTATCCCGCGGCTGCGGATGAATGAGCAACCTTTCCTTTTCCGAAACCCGGGCTCTCGCACTTAAGGCTTGCCGCGGTGCTGGTTTCAGCTGGGGGCTTGCTGAAGAGGCGCAGGATCTCGTTCATACACTCGCTTTGTTGGACTTTCCCGCTCTGGAAATGCTCGCATCACTGCTCAGGCTTTATGAGGCGCCGCGACGCGATAGCACCCCTAAAGAACCTTGCCCGTCCAGTCCGAATTGGACGGCCGGAAAACGAACACTTTGTGGTGTGACATTGGCGACATACCTGCGTGATACGGGCTTTGCGATTATTCAGAAAAAATCGGGTGGTTGCGGCCGATCAAATTACATTGGACCGGTCGCCGGCCCGCTTTTTGTCGCGGCTGCCGCCGTGGGTGTGAACCGGACAACCGGCCTGGAGAGCAGACTTTGTTGGGAAAGCGCATCCGTCGAAGTGAACAATGGCGCTATAAAGACTGGTGGCACAGGTTTGCTGGATCCAATCGCCCGCGAATTGGTGATCATTGATCGCGCAGCGGATCTCGATAGATCGGAATCCGAAGCGCTCGAAAAGCGGATCGCCAATGCGGCGCGAAGGATTTCTACAAGTGAAACTGCTCTTGCGTTTCTTCAGGCCCTTGCTGCCCGGACGTTGGTACCAGAAAGCGATCAATCCCGCTCAAGAGGGGCAGGCGAAGGGAATTGATCCCTCTACTTGACTGGATTTGCGTGAAATTCGGTAACAAATTGAAACGTTTCGGCGAAAGCCTGTTTGATTGGCGCCCGGCTATGTATAAATTGTAGATGTAGGGGCACGCTGTTTTCACTGTTCGGGGGAGAAGAGACTGAACCAGCTCTTTATCGTCATTGGAAGCGTGATCGTTGCCATACTGGTCGCAGTATTGGTGGCACCGTTTTTCATCGACTGGTCAAGCCACAAGACTGTTTTCGAGCGTGAAGCGAGCCGCCTTCTTGGCCATCCGGTTCGCGTGCGCGGTGACGCCGACGCACAAATCCTTCCAATACCCTCGTTCACATTCACCGATATAGAAGTCGGTCAGGCGAACAACGCCCCGATCATGAGTGCCGCGGGTGTCAAAGTCCGTGTCGAACTCATCCCGCTTTTGCAGAGCGAGATCGAAGTCATCGATATGGAACTCGATCGCCCTCAAATGAATGTGCGGATTGATCGCGATGGCAATTCGAACTGGATACTCGACGATGCCCAACCGATGATCGGTGATGCTTTCGCCGTAAAACTTGGCCCGGTTACGATCCGCGAGGGCGGGATCTATTTCGCGAATGAAGCGCAGAATGTGTCGGTTAGGCTCAGCGATATTGATGCGACGGTGCGCGCGCAATCCCTACTGGGCCCATGGAAGGCGGAAGGGCGCGCGAGCGAAGAAACGGGTGCTTTTTCGTTTAAGATTGGAACCGGAAAACTGGAAGATGGCATCGTCAGGGTGAAAACTGCACTTGAGCCTGACGATCTGCCGTTTAATGCCTCGTTTGACGGGAAACTGGCTTTCCGTGACGAGGACGGGACGACGATTTTCCCGCGATATGAAGGCATTGTGAATCTTGCGGAAATCGAAGCGGTCGAGCATGGCGGGGAAGATCAGGCTCAGCGCACGCGCAAGCCTGATGGCTGGACCCTGGAAGGGGCTTACAAATTGAGCCGTGAGGC
>JBCDCZ010000144.1:0-11319 GCA_039180865.1 Pseudomonadota bacterium | reverse complement strand
GCACACGGAAATCCGGGAAATAATGGCCATTGCACGAGCCTGAAAAGGCCGTGCCGCCACCCTCAAAATCGTCGTTCAGATAGATCATGAATGTAAATTAGCTGCGCTCGCCGTTCTTTCGCTCGAAATATCCGTCCTGGTGCCAGTCGAATTTTTGACCCACATCGTACCGGTAGAAACGAAAACGCTCGTTGAGGCCGAGCGCCTCACGGTTCCTGAAGGTCTTGGAGAGGTAGGGATAGAGTGTTTCGCCGAGTTCGCGCGCAGCCTCATGATCGTCACGGATCAGACGGTCATTGTTGCGAATGTCCGGGCGACGCTGATCGCCATGCATGTCGCTCACAAGCGCGGGCTCGAAGCCTTCCGCTTCAATGTCCGATATCCAGCGATCACAGAGGTCGTCCGGCAAAAAGCCTGGCAGTTCAAAAACATATTCATCCAAGTATTCGACGTAATCCATGGCAATCATCCAATGAGTATTCGCTTAAAATGACCTAAGAACCATGGAAGCGCCTGTCAAAGGCTTTGTGGGAGATCATTGGAGGCCGTGGGGCGAGCACAGATGCCCCTAAATGTCTGGAGATTTGGCACTCATCGACCTTAATCCCGACGGGTAGCCTCGGAAGATGGTTTAATGTTTCCCCGGCTTCCGGGCGAACATTGTTTTCCTGAGCCGAGACAGACGGTAGGCGTTCCTCTCCGCCAGATCTTCTTCGTGAGGGGCTTGCTGCAGTTGATACGGGTGCGGGCAGGATTACGCATCTTGCAATGCCATTCGCGGAGTTGCTGGATCGCGCGTTCAGGCTGCACACAGAGTTGTTTCTTTTTGGACTTCCTGATGTTGCGGATGCAGGCTTTGTAATCCTGCCATTCTTTCCTGAGTTCGGGCCCCAGTGAAAGGGCATGGGCGGTGCCGGGATCGACCACTCCAAGGGTCACTGTCGCGATCGTGGCGGCAACTATGGCAAGGGCTGCGTTTCTTCCTAAGGTTCTGATGTGGGTCATGGGATCGGCTCTAGTCCTGTGTGTTTCTGGGGTATCTCCTGTTGATCGAAGGATCGCCGATCCCTGCCCTCAATCCCATGAGGTCAACACCCCTATTTGACGGCTTTCCTGCAGGAGATCCCGCTCATTTATCGCGATCCAAACCCGACGCGTCAGCGGCAGACGCAAATCCGTGGTGTCATTCAGTGATTTCTCGCTACCGCTCGGCCTTACCCAGTCGCCGGAGTGCTAGATCGCCCCAATCTGCAATAGAGCGTTTCTCATGTCCGACGACCCTTATGCCAATCTTGGAAATGCGTCTTTGGAGATGCAGGAACGTCGTGTCGCTGCGATGGTGGCGTGTGCGGAAGATCCCAAACAGGTCGAGATGCGCCGGTCCTATCTCGCGAAGCTTCGACTTCCGGACAATGCAAGCGGCGTGGAATTCGGCAGCGGCACCGGCGATGTCACGCGGGATATGATCGACGTAGCGGGCGCTCAGAATGCGCTTGGGATTGAGCCCTCCCCGGTCATGGTTGAGGCTGCCCGTTCCCGCCACAGCGACGTTTCCGGCTTATCATTTGAAGTCGGTGATGCAAGGGAGACAAACCTTCCCGCCGCCGCCTTCGAACTTGTGATGATGCACACCCTTCTGATCCATTGTCCGGGGCCTGAGAAAGCGCTTGCGGAAGCGTTCCGTGTTCTCAAGCCCGGCGGCTATCTAACGGTTTTTGATGAAGACCCGCCGTCGGTCACATCGGCGATTGCAGACGATGACCCGTTCCGGCCCATCGTTGGATAACCTCATCCGCGCCTATGTCCATGACAGATGGCTTGTTAGACGAACACCGGCCTTGTTGGCGGATGCCGGTTTTGAACTCCTCCAAAGAGACGGATATCTCTATCTTCCGGCAATCGACTCGCCCTATTTTCCGACGATTGTCGATCGTGGCGCGGACAGCCTGGTCGCAGGTGGTGTAATCGGCGAAGACTTTGCAAAAGGCATTCGCGACGAAGCGCGGCGCAGAATGGCGTCCGGTACCTTCTTCGGCTCAATTGCCTTCGTCAGCATCATCGCGCGCAAGCCACAGGGGTAAGATCAGCGTATCTTGGTCAATGCAAACAGGCATGCCGCACGTGCAGGCAGCGCCTTCACACTTGCCATTCCTTCAACGGCCCTAGTTTCCCTCGCGTAGGAACCCGGAAAGGGGACTATTCGTGGCAAATGACAACATCATTCTCGAGAACCCAGCCTCCGAAGAGCGTATTTCAGACCTCCACGAAAAGCTCGCGTCCTCAGGTCAGGCGTTGCGGAACCATGAATTCGAGACATTTACGCTTCATGTCTCTGCACCGGACAATTCTCTGACCGCTGGTCTAAAGGGCGAAATTATTTTCAAATCCGCACATATTTCCGAGCTTTGGGTGGATGAAAGCCGCAGGGGCCAAGGCCTGGCAAGCAGGCTCCTGCAGCGGGCTGAATCGCATGCTCGGGCCCGCGGATGCATTCGCATGCACCTGGAAACCAGAAACAAAAAAGCGCGCGCGCTCTACGAGCGGCTTGGATATGTTGTCTTCGGCGTTCTGGAGAATTACGAAGGTGAGAACGCGTTCTGCTATCTTGAAAAGAAACTCAATTGATCGGCATCACCTGTGATTATTGAGCCGCGAACCGCTGCAAGCTCAATCAAATAGGCAGTGTCGTCGCGCGCAAGCGGCTTTGATCAATCCGATTTTCAAAGGTTTTGCGAGGGTCGGCGATACAAATCGCAATCATATGCATCTAGATTATAGCGCCCAGTTCGATAACGGCCAACGCGATCATAAAAATCGCCGAGAGCATCCAGAGGACGCCAAGGATGTATGCGAACGCAACATATTCCGGCCTGCCGATTTTCTTACCGTCCGTGCGAAGAACATACCGCGTTATCATAAAAACGGCTAGGAAATAGAGATAGATACCGCCGCCTACGAGAGCGAATATCGGCCAGAGATCGACACCGTGAAGCATTAACAGGGCTGACGTTGGAAGGATCCAGATGAGCGCAATATCAGGAATGCCCTGAGAATGCCGCTCAAAGAGACACATTGACCGGTCGACCTCATCTTTCCACTCGCCGAGCCCGAACTTCACGGCATCACCGGGTTTGAAGACGACCAGAATCTAACCGAGCCAGCAGATCAAGCCAAGCACGAGCACCGTTACCGCGATAATTGCCATCAGAATGCCATTCCTCGATCAAACGCGAAGCTTTGCGAGCAGGTTCACGAAGGTGACTAACACGCAAGTGCGCGTCCAGCTCCAAATCCTGAGGCTCTGCCGGATGGTTTACCTGAGGAATTTTGATGAAACCCGAGCTACGCCGTCGTAACTTGACGACGGTCAATGAAATCAATCGCGATATCAGTCTAAAATTCAACAAGATCCGCTTCTTTTTAAGGTTCGAAGATGTTGGTTCAAACAGTAAACTCGTCCCGATCTGTTTCTCTGCTCGGGCTTGGTGCGGCTGTTTGGCTTGTCATTCTGCAATGCGCCTACGCACTTGCCTTGGCGTTTGGTCTGTCAGCCCTTCCCTCTGCGAATGATCCGATTGGCGACCCATTCTTCACGATCATGGAACTCCTGATCATTTTCATGATGCCTGCTTTCATTGTCCTGACAGTTGCAATCCATGCGTCATGCGCGGCGCGCAGAAAGCCCTACGCACTTGCAGCACTCGTCTTCGTTTCAATTCTGGTGGCGCTCACTACGACCGTTCATACGTCCATCCTGTTTTTGAGCAGGTCCCCCGACTACGCCGACATTGGTCACATCTTCGCGTTCGAATGGCCGTCTGTCGCCTATGTGATCGACGTTCTTGCTTGGGATTTCTTCTTTGGCTTCTTTGCAATCTTCCTGGCCTTCTCCCTTGAGCGAAAAAGACTGGAAGGATGGGCGCGAGGTCTTCTTTTTGTAAGCGGCGTTCTCGCATTGGCTGGTCTTTTCGGTGCGGCCGTCGGAGACATGTCGATCCGTAGCATCGGCATCATCGGCTATGTCGGAACATTTACAGTGGCTGTTGCCCTGATCGCTCTTGTGATGCGGCGGCGCCTGACGCTCGCACAATAGTCCCTCCTGGCTGGTTCAAGACCGCCTCACGCCGTACCCGCCGTTTCCTCATGAGGCACAACGCGATCAACCGTTGACGAAGCGTACTCACGCTGCGTCCTTTTTCTTAGCGATCTGATGCTCATCCTCGATCAAACCGACTTTCCAATAGCCTGAGATGTAGGCGTCTTTCTTGTTGAGATCCGTGTTCTCGTAGAGATATTGGCGAACAGCTTTTATTGTATTGCTTTCGCCAGCTATGCAGGTCTGAACGCTCCCCTGAGGCCAGTCAAGCGCGCGTATCTCGTCGAGTTGGCGCATCGACACCTGATGGGTATCGGGATTAACGATCCACTTTATCGAAACGCCAGATGGTGCCGCGATCTCCTGTCTATCCGCTTCACTGTGAATCTCAAACACCGCAAAACCTTTGGCATCCCGCGGCATGGCCTCGAGCGTTGCAGATGCGACCGGCAAGGCCGACATGTCTGCGGCAAGCAAATAAAAATCCGCGTAGAAGCTTTGAACTTTTGGGAGGCTCGCACCACGAAACCCGCAAAATGATCCAGGTTTTGCTTTGTTCGCCCATCTGGAGGCCGGACCATCGTCGCCATGGGCAACAAAATCAATATCCAGTTCCAGGCTCTCTTTGCGGAAGGCGCGGACGGTATAGGTTCGTTTCGTCACCTTCTGCTTTTCTGCGAGCCGTCGCCCGAAATCGTCTACCGTCTCTCCTTCGTCGGGTACAAATATCTTGCAATTCCCCCCTTCACGTCCGGTTGGAAAGTCGACAAGGCGCTCTCCGGTTAGCGTTACCCTGATCATGTTGGGAGTGATGCGTCTTGCTTCTTTCACATACAATATATCGGACATATGCCTGTTTATCCGTTGAAAAAAAGGACGAAGGGGTAACGCCGTCAGAAGTCTGCGCAAGCGAGTGCCAAGATCACCTACTTTTAACAGCCTGCTCGGCAGCTGGCTTTTGCGGAGTTTGCTGTACTCCAGATTCATCCGATATGATTCCGTGGTCACAACGCAAGAATTCTATCTGTATCGAGGAGGCGGATCACTTCACCAAGAGGGCGCCCCTCTTCAAATGATTTCACTTTCACGACGAAACCCGGAGCGGACGTAGCAGGCAACTCAAGCGTCACCGTTGCACTTTCATCTTCGGGAAACGCAATGAAGCCCGCATAGGCATGAAGGTCCGACACGGCAGGCGGTGCTTCAGGCGAGTCAACTGCGCAAACGCTGATCGCCAGAGCCCCGTCAAAACTATCGCTGAATGCGACCTTACTGTCCTTGAGGTGCACCATCATGGACATGCCTTCAAACACGATAGGCAGCTCCTTTTGAGCTGTCGTGACTTTTGCAATCAGGTGATCGGCTTTGTCGAACGTCCCGTTACGCAGGCTTGCGAAGTCGACTGTTCCATTCCTGCCTGCCAAAAAGTCGTCCGTCACATCGAAAACGTCATCTAATTTGTCTGCCGGAAGGCTGACATACAACTCAATCGATCCCGGTTGGCGATCTACGATGACTTCGAGATCGGCCCTTACCTCTTCCGCAAACAACGGACTTATCAGGAACGCCCAGAAAACTGAGAATTGAGCAGCAAGCACCGTTACCAGGGCAAGAGTTGCAATACCGTTGGAGACCGAGGCGCCCGGCTGTTCGGTTCGCATTTCAAAGTTCATGACCGACATTCCGCTCATCACGATCCGCCCCTGCAACCACACCGATAAAGCCATTGTCGTCTACCGGCTTTTTTCAGTTGAGCGGAAGGCACTATACGTGACCCTGCTTAAAGTTGAGTTATTTACTCAAGTTTTATAATTGATTATGGTAAAGCTGGTCAAGACTATTTTTCATGGCGGCAAAACAATGAAACAGGCGAAAATGCGATTGAAATTCCTTCTAGTTTTCATGACCTTCCAGTTGGCGACAGGCTTTGCAACACCTGATCCTCGCGCCGCATCCGGCACTGATTTCGACGCTGTTGCAAAACACTGCTCGGAAAGCGTCACGTCATTTATGGAAGAAAAAGCCCATGACGGAGATGCGGCGGCCCAATTCCACCTCGGCGCCTTTTACCTCTATGGAATCTGCAAGCCCCTCAATCCGGACATCGGCGTTGGACTGCTTGAAATCGCATCCGGAAACAGCAATCCCAATGCAGCCTTTCTGCTTGGCGAGTTATATTGGGAAGGCAAGGTAATCGAGAGAGATGTAGAGCGTGCCGAAATGCATCTCCTTAGAGCCGCATCGCTCGGGCAAGCCGAGGCGCAGTTTCGGCTTGGAACATTTATTTTGCACCGGGCGGCCGCAAAACAGGATGTGGAATCTGGAATTGCATGGCTCGGCCGGGCAGCAGCAAAAAAGCATCTGCAATCGGCCATTCTTCTTGGAATGCTCCATCAGGATGGTTTCAACGGGGTTGAAGCTGATCTTTGTCTCGCCCATGAATGGTTTACGATTGCGCTCGATATCGGACTTGAAAACAGCCAGAACGTGAAAATGATCATGGAACGGATCAGCGACACCCAATGCGGTTAAGCGAAAGGGCGGGATTGTTGTCGAGCCCAAGCGATGGCGGACCCAAACCACAGAAGTTCTAGAACCTGTTCGAGAAGATCTCGCACTAGCTTTCGGTCATCAACAAGATGGCGCTATCTTGGGAACGCTTTCTTCACGCAGTACCCGCCGTTTCCACATGGAGGCTTTCAAGCTCTGCCTGACGCATTAGCGAAGCAGGCTCCAGATCGGTCACAGCCGGAACATCGGTGCCGAAATGATGATAGCTATCCGTCCCGCGCACGAGCATAGCCGTGTCGAGGTCATGTTTCGTCTGGCGGACATGGGCGGCGAGATATTGGATGTTCAAACCAATGCGGCGGTCCTGACTGAAATTCGGCATCGACGCATGTAGCGTCCAGCCATGGTGAAAGCTCGCTTCCCCAGGCCGCAATGGGCAGAGCTTCGCATGGCTTTCATCAATCCCTCTCACCGTCTGCCCCTGCAAGAGAACATTGTTGTCGTCTTCCGTGATTTCGTGCCTCACCATCCCGTTCGTGTGACTTCCGGCAAGCATGCGCATACATCCGCTTTCTTCGTTGGCAGGCGACAATGCGAGCCAGGCGGAGACCTGATCGTCGTGGCTAAGACCCCAATAAGTGAGGTCCTGGTGCCAGCTCACATGCGATGTGGAGCCCGGTTCCTTGATAATGTAGGTGACGTTGTAGAGCAGAATATCGGAACCGATGAGCGCTTCAACGAGATCGAGTATCAACGGATGCGTCGCGAGCTCAAAAGGTGATGTCAGGATCGTATGGATCTTGGACCTGTAATGGAGTGACGCGTCGAGTTTCCCTTCCGCCCATTCCATTGTTGCTCTGTGTTTCGCCGCTTCGGCTTTGGTGAGGATCGGCACGCCGCCGACATAGCCATCGCGCTGATAGGTCTCCGCCCAGCCCTTCACTCTTGGATCTACGCTCATCCGCTCCTCCTGCATTTCCACCAGAAGCATTGCGGCAAAAGCAGTGTTTCACAATTCAAAAAGCGACACGCTCATTGCTTGGATAAGTCCCGGACGTAAATCTTTCAGCTTCGACGTATTTTTAAACGAGAGCAAGATGCAGGCGGAAACAATTATCCGCCCGATCTTCGCAGATAGGACATCAATTGTGACTGTGTGATTTTCCGCTTGCAGACGTCGAAAGCGCCATTGCCTCCAACAGTCTTCTCAGGAATTTATGTATCCCGAAAGCAATTCAGCGATCTCACCTCAGAGTTTTCTAGAAATAATCTATTTCCCGGAAAGCAAACGGTCAAAATTGATGACCACACCGCCCTTTTTACGAAGTGATTGATCTTATCCGAAAAGCCGGTTTAGACTGAACTTTGCCCTGACGAATGAGAGGACTATGGGCATGCGACCGGCAAACTGGGAGGGTTGCCGGATATGTTTTCAGTATCGTTAGCCAAAGGCTTCTGCAATCGGAAAGGACAAAATACGTCGGCATTCGCAAGGATGCTGCATACAGACTTGAGATAATAGAACGTTCAATCTTCGGGAGGAGTGGAATGAAACAGTTCTTGAAAGCGGTGCTCGTCGCCGGATCGTCAGCCTTGGCGCTCATAGGCGGGATGTCAGCGGTGAAAGCTGCCGACGACACGTTCAAAGTGGGCGTCGTCACCTTCTTATCCGGTGGCGCTGCCGAAAGCTTCGGTGTTCCGGCCTGGAATGGCGGGAAGATGCTGATTGAAATGATCAATCAGGGGGGACTTCTGCCAGCCCCTTATGACAAGCCGGGTTTTGGCGGCCTTCAAATCGAAGCCGTCGTCGTTGACGAGGCGGGCGGTGCCACCAAACAGGTCCAGGAATTCCGCAACCTCGTTCAACGCGAGAATGTCGATACGGTGCTTGGATATGTGAGCTCAGGGGACTGCCTTGCGATCCCACCGGTTGCCGATGAATTGAAAGCCTTCACTATCCTTTATGACTGCGGCACACCGCGTGTTTTTGAGGAAGGAAGCTATAAATATGTCTTCCGTACCGCGTCTCATGCGGCGATGGATAACATCTCGCTTGCGAAGTATATGAAGACCCGCAACATCAAGATGGATACGATTGCAGGTATCAATCAGGATTATGCATGGGGTCAGGATTCCTGGGCAGACTTCAAGACATCCGTCTCCAACCTCAATCCAGGTTCTGAAGCGAAGACAGCGCTCTTCCCGAAAATCTTTGCCGGTCAGTACGGCACTGAAATTTCGGCCCTGATCCGCGAAAAAGCAGATGTTGTCCATTCCAGCTTCTGGGGCGGTGACCTTCAGGCCTTTGTCCTTCAAGCCGGGCCACGGGGCCTCTTCAGCCGTAGCCAGGTCGCCCTGGCAGCAGGCGATCATGTGATCCCGCAACTTGGCCAGAAAATGCCGGATGGTGTTATCATTGGTGCGCGTGGTGTGAACGGGCTGGCGGCCCAACCGCGCGGAGATGAACTCACCACGACGCTCTGGACAGAGTACGAAAAGCGTTACGGCACATTCCCGGTCCAGGCACCTTTCCGGATGTGGCAAGCAATTCTGGGCCTCAAGACTGCGGTTGAAAAAGCAATGGCTGATAATGGCGGCAAAAAGCCGACCGATGAAGAGCTTGCCGCAGCCATGAAGGGCCTCGAGTGGGTGGCGCCCTCAGGCAAGATCCAGATGAAGCTCGCTGGCGGTCATCAGGCAATCCAGCCGAACGCAATCGGAACGACGAAGTGGGACGATGCGGCGGGCAAGATGACTTTGATCGACCTCGAATATTATGACGCTGAATGCGTGAACCCGCCGGATGGTGTGAAATCCATCGACTGGATCAAGCAGGGCTTCCCAGGCGCCCAGTGTAACTAGGCACGTGCGTCGCGAAATGCCGTTCGCCCGGACATCCTCCGGGCGGACCCTTCCTTAAAATGTTCAGGAAAGTCCCGGAATGGAGCTCTTAGGTGTCATTCTGGTGGACGGCCTCATCTACGGTGCGTGGCTGTTCATCGTCTCCGTCGGACTCACTCTTGTCTTCGGCGTCCTCAATATTTTGAATCTGGCGCATGGCAGTCTTTATGCCGTTGGCGCCTATGCGACCGCGAGCGCGGTCGGCGCTTATTTCGCCTTTGGCGGCGAGAACTTCCCGTTCGGGAGCTATGCGGTGATGGTGTTTGCTGCGATCGCGGTTGCCATTGTGATTGGCCCATTGCTTGAGCGCGGCCTCCTGAGGCACTTCTATGGCCGCGACCACGTGATCCTGGTTCTAGTGACCTACGGTGTCTTTCTCATCCTTGAAGATGTCATCAAGCTGATCTGGGGCGTGACCCCCCTCTTTGCCTCGGAACCCTATGGTCTTCTCGGCAATGTCGAAATTGGCCCGCTCTTTTATGTCACTTATGATTTCCTTGTGATTGGAGTCTCTGCCGTCACAGGCTTCGCCGTCTGGTATGCGCTTAACAGAACCAAGCAGGGCAAGGTGATCCTCGCCGTGATCCATGACCGGGAGATGAGCCAGACGATGGGGATCGACGTCAATCGGGTCTTCATTATCTCATTTACAATCGGTGTTTTTCTCGCGGCCCTTGGCGGCGCGCTGACCGCGCCCATGATTTCGGTGTCGCCCGGGATCGGGGTCAATGTAATCATCGTCGCCTTCGCTGTCGTCATCATCGGGGGGCTTGGCTCGATTGAAGGGGCGGCAATCGGCGCCGTTTTTGTCGGGATCGCCCGGGCCTTCTCAGTCCACCTTTTGCCCGAGGCAGAACTCTTCATCATCTATCTCGTGATGGCGGTCGTTCTCGTCTTCCGGCCTGAGGGGCTCTTCCAGAAAGTTCAGGCGAGGAAGATATGAGCCCGGTTCAGAAGAACGCGATCATCGCGCTTGCAGCCTTCGCCATTCTGTCGGTGGCGGGCTTCCTGATGCCGGCATGGCTCATGTTCCTGATCACCATTTCCTTCGCCAAAGGCATGGTGGCGCTCGGCATTATCGGGCTCATGCGCGCTGGCCTCGTCTCCTTCGGACAGGGGCTTTACTACTGCCTGGGCGCCTACACAGCAGCTTTTCTAAGCAACCTCTTAGGAATGACCGATATTTTCGTGATTGCGATTATGGGCGTTCTGGTAGCGGGGCTTGTCGGGGCAATCTTCGGCCCTCTCCTTGCCAATTATCGCGGCATTTTCTTCGCAATGCTGTCGCTATCGCTGTCGATGATCCTCTACGGCACGCTTGCGAAACTCAACGTCATCGGTGGAACGGATGGTATGAACGTGTCCGCTCCGACCTTTCTCGGATACGCCCCTGAAGGCCGCGAGCTCGGATTGGCGCTGTTCATCTTTACAAGTCTGGCCACTGTAGCAAGCTGTGCCGTCATGAGGGTCTTCTTTGACAGCGAACGCGGACTCATCCTTCTCGGCATTCGCGAAAACGAACTCCGAATTGAATATCTCGGCGCCTCTGTCAGAAACGCAATCGCCGTCGCCTATGTGCTCGCGGCGGCACTCGGCGGTCTCGGTGGGGTGATCGCAGGTCTCGCCATCGGCCATGTGGACCCGGAATATTCGTTTTGGACCACATCCGGCGAATTTGTCTTCGTCGGCATTTTATCCGGGTTCTATTCCGTTGGTGCGGTCTTCGTCGGCTCAATCATCCTTGAAGTCGTTCGCTCATTCTCAAACCTTTACTTCCCGAACACCTGGCAGCTCGCACTCGGCATTTTCCT
>JBCDCZ010000143.1:0-11344 GCA_039180865.1 Pseudomonadota bacterium | reverse complement strand
CTCATTCCTGCCGCTGCAATTGCGTTATTGACTGTGGCGGTCAACTTTGTCGTCGACTGGATGCTGTTCCGGTCCTCCGGTCTGAAGGAGCAATAGGATGGTAAAAGACAAGAGTGTTCTTCTGGAGATCAAGGATCTCCGCATTGAAGGCTATTCCGATGAAAAATGGATCGAGATCGTCCATGGGGTCGATCTCACCCTCCATCGCGGTGAAGTGATGGGCCTGATCGGTGAATCCGGCGCAGGCAAGTCTACGATCGGTCTTGCCGCAATGGGGTTTGCACGTGACGGGTGCCGGATCTCCGGCGGATCGATTGAATTCGATGGCATGGAGCTGACGACGACCTCGGATTCCGCACTGCGTGCCTTGCGTGGATCGCGTATCGCCTATGTCGCTCAGTCGGCAGCCGCCAGCTTCAATCCGGCGCACAAGATCATTGACCAGCACACCGAGGCGCCGATTCATTACCGGATCAAAAAGCGGGTAGAAGCGCAGGAAGATGCAATGGAGCTCTATGAGCGCTTGCGCCTTCCCAATCCAGATGAGATCGGTTTCCGTTATCCGCACCAGGTGTCTGGTGGTCAGCTCCAACGAGCCATGACAGCCATGGCGATGGCGTGCCGACCGGATCTCATCATCTTCGACGAGCCGACAACCGCGCTTGATGTGACGACCCAGATCGAGGTCTTGGCCGCAATCCGCGACATTGTCGATCAGTTCGATACGGCGGCAATATACATTACGCACGATCTCGCTGTTGTTGCGCAGATGGCGGACACGATCAAAGTACTCCTGAAAGGAAATGAAGTCGAGGAAGCGCCAACCGAGCAGATGCTCGAAAATCCGAAAGAGGAATACACGAAGAGCCTCTGGGCGGTGCGGTCTTTCCAAAGACCACAGAAGCATCGGCCGAATGATCCAAGCGTCAAGCCGGTGATTTCAGTCCAGAATGTCAGCGCATCCTATGGTCCGGTCAAAGTGCTCGATGATGTCTCGATGGACATCTATCAGGGTATGACCGTAGCCGTCGTTGGTGAATCCGGATCGGGTAAATCGACGACTGCGCGATGCATTACGGGGCTGTTGCCCCCGACAGACGGACAAATCCTGTTTAAGGGTGAACCGCTGCCGCCAAGCTACAAGAATCGCACAAAGGATCAGCTTCGTCAGGCGCAGATGATTTATCAGATGGCCGACACGGCGCTGAACCCGAAAGTGCGCATCAGCGACATCATCGGGAGGCCGGCACAATTTTATGGCGGGCTTACGGGTGGCGAGCTAAAAACCAGGGTCGACGAGTTGCTCGATCTTATCGAGCTAGAACCCTCAAAGTACTACAGCCGATATCCAAGCGAGCTGTCCGGTGGTCAAAAACAGCGTATCGGGATTGCCCGTGCCCTTGCTGCAGAACCTACATTCATTATCTGCGACGAGGTGACGAGCGCGCTCGATCAGCTGGTGGCCGAAGGGATTTTGAAACTCCTGGATAAACTCCAGCGGGAATTGAACCTTGCTTACATGTTTATCACCCACGATCTTGCGACCGTGCGGTCGATTGCGGATGAAGTAGTTGTGATGCAGCGTGGAAAAGTTGTCGAACAGGGGCCGAAGGACGAGATGTTCACGCCTCCGCATCATCCCTACACCGATCTTTTGTTGTCATCAGTTCCGGAGATGGATCCGAACTGGCTGACGACGCTTCTTGAGGAACGCGGTGTCGATAATGTGGGAGAATCGGCACAGGTCTAGAACCTGGCGTTTGCAACGAGCGCTTCCGAAAAATGAAAACGCCGGGTTGTTCGACCCGGCGTTTTTTTCTTTGATCTTTAAGATCGAATTCTTCGGTCTAAGCGGTCATTGCCATTGCTGAGAGGACCATGGCACCGACGATAATACTATAAACGCCTGCGAGCGCGGGCCAGGAAGCGCCGCGCTTGCGATATTCACGGATGAGATCATCTTTGTTCATGTCGCACTTCCCTTCTAGAGTTACCGGTTGAGCGTTGATCTACATGAATCGAGATCACTGCTGTCTTAAATTCCCACTTAAGCGAAATTCCTTGAAAATCAATGAAAATAATTATGCAGTTTCGACATAGCAATTATGCTCGTCATGCTGTTTTCGATTGGCTTTGGACACCATCGTTTTCAAATGGCGAAATCGCTTGAAAATCAGCGTTTCTGGCGACTGTTATCAATTACTCGGGTCCTTGCGGGTAACGGGCGATCGTTGTCTCCGCAATCTTATCCATTGATTGTACAAAAAAGGATGCGATTCCCTGATACAAAAAAATGTTGCACAAACTGTTTTGGTTGGACGGGGATTAAGGAAGATCGTTTTTCCAGTCGTGCTGCGTGTAAAAAAATCACCTACCTGAAGCATTTTTCCTAAGCTTGACATTCGTCAATCCGTTTATATTTTGCAGTGCAATAAACGCCTTGCATTGCCCGACCGTTTGTGGGCATAGTGAGGCAGGTTGCTTGTATACAAGTAAATTTGGTTTGGACGTCGACGTGAGGCGATCACGCGACCAAGGAAGCGGTTCAAGAAAAGCCCCGTTGAAAGGGCAGGCAAACCGCACACACGATGAAGCTGGGACGCGATATGACGATAGCGCAAACTTCCATTAAAGCTGACAATGGCCGCCAACATAGCTTTGATGTTCCGAAGAACGTTTACGACTTGCCTGTTCTTCAAGTGAAACACTATACGGATCGTCTCTTCAGCTTCCGCGTTGTCCGTCCACAGGGTTTCCGCTTTCGCTCCGGAGAATTCGTCATGATCGGATTGCCGGGTGAAAAACCTGTCTGGCGGGCTTATTCAATCGCATCGCCGAGCTGGGAAGAACACATCGAATTCTTCTCAATCAAGGTTCAGGGCGGCCCACTGACGACCCATCTTCAGAAAATCCAGCCGGGCGATTCAATCTGGATGCGCACAAAGTCGACCGGTACGCTGGTACTGGATGCGCTGCGCCCCGGCAAACGCCTTTACCTTCTTTCCACGGGGACAGGAATTGCGCCTTTTGCGTCGGTAATCCGTGATCCTGAGACCTATGAAAAATTTGAAAAGGTCATCCTGGTTCACACCACCCGTGAAGCGGCGGAACTGCAATACGGCTACGACCTGGTTTCGGAAATTGAGGACAATGAGCTTCTGTCCGAGATGATCGACGGAAAACTCGTCCACTATGCAACGACGACCCAAGAGGGCTCCGAGCACATGGGCCGCAGCACGGATCTTATTCGCAGTGGCAAGCTGTTTGAGGATCTTGGCGTCGAATCCCTCAATCCCGAAACCGACCGGGTCATGATCTGCGGCTCTATGGGAATGCTCAAGGAGCTTGCCGAGATATCCGAGGAAGCGGGTCTCGACGAGGGTGCTAACAACAAGCCTGGCGCCTATGTCATTGAGAAAGCTTTCGTCGGCTAAGTCAGTCGGTGACTATACCAAAACCGGCTGCGAAACTTGCTTCCCAATTGCGAACACATCGCGATAGCGCTCGATTTCGTCACTCGGTCCTGTCGATTTCATCGGATTATCTGACAGCTTCACAGTCGAACGGCCATTGACCTTCACCGCTTTGCAAACCAGCGAGAACGGGGCAAGCGCGTCGTTTGGTGCCAGGTCTCGGAAATCATTGGTCAGAAGCGTGCCCCAGCCGAAGCTCACATTCGTCTGGGGGTGAAATTCGTTGTAGAGGCTCTCGATTTTCTCGACATCTAGTCCGTCTGAAAAAATGATGCGCTTGCTTTGCGGGTTCTGTCCGCATTTTTTCCACCAGTCGATGGCAAGCCTCGCTCCAACTACTGGATCTCCGGAGTCGATCCGGACACCCGTCCAGTATTGCAGCCATTTCGGCGCCCTCTCGAAGAACGTTTCAGAGCCGAACGTATCCGGCAGAATGATGAGCAGGTTGCCCTCATGTTCAACCTGCCAGTCCTGCAGGACCCTATAGGGTGCTTCGCGCAGTTCATCTTCTGAGCGTGAAAGCGCAGCATAGACCATCGGAAGTTCATGCGCGTTCGTGCCGATCGCCTCGACCTCCTGGCGCATGGCGATGTGACAGTTCGATGTTCCGGAAAAGCTTGGCCCCAGTCCTTCCTTCAATGCTTGAACGCACCAGTCCTGCCAGAGATAGCCATGGCGTCTTCGGGTGCCGAAATCGGCAATACGCACATCCGGCAGCTTGCGCAGCCGCTGCACTTTCTCCCAGACACGCGTCATGGCCCGTGCGTAAAGGATTTGCAGCTCGAACTTGCCCATCTTCTTGAGGACCGCACGGCTTCGTAATTCCATGAGGACGGAAAGCGCCGGGATCTCCCATAGCATCACTTCCGGCCAAGACCCTTCGAACGTGAGCTCATACTGACCATCGCGTTTATCAAGGTGATAGGCGGGTAGCCGGAGTTGTTCGAGCCATGTCATGAATTCCGGGCGAAACATATAGCGCTTGCCGTAAAACATGTTGCCGCGCATCCAGGTGCTTTCACCCCGTGACAGGCGAAGGGTCCGGATATGATCCAGTTGCTCTCGCAATTCGCCTTCATCGATCAGATCGGAAAGCCGAACGGTCTTGGTTCTGTTGATAAGACTGAAGGTAACCTGAGCATTGGTGTGGTGGCGGTGAACCGATTGCGCCATCAAAAGCTTGTAGAAGTCGGTATCGATCAGTGAGCGCACGATCGGATCGATCTTCCAGGTGTGGTCGTAAACCCGTTTTGCGATATCGATCATGACGGCCTTGCAATGGGGGGTGTCGCCGGATATGCGGGGAGTAAGCCAAGAGAATGGCCGAAAGGCAACCGATTTATGGGCGAATGTGACTGTGTTTGTATCAAGCGGAGAAGGTGAGCAGGTTTATGGCAGATGAGGTTTGGCCGACGGAACTCAGGGTTTCTGAGGATAAACGGATCCTGACGGTTTCCTTCAACGACGGTGTTCGGCACGCACTTTCCGCGGAATATCTGCGCGTCACCAGCCCATCTGCCGAAGTGCAGGGCCATTCACCGTCAGAGCGCAAAACAGTGCCGGGAAAGAAGGACGTAGAGATCATGCAGGTCGAGCCTGTCGGCAATTACGCTGTCCGGATCACGTTCACCGACCTCCACAATACTGGGATTTTCTCCTGGACGTATCTGCGTGAGCTCGGTGATGAGTTCGATGAAAAGTGGAACGGCTACCTTGCTGAACTCGCGCGAAAGGGGCTGACGCGCTAGTCCATTTTATCGCCACTTTGATTGCAGAACTGATCTAAGATGGATCGTGCTCCGCTCTGGCACGCTTTGCCATCACAATAAGCATGGGCCGGATTTCGTCCGGGCTTTCCAGATCGCGCTCAAAGTCGATCCTGAGCGTTTCATCGCCCAGCGTCAGATCGATGCCTCGAGGATCAAGGCCCGCCATCTTCCAATCTGAGCCTTTCCGCTTTCCGAAAGCGCGTGCGTAATCGGTAACGGCGTCTGCGTGATCCTCGTTCATATGGGCTACGACCGCGGATTCCATCTCGTCAAATGCTGAGAGGCTCGGATGGGCGAGACCAAGGAGGTTCTCCTGCGTGAGATGGTAGGCCTTCCCGAAGCCGCCATTAAGGCTCGCCTTTTCCACGTTAAGACGGAAGAAGTAAAAATCGCCGAAATCGACATAGAGTTCAGCCTTCGGATGGCGAGCGAGAAACCGTCGGCGCGCACGGAGATGATCCGGGCCTTTGGGATCGAGTTGTTCGGCACGGCAATAAACAGTCATACGAGCGTGGGCGAGGGGATCGCCTTTACCCTCCCGTCCAACAAGCAAAGATGCCCTCGGATCGGCGCGAAGTGCCGGTGTATGGTCGGAAAGTTCGGAAACCAGAATGAGTGGCGCCCCATCGCTGTCATTCGACAGGCTTACCCGGCTTGCCAAGGGATGTCCGCTTGACGCCTCTAGGCTCGCCAGCGCACCGGATCGTGCCTCCAGGAGAAGTGTCCGTGCAAGCGCGATGGCTTCCTTATCGGTTTCGCGCAAAACATTCTTAGGCTCGTCCATTTCCGACATCTTGGTCTAACACTCCCGGTGGTCGATTTTTTGATCTGAGCGGAAAACTTGATGGTTCCGGTTTCTGCTCAGTTTCCGTTCAGCTTCGCACATGTAAAGATGAATCTGGTACGGCGCGCCTTGCGGGCCACCCCAAACACCTTATAGACTTAAGGCCTAGGTTTTGCAGCACACACGGGCAAGACCAAAAAAGCTGATTGATCCTAACGGAACAGGAAATTTGGGTGCCGGATGTGCTGCACTTTCATTTAATATGATAATGCGGAAGGGAGCGAAACTCTCGATGAAACCGGGTGCCAGCAACAACGAGCATGCAACAGGTAAGAGTAAATCAAGGACATGACACGACTCTATCCAGTGATTAACGCCGGGCACAGATTTCTTCTCGCAGGAGCATTGGTGCTCTCGATAGCAGCAACCGCGTTTGGTTCAACTGCCTATGCTGCGCCGACGGACAAGGTATCCGATCAGGCTCCAGCAAATTCCGGCGAGCAATTCTCGCCATCAGGCGAACCTGAGTCAAAAACGCCGCCTTACATCAAGAAGGCAGCGCCAGAAGGTGGTTATAGGATTGTCGTCTTGGGCGACTCCCTTGGCGTTGGCGCCTGGCAGGGCCTTTACCAGAATTTGAAGGGCAGCGAAGACCCGAATTTCGAGGTTATACAGGAAGCGCGGGTGAATACCGGGATAGTCCGTTCGGACCGTTTCAACTGGCCCAAACAGGTGCTCAGGCTCGCCCGCAAAGGCGGTTTTGAGATCGCAGTCCTGATGTTTGGCGGCAACGATATGCAGTCAATCCGATTGAAGGGAAAGCGGCACCATTATCAGACCGAAGGCTGGGTCGAGCATTACACCAAGCGTATCGACGATATGGTTCTCGCGCTTAAGTCGGAGGACGTGGCCGTCTATTGGATGGGGCTCCCGATTGTCAAACGCGATAAATTGCGCGAAGATTATGAGTACATCAATCAATTGGCGCGCGAGCGCATGGAGCATCATGGCGTGCGTTATGTGGATACTTGGACCGTATCTGCAGATGATAATGGAACCTATTCGCAGTTCGGTCGCGACGAGGGCGGACGAAAAGTGAAGCTTCGTGCCCGGGATGGTGTGCATTTTACGCCGGAAGGATATCGCAGGTTCACGGCACCGGTTGAAGCCCAAATCCGCGCTGATGTTGCTGCACGGAACGGAGAGTATGAGGCTGCTGACTCATCGTCGGAAGACGACAAGCCGCCGAAAGATAATCGCGGTTGATACCGCAGAAAGCGCTGAATTCCGCGAGTTTGAGGGGTCAAATTCGCAGGTGACATAAGAGCTGGGACGGACCTTGAAATGGTTGGGGAACCGCAGAATGCGGCGTCATGGGTTATGCTTAACCCGTTCTTAAAACTAATGAGTCCAGAATCGCACGCATGGTGTGAAGGCGATGTTGCGCATCGCTTTCGAGGTGTGGTCGAGCGCTTGTCCGAATGGGGTCGGACCGCTCCGTATAGTGTGTGTGTGGTCTCGTTATGGGTGTATCGAGTAGGGGTGTCCAAACTCTTCCAAAGGTCGGAGAGTTTGATCCACTTGGCAAGACAAAGCGCGGTGAGGGCGAGGACGTCCCGGCGCAGATCTCTCCAGAAACAACATCATTGTCGCCGGTTCATGTTCATCAGCCCGTCCTCTCCAACGGCGGCTATGTGCTCGCCGTTCAGGGCGCACCCGTCGAACCGCCCCTTGTTTACAATGCAGCCGTCTCAACACTCGGCCGCGAGGATTGCGGGCCGATGATCACACGAATTGACAACGGTGGGGATCAGGACGGCAAGCAGAGATCACGTCTTGCCATGGCGGCCTTTTTGTCTATCTCGGTATTCGTGAATGCCGGATTGCTTGGCATTTACATGCTGCACGAGATCTCGGTGCCGAAAATCCCGACGGTTGATCAGATCGTTGCGAAGACGAACACGTTGACAGGTGTCGCGAGCGCGAAAGGGGATCGCCCGGATATCGCTGCACCAGTTAAGAATGCGCGTTTGCCAAATCAGGAAATCGCGCGTGCCAAAGCCGAAATCCGTATTGAGGAAGAGGCGGCGCTCCGCGCGGAAATTGATGATATCATGGAAACCGATGAAGCGATCGTTGCCGAAGCTGGAAAAGTGATCCCGCGGCCAAGGCCAGATCTTCCTCGTCTTGCTAGTCGTGACCGGTCGACTGCGAACCCGGCATTTGCGACAGCGCTCCGCGACATCGAAGCCGGGACACGGTCTGAGCCGGTGACAATCGTTCATATTGGCGACAGCCATGTGGCGTCCGACAGCTTCAGCCGCGGTATCCGGCGCGCGCTGCAAGAGCGGTTCGGGGATGCCGGCCGCGGCGCTGTCGTTCCAGCCAATGCGTTTAAATATGCCCAGGCCGATGGTGTCACGCTTGCGTCAAGCGGTCCTTGGAAAGCATCAAACAGTTTACGCGATAGAGCAGGCGCCTATGGTGTGTCAGGCGTCCGCGTTTCGGCATCGTCGCAAAACGCCGTCATGACGCTGAAGAGCAAAAACGGTGCATTCGATTGGGCCGAGGTCACCGTTCTTACCGGCCCGAAACAGGGAAAAGTCAAAATCAGTTCCGGCGGTAAGGAAACAGTCTTCAACGCCAAGGCAGACAAGATCGGGTCGAAAGCCGTTCGCCTCGAAGCCAAGGGTGAAACGCTCTCCGTTCAACCGGCTGGTGGTGGCGAAACCTCAGTTTTGCATTGGTCAAGCGGTCGCGATACGCCAGGTGTTAGGTATGTGAACTTCGGGATCATCGGGGCCACAGCGAAGCTACCCGGATCCTGGGATCGCAGCCTAGTCCAGCGCGATATTGAGCGTCTTGATCCCCAATTGATCATTCTCGGTTACGGCACCAATGAAGGGTTTAACGACCACCTGAACGCGCAAGTCTACAAGCGCACGGTTCAAGGCGTGGTTGATCTCGTCAGCGCAGCAGCACCCGAAGCGGATCTTATGCTTCTTGGTCCGGCCGCTGGTGCTCGCCGCACAGGCTCTGCGCGTCATCTTTGCAATGGTTGGCGGGTGCCGCCGAAACTCAGTGAAGTCCGTGACAGCCTTAAGGAAATTGCCAGCCGCAACGGCGCGCTCTACTGGAATTGGGAAGAAGCGATGGGTGGTCCTTGCTCCATCGATCAATGGGCACGCGCCAACCCGCCGCTTGCAGCGAAAGACCGGGTTCATTTGACGGCACGTGGCTATCAGCAAAGCGCCAGAGCGTTTGTCAAAAAGCTCAAAGGTATCGTCGACAGGCCACAGATTGTTGCCTTCAACCAATAGCAATCCGCTTTAGGCACGTAATTGGTGTCAGATATGCGCCCAAGGTGACACTGGTCTGTCGTTCTCCGACTTTGCAATTTTTCCATTCCGTTTAAGAGTGCCCCGATAAGGGGCACGCATGCTATTTCCGACGGTCGATTTCGGCATCTTCTTTTTGATCGTTTTTGCCGTTAGCTGGCTGGCAGTTGCCAGACCGCTCGCCCGCAAACACTTTCTGCTTCTCGCAAGCTACATCTTCTATGGCTACTGGGATTGGCGGTTTTGCGGGCTGCTGGCCCTCAGTTCATTGGTGAATTACACCGCAGGCCGTCTGATCGCATCAGAAACTACGGAAAACCGGAAAAAGCTCTGGCTGGTCCTGGCCGTTGCCATCAACCTCTCAATTCTCGCTTTGTTCAAATATCTCGGCTGGTTCTTGCAATCGCTGTCGGATTTTCTTTTCGCCGTCGGACTGGAGCGCGATGTTCCGCTATTCGAATTGATCCTTCCCGTCGGCATATCCTTTTTTACATTCCAGGGTATCTCATATGTCGCGGACATTTATCGCGGGCGCATTGAAGCCGAACGGTCACCTTTCGAAGTTGCGCTCTACCTGTCTTTCTTTCCGCAACTCGTCGCTGGCCCGATCGTCAGAGCGCACGATTTTCTTCCGCAGCTCAAACGGCCACCGCGACTGACGCGATTGCTTGCGGCCACTGGTCTCTTTCTGATCGTGCTTGGGCTTTTCAAGAAAATGGTGATCGCGAATTACCTCGCAGCCGAAATCGCAGATCCCGTTTTTTTCGACCCTGCTGCCTATGGAAGCGCAGATCTTCTGCTGGCGGCTTACGCCTATTCCATCCAGATCTATTGCGATTTTTCCGGTTACAGCGACATTGCAATCGGCGTTGCCGCTCTTCTCGGCTACCGGTTCCGTGGAAACTTTAACCAGCCATACCGCGCGAACGGATTGCGGGATTTCTGGCGCCGTTGGCACATGTCGCTTTCGACTTGGCTTCGGGACTATCTCTATATCCCGCTTGGTGGAAACCGTGGGAGCGCGCTTTTGACAGCGCGCAACTTGATACTGACGATGCTTCTTGGCGGCATCTGGCACGGTGCGAATTGGACGTTTGTTCTGTGGGGGCTTTTGCATGGCTTGGGCCTTGTCGCCGAGCGCGCCATGTCCGGCAGATTGTCGCTCGCTCCCTGGATCGGAATTGTACTGACATTTCATTTCGTCACGTTTTTGTGGATCCTGTTTCGCAGTGAAACGATCTTTGCCGCCGGTGATTTTGTATCAGGCTTGGTTGCATTCCGGCCATCGGAAGGGCTCGCGACGACGGGCACACTGTGTCTTCTCTCGCTCGGGCTTATCGGTCAGTTCCTGCCGCAAACCGCTGGCCGGCAGTGCGCTCTGCTCCTCGCAAACAGCTCGCTGGCGTTTCGTGTTTTAACTTTCTCGCTTGCACTCGTCATTATTCAGTGGGTCGCGCCTGAGGAGGTCGCGCCGTTCATCTATTTCCAGTTCTGAGGCATCTGACATGAAGGTATTTCTTGAAAATCTGATCATCTTCTCAGTTGCCACGCTGTGTCTTGCCGCTTTCAACGCTGATTATTTCGTGACCTGGTCTTATGATCTTCCGCCCGGAGATCTGAGTGATGCGATCGTCGCCGGAGCCGAAGCCTGGGCAAGCGCAATGGAAGACATTGGTTTGAGCGCAATAACCGAGGAAATCCGGTATCACGTAAGTGTCATGGTCCGCGATTGATTCCTGAAGATCGCGGATTGCCTTAAAGATGCCGTCATGCTTTTTAGCGGTCCGAAGAGCGCGGCTTGCCTAAATGGGGGTGTCGCCGCTTAGGGGCGGAAAGCCCGGCTGGAGAAGTCGGGGAGGCGAGGCAAAGACATGGCAAGCATTTCAGGGGTTAAGGCAGTCGTTTTCGACGCATATGGCACGATGTTCGACGTCCATTCGCCGGTCAATCGACTGGCGGAGGCATTCGGTGACAACGCTG
>JBCDCZ010000142.1:0-11370 GCA_039180865.1 Pseudomonadota bacterium | reverse complement strand
GATCATGTAAGCGCGTGCGAAGCAGGCAAATGCCCTTGCCCCAAGCCAGGCTTTTTTCACCGGTTTCAGGATTCCGCCCTCCTCCTCGACGCGTCCCATCGCAATGTTGATCTCATTCATCTTTTTCAGCATTCGGCGGAACGTGGGATGATCGAGATCAAGTGTTATTGGAAAGCACTGTTTTGAGATTTCGCTTGTCAGGCGGAAAACTCTGAAGTCGTAGTCTTCGATATCGATGTCGAGGGCCTTGTGGAATGCCGGTCGCGCGTGATCGCGGACATACATCGTTGCGAAAACGGCAAGCAGGAAGAACTTAATCCAATAAACATTACGCCCTGATAGAAGTTTCGGATCAGCGCGCATCAGAAGCGAGAAGGCTTCGCCGTGGCGGAACTCATCATTGCACCATTCTTCAAACCATTTGAAGATCGGGTGGAACCGGTTTTCCGGATGTTTCTCAAGATGCCGGAATATCGTGATGTATCGCGCATAGCCGATCTTTTCGGAGAGATATGTCGCATAAAAGATGAATTTCGGCTGGAAGTAGGTGTACTTCTTCGCTTTCGTTAAGAAGCCGAGATTGACCGCGATATCGAAGTCTTTCAGCGCGTCATTGATGAAGCCCGCATGGCGTGCTTCGTCTCGGCTCATATATGAAAAGAGTGCCCGAATATCGGGGTTCTTACCGCGCCGTTTCATTTCTTTGTAGAGAACGCAGCCTGAGAACTCAGCAGTGAGTGAGCTTACCAGGAAGTCGACCAGTTCTTTGCGTAGGTCCTCTGGAAGAGCTTCCAGGTCAATATGATCCCATGCGTCGGTCCGTTTAAAATGACCTTTATTCGGATCTGATTTCATCTCAGACAATAGCGCATCCCACTCTTCACGTACTCCCGACACATCGGTGCGGTCGAGAGCGTCAAAGTCTGTTGTATAGAAGCGCGGGTTAAGTAGGGTGGTCTCATGCGCCATACGGGTTGTTTCGTTGGCGGATGAAAGATCGAGTCTGTTGTCGATTGGACCATCAATGGGTTGGCGGACATGCTGGTTCATAACGTTGTCCTTTCTGAAAAACTGAATTCGCACAGTTCCATGAATTCAAGGTCTCCGGTGGCGCGTGTGAAGACACGTTCCAACGTGCTCGCGCGTTTGACCGTTGCGACCCGCCGGAATGTCTGGACCTCGCCGTAGGGTACCTCGATGGGGGCGCCGTGAATGGTCACCTGATCGCCGGGCTCGATAGCAATTCCACCGTCAAGTGCGGCATGGGCGTGAAGGCTCTCGAAAGTATGCGAAATTTCAAGGGTACAGCCGACGTCGAAGACGGGGCCTTTGAAGAAATGCAGGATGGTTCTAAGAGGCATTGCCTGTCTCCCCCTGGTTGGCGCCACTTGCCTTACGCTTGGGTTCAGTCTCCTTGTCGATTGTCAGGAAGTGGGCGATCGCGGCCTGATTGTCTTTGCCGAATGCGCGAAGATAGAAACTGCGCCCGGTTGCGAGATCAAACAATGTGTGGGTGCCGTCACTCGATTGGACCACTCTGAACGGTGCATCGGCTGCCACCTTCTGCACCATCCGCTCACGTTTTGTGGCAATCAGAATTCCGCGCAGAAAACCACCTTCGTTCTTTGACATGACGGATAGAACCTTGCCGGTTGTTGCGTCTTTCACGGTCAGGTCGTCGGTGGAATTGACGCTGAACGCGATGTCGCGTTGCTGCAGAGCAGCGCCGGTTTGCGGTTTGTAGCTTGATACGCCGGTCAATGTCGCAACGAAGACGATGACCAATGAAAAGACGATCACGCCTCCAGCCAAATAGAGTGGGACTTTTGGGATGGGTTCGCCGTTCGATACGACCTTATGTGGCCGCGGGACAACGCGCGGACTCTTGACCACACGGTCGTCCGGTATCTTTCGTCGTATTCTGACAGTTGTTTCGCTCATTGCTTTTCCCCCGATTTCAAGACGTATGCCTGATAGGCCCGGTCTCGATTTTTGCGTCGATGGTCACTGGCGGTCATTCCGCCGGTACAGCGCCGGATTGCGCGACGCGAGCGCGGTCCTTTGCGATAGTGTCTGTGGTAGTTTCAGGGACGGTTCCAGCTTTGATGGGTGTGGCGTCCGTGACGAAATCACTTGCTGCGCCGCGCATGGTTGCGTCGGCATTCCGAGTCTGTGCTTCAGCCGTCATACCGGCAATATCAGCTTGGTTATCCTGCGCTGTTTTAAGGGCTTCAGAGACGATAGCGCCAACCTCATGCGCGTTGTTGATGCAGCGCAAGGCAGGCTCCGCCCGACCGATCCGGAACGGCCTCACATGTGGCCATAAAATAAGATATGAGAGGCGTTCGTCGGGAAGGGCTGCGAATGCGAGATTGCCGTTTTCCTTCTCGCCTTTTCGTACTTTCAACGACGCCGATGCGACCTTTGAAAAGGGAAGGTTGAGGGTCAGTGGAAGCGCCACTCCCATACGCATCAGAACCCGCCGATTGGTGAGCGAATAGACAGTCGTCTTTGAGATTGCCCACGCGTATAGCGACAGGAGCGCAATTGCGATCGTGCCGAGAACGATCATGTAGAGTGCGCTGCCAATTGTCTCTGCTGCAGGCCGGGCGGCGGTGATGCCGTCCCAGACCCGCCAGGCTGCAATGACTGCGAAGTAGAGCGCTATGAAGCGGATGTGGAACACATGGATGGCAAAATTCACCCAGTCGGGCTTGCCCTGCCAAAGAACGCGTTCTCCCTTCGGAAGCCGCCCGGGAATACCGGGGACTTCTTCAAAGCCGTGTTCGTGTTCCACAAGCTGTCTCATATGATGGGCTCCGAGCGCTCACGTGTTGCGTAGAGTTGTCCGCCACCGTAGAAGGCGCAGATCTTCTCTTCTTCCAGAAGCGTAATCTGTTCCTTGCTTGCGATCTGCGGCACATGTTTGATTTGGTCTGAGAGAAGAGCGTGGACGTAGAAGTCCCCTTTCTTCTTGCGCATGGCAGCAAAGCCGAGCGGCAAAAGAACCTTATGGCCGTCCCCGGTATCGACTTCGAAATAGCGGATCTGAAGTTCTGCTGTGTCAATCCAGATATCGGTGATCGTACCAGCCGTTTCACCATCTGCAGTTGTGACCGTCATACCGCGTGGATCCGGATCGCGTTCTTCGATGGTGAAGTTGGTCGCGATACTCATCGGACGAATGACAGGTTCACCTTCCGCGTTGAGATCGGGACGATCAGCGCGCTCGGCGTAAGCACCTGGACCGATGGCGTCGTAAAGCGGGTCGCCGATTGGGACGAGGGCACCACCAAACCATTCGTTCGGACGCTCAGCCTTGATCGGTCGTGTGTCCCGGATGTCATTCGGGACTGATACTTCGCCATGGCCGTGCGGCAGTTTGAAAGTTTTGGGCGATGGCATGTAGAGCCAGGGATCTTTGTCGTAATCGCCGGTCTCGTCCGATTCGACCGGATACCCTTCGCGGCGGCTTTCCGCTTGTAGATAGAAGAGCAGGACCGCAAAGAACGCCCAGAAGACGTAAAGAACGACCTGCGCGACGTCGAGATATTCAGTGAGTTCAACCATAACGGTCTCCAATCAGGCTCTAGCCTGGCAGTTCGGCAAGGCCGAACCGCTCGGGCTTGTTGGGGTCATCGTCGAGACGCTTTGGACGCCTGGTCTGAACGAGTGGACCGATTGCAATAAGGCCTGCGAAAAGCAGTCCGATTTCCAGATGGTAGACAACGCTGTAGCCCGCATCGGGCCGCTCAAACGCCGCTCCCAGAATGCCCGCATCGGATAACGATTGGATCGCATCCTTGAGGGCTCCCCCGATTGCAAGACCAAGCCCGGCAGCAGTTGCCTGAACGGCGCCCCACGCACCGATCACCAAGCCTGTGTCCATCTTCCCCCGAAATTCTGTTTCCTCGCCTTCGCCTTTCTGTCCGAAGCGAACAGCGGCGAGGTCCATGGCGGCCGTCATTGTTCCAACCGCGAACAAGCCGCCTCCGAAACCGATCATCGCAGAACCGACCCTGAAGAGGATTGGAGAGTCGAACGGACCCGCGAAAATGACCGCCGAAAAGGCGACAATCCCGATCAACATGCCAAGTGCGGCAAGGCGATGCGTGTCCATACCCCGTGTCAGGAGGCGCGCCGCGATCAGGAACCCAATCAGTGTACCGCCCGCCAAAAACGCGGTCAGCATAGTGGTTTGACTAACCGTAAGACCAAGTACCTCACCACCATAGGGTTCGAGCAATACGTCCTGCATGGAAAAGCCGATCGTTCCGAGCCCGACTGCGGCCAGAAGACGGGTAGAGCGGCCACGGCTCCGGAAGGCTGCCCACGCATCCCGGAACCGATCTGTCTTGCGCTCAAAAGCGGTTTTAGACGGATCTCGTGCTTCCTGTTTCCAAAGCGCGATGACATTCAAAATGATTGTTGCAACTGCCGCACCCTGGATCACCTGAATGAGGTGTTTGGGATGGAACTCCGCTAGGAGCCAGCCGAAGATGAGTGCGGAGACGATCATGCCAATGAGGAGCATGACGTAAACGAGGGCGACCATGCGCGGGCGCTTTTCCTCGGGCACCAGATCGCCTGCAAGGGCAAGGCCAGCCGTTTGGGTGATGTGGATCCCAAGCCCGACAAGCAGGAAGGCGAGGCCAGCGCCAACCGGCCCTGCCCATGTTGGACCCACCGTTTGGGATTGCAGAACAAGCAAAGCGAAAGGCATGATCGCAAGCCCGCCGAATTGCATCATTGTACCGAACCAGATGTAGGGTACTCGCCGCCAGCCAAGCAGCGAGCGATAGGTGTCGGAGCGATGGCCAATCAGGGCCCGGAAAGGCGCAATTAAAAGCGGAAGCGACACAACCAGTGCAACAAACCAGGCCGAGACACCGAGTTCGACGATCATGACGCGGTTCAGAGTACCGGTGAGCAGTACGGTCGCCATACCCACGGATACCTGGAAGAGCGACAAGCGCAGAAGCTGGCGAAATGGAATGTCACCGCTCGCAACATCGGCGAATGGCATATATTTCATGCTGATCGATTGCCAAACTGCGATCATCGGGTTCTTCTGATGTTGCGGTTTCGCTTTGCCGGTCATGCGCGGGCCTCTCCGTCACGAACGAGCCGGAAGGCTTGCGAGATGTAAAAGCCTGATTTGACGCGGCTGCTTTCCGCTATCCGCCATCCGAAGAGGGCAGGTTCTCGGGCGATCTCGCGCTCAAGGACGCGCGGTGCGACAGGTTGGATCGCAGGGGCTCGGTCAGCGCGCGGGAAGAACTTCCCGACGGTATGCATTGCAAGAAGCGCGGTCGTGGCCGGTGCAACGGTGAAAAGGATTTCCGCCCGGACGCGTTCGCTGAGTTTGGCAAGGGCGCGAACAATATCGCCGGTGCCGTAGTGAATGAGCGAATCCATCGCAACGACGTAATCGAAGTGGCCGAGCTCTTCGCTCAGCATATCGCCGACCTGAAAATCAATCATCCCGCGCGCTGGCGTACAGGGGAGCTTCTCGACCGCGTGGTCGATCAGGTTATGCGAGATATCGACTGCCGTGAGTCGGCCGCCGCGCAAGGCCGCCTGCATGGAAAGTGCGCCCGTGCCGCACCCGGCATCCAAAATGCGGTAGCCATGCAGGTCATCGGGAAGCCAGGAAAGAAGGGTCGCGCGCATTTGATCGCGACCGGCGCGAACCGTCGCCCGAATACCCGACACCGGTTCGTTTGATGTCAACTTCTTCCAGCCATCAAGTGCGGTCCGGTCGAAATAGGTCTCGAGCTCGCTTTTTCGGTCCTGGTAGCTTTGCGTCGGCATGGCCTTATTCCGTCTTGTCGCTCAGTCGAAACCGAGAAAATCGAAGATTTCGCGGTCCTTCATCGGAACCGCATCGTATTGCTCGCCTGCCGTGAAGAGGTGAGCGGCAAGTTTGAGATACTCGTTCTGGACTGCCTCGAGTTCGGGGGAGGGTTCCATTTCGAACAAGGTTGATTTCTTGAGCCTGGAGCGGCGGATGACATCGAGATCCGGCATGTGCGCAAGACGACCGAGGCCGACCGCATCGCAGAAACGATCGATTTCGTCGGTCGCCTTCGAGCGGTTTGCGATGACGCCGCCAATGCGCACATCGTAGTTCTTCGATTTTGCGCGAATTGCAGCCACGATCCGGTTCATCGCAAAGATCGAATCGAAATCATTCGCCGTCACGATCAGGGCGCGTTCCGCATGCTGGAGCGGTGACGCAAATCCACCGCAGACGACATCGCCGAGAACATCGAAGATGACGACGTCGGTATCTTCCAGAAGGTGGTGCTCTTTCAGGAGTTTGACCGTTTGGCCAACCACATAGCCGCCGCATCCTGTCCCCGCCGGCGGTCCACCGGCTTCGACGCACATAACGCCGTTGAAGCCTTCATAGACGAAGTCTTCGATGCGCAGTTCCTCGGCATGGAAATTGACCTGTTCAAGCGCATCAATGACTGTTGGAACGAGACACTTTGTGAGCGTGAAAGTTGAATCGTGTTTCGGATCGCATCCGATCTGCAGCACGCGTTTGCCGAGCTTCGAAAACGCGGCCGACAGGTTGGATGATGTTGTCGACTTGCCGATGCCGCCTTTGCCATAGACTGCGAAGACTTTTGCATTGCCGATCTCGATGTTCGGATCAAGGCTGACCTGAACGCTGCCTTCACCGTCTTCGCGCGATGGCGGCTTGAGGCCTGGATTGAAAGTCTTGCGCTTGTCGATGATGTTCATGGTCTCTTGGTTCCACTATTTTCCGAAATGCGCTTTGGCGTCGTAAAGCGTGTCGAGTGTGATCGTTGAAAGGCCGCGTTCCCGGGCAAAAGCCTCGGTATTGCGTCGTGCCTTGCCGCGTACGAAGAACGGGATCTTTTTTAATTCACGTTCCGCATCCGTTTCCCAAACGGTGATGCCGGATGCGGCTGCTGTGTCTGTTGTCGTCTGTTCGATTTGGATTTCTGGAGATTGGCTCTGGCTTGCGACCGGTTTGCCGCTGCCGTGGGAAAGGTGTGATGGCCCAGCTTCATCGTTGAACTCGAAATCGTCGCGGAACATGTGCAGGAGATGTTCTTCAAGGCCCATCGTCAGCGGGTGAACGAGCGTATCGAAGAGAACATTCGCTCCCTCGAAACCGGCGACAGGTGAAAAGCGGGCCGGATAATCCTGAACATGAACAGGTGCTGAGATGACGGCGCACGGAATGGCAAGGCGCTTGGCCGTATGGCGTTCCATCTGGGTGCCGAGAACAAGCTCCGGCTGCAGTTGCTCAATCGCGGCCTCAACCTCAAGGTAATCGTCCGTGATGAGGGCTTCGAGGCCATAGCTTTCAGCCACTTCACGGAGGTCACGGGCGAATTCACGCGAATAGGTCCCAAGGCCGACGACGTCGAAACCGAGTTCCTCGCTTGCAACCCGCGCCAGCGCTTTCACATGCGTGGCGTCGCCGAACAGAAAAACGCGTTTGCCCGTAAGATAAGTCGAGTCGATTGACCGCGAATACCATGGAAGGCGTGCATTGGTTTCGCTTAGAAGGGGGGTGACGTCGATCCCCGTCAGGCTGCCGACCTCACGTACGAAATCACAAGTCGCACCATACCCGATCGGGACTGTTGTGATCATCGGTTGGCGGAACGTCCGCTTCAACCAATTGGCCGCTGATAGGGCGATTTCCGGATAAAGAACCACATTGAAGTCGGCATCCGGTAGGCGGGTTATGTCGTAGGCGCTGGCGTCATAAGGCGCAATCACATTCACCGTAACGCCGATTCTTTCAAGAAGCCGGGTGATTTCGCTGACATCATCGCGATGGCGGAAGCCGAGCGCCGTCGGTCCGAGTATGTTGCAGCTTGGGCGCGCGTTCGCGGGTTTGTTGTCGCGCTGCTCCTGAGCCCGTCCGATGTTGAGATGACGGACGACCTGATAGAACGTCTCCGATGCACCCCAGTTTTCCTTTCGTTGATAAGAAGGCAGTTCGACCGGGATCGCCGGGATCGGCAGTTTGAGAGCCCGCGCAAGACCACCCGGGTCGTCCTGGATGAGTTCACCTGTGCAGCTCGCGCCGACAATCATTGCTGCCGGCTGAAAACGCTCGTAAGCCTTTTGCGCTGCTGTTTTAAAGAGTTCTGCCGTGTCGCCACCAAGATCGCGCGCTTGAAACGTCGTATAGGTTACAGGCGGGCGTTTGGTGCGCCGTTCGATCATGGTGAAGAGAAGGTCTGCATACGTGTCACCTTGGGGAGCGTGCAGAACGTAGTGCACATCCTTCATAGCGGTGGCGACCCGCATGGCACCCACATGCGGCGGGCCTTCATATGTCCATACCGTCAACTGCATCGCCCTACACCTCCAGCCTTGTGCGTCGGTTCAGCGGTCGCGCAAAGAGTTCGGCAAGATCACCGGCCTGCTCAAAGCCCTGGATCGGTGTGAAGACGAGTTCGATTGACCATTTCGTCGTAATCCCCTCGACTTCCAGCGGATTGGCAAGCCCTAGACCGCAGACAGCTATGTCCGGATAGGCCATGTGGCAGCGATCAAGTTGGGCATCGACGTCCTGGCCTTCACTCACCACTGTCTCTGACGGGAGTTTTTCAAGATCCGGACCAACGATATCTCGATTGAGATAGGGTGTCCCGACTTCAATCGGCCGCATGTCCAGTTCAGCGTTGAGAAATCGTGCGAGCGGGATTTCAAGCTGGCTGTCCGGGAAGAAGAACACCGATTTTCCGGCGAGCTTGTCTCGATATTTCAGAAGTGCCTGACGGGCGCGCTCAAGTGGCGCCCTGAGGACTTCTGCGACATGTGCTGGCTCAATGGCGAACGCCTTTGCCGCGGCCTCAAACCATTCCCGGGTCCCCTCGGCGCCGAGTGGTAAAGGGGCGCGGATTGGTGAGGCGCCACGATCTTCCAGCGCGCGGACGGTATCGGTCAGAAAGGGTTGGGCCAAGAGATAACGAGTGTTCGGCCCGATTTCCGGCATGGCTTCCGAGTTGCGGGCCGGAAGAAACGCCACGCCTTCGATGCCAAGTTTTGCAAATAGGCGTTTGAACTGGTCTTCAACCACGTCGGCAAGGGAGCCGACAACGACAAGGGAGGCAGTCTTCGTTTGGTCGTTCAATCGTATTTGACCGTCGCGAACCAACGCTGTCAGACACTGATCTTCCCCCTGGGTAAAGGTCGTCTCGATACCGCTTCCGGTGTAATTGAGAACACGCACGCCAGGATTATGTTTGACCGACAGGCGTTCGGCAGCACGCGACAGGTCAAGCTTGATGACTTCTGACGGGCAGGAGCCGACGAGAAACAGAAGCTTGATATCGGGTCGGCGTTCCAAGAGGCGGTCGACAACGCGATCCAGTTCGTCGTTCATGTCGGCAAGGCCTGCCAGGTCTCGTTCTTCCATGACCGCTGTTGCGAAACGCGGTTCGGCAAAGATCATGACACCCGCCGCCGACTGCATGAGGTGCGCACAAGTCCGTGAGCCGACGATCAGAAAAAAAGCATCCTGGATTTTCCGGTGGAGCCAAACAATGCCCGTCAGCCCGCAGAAGACCTCGTGCTGTCCGCGTTGCCGCAGAATCGGTCGTTCCGCACATCCTGCAATCGTCTTTTGTTGAGCGAGTGGAGCATGCTGTTCGCTCATGATGACACCCCTGGAAGCTGGCCGGTCACAGTGCTGGTGTTGACCTGTTGCAGAGCGAGCGCGGTTTCGGGCATTTCTGCGCGCTGAAGACGTGCTGCTCTGAGTTTCAATAGGAACTGAGCCGCATTGATCACGTAGGCTGCATAGGCAGCGAGCGCGAGCAGCATCTGTGCCTGCGGGTCCATGAATGACCGGTTGATCGTGTCAGCGATCACGGCTGCAAGATAGGCGGTGTGAAGGGCAAGGACGAGGATCGAGACCACGTCCTCCCAGAAGAATGGACCAGCAAACAAATACTTGCCGAAGACGACCTTTTCCCAGACCGAGCCCGTTATCATGATCGTGTAAAGGATGAGAGTTTTGAATATGACGGACAGAGTTGCCAGGAGCCAGCCTTCTCCGGTTGCGAGGAAACGCACCACCAGTGCGAAGCTCACAAGGAAAACGATGAACTGAACAGGGGCAAGAATGCCTTGCACCAGCGTCCAGACAGTCTCGTCTCGCCGCCTTTGTTCGTCTGGTGTGTAGAGTGGTTTTGCTCGCTTGACGTTTGCATTCGATGCGCGAACGCCGTCCAACGGTCTTACTGCATGCCAGCCTTGCGGGCCACCGGCATCGAGATCATCTTCCCCGTGTCGGGATGCGTCCGTTCTTTTGCCACTTCCGTCGACGGTAACAATGGTAGACGCTGTTTGTACTGGTCGGGCACCCGTATTCATATTCGCCATTCGTCCGCCGGTCTTTTGGCGGTTTTGTCCCCGATATTGTGAATTTCGGCTGGCCGCTGAATGGCGCATGCCCTTCCTCCGTACCGCCCCCTCGGCGGGAAAATGAGGTTCCCAAAAAGTGTCGACGCTTGCCGGTCGGCAAAACGGCTCAGATCGGGTTTCTCATGTCTGAATATTAGAGATCGAGGCGAAGAATAGTCAAGTTTTATTGACGTCTAGTAACTTTGACATATGGGGTAAAAATTATCGATTTTCCGCGCAATCCGGGGGCGGAACCATATCTTACGCGAAATTCCTTATGTAATTGATATTATGATGAAAGTAGACCTCCTCTTGGAAATACGAATTCTTTCCAAGGAGCTGGATTTATATTTTGAGGGTCGTGGTCCGGTGGTGCTCGAATCACCGTCTAGCCTTGCCAATTGCGGGCACAGAGAGACGAACGGGCACCTCCGTATAAGTTGGATGCGGGCGAGGGAGGGGGCGCCAATTCGGAGCCATGGCGGACCTTAACCCATCGCGAATTTGTCACCTGCTTAATCCTGTCATACGACTTGATGTCTGGCCGCCAGGAGGCGTTCCGCAACGGTTCAATTCACTGTGCCAAGCGTGGTTCTGTTTTTGCGATGTTCTTAAGGTCTTACATTTTCGCATATTTTCAACGCGACTCTTGCGGGCAACAAGAATTGGGGCTCTTAACCGCTGAGTGAGATCAAGACGGTGCTGAGTGGAACACCTTATCGTATTCAGACCCGTTCAATGGTAGATTCCAAGCCAGTCGGAAAGGTGAGTTTTGCTGGGTTTGATGCCAGTCAATTGTCAAACAGATGCAGCAAGCAAGATCAATTTGCGATGGGCATGCGGGTAACGGGCCGTTCGGTGCACGCGGTTTTTATGAGAACCGAAGCGAAGTCATAACGGCGCGAATACGCAATTGGCGGCGGTCGTCATTGCGGCACGATAACCGATGGAAGGTGCCCGCCT
>JBCDCZ010000141.1:0-11432 GCA_039180865.1 Pseudomonadota bacterium | reverse complement strand
CGCCCCGGTTTGTATGTCGGAGTTGCTCTGTCTGATCGCGAGGTCGTCTTTGTAGGTCGCGGGGCTGCCGTCCTGCTTGATCCAGCCACCGATGCCGTTGCCTTTAAAGATCAGGTCGTCGGAAACCTCATTCGATAAAACACCATCCTGACGCAACTGGCCGATCAGTGCACTTGCCTGGGTTGGCGTCAGGTCGTGAGCCGTTTCGAGCTTCCATTCGGTACTGCCGGGATCGCGAACCGTATAGGTCAGCGCAACATTGCTGTTCGAGGTTCCGTTGAACTCCCGGGTGTAGGCCAAAGCCTTGTTGAGCGCTGCTTCGCTATAAGGCTCCTGATAAATCGTCTTGCCCTCGAAGGTGCGGGTTGTTGGGGCAGTCGATCCGGTCGTTGTTTGTTCAAGTGTATCGGTTGTTACCGTCGACCCGGTCCCGGTTTGTGCGGCCTCTGTCCGCTGGTCCTGAATAGTGTCATTAAAGCCAGCCAGGAACTTGTTCTCGATACGCGTTGCAAGCGCATCGCGCGCATTGGCCGCTTTTGAACCTGGTGCCGGTGCGCTTTGGCTGAGCGCCTGAAGCTCTTTGAGCTCATCCAGCGTCACGCCAAAAGCAATCTCGCCCCCTTGTGCGGTGATAAAGGCGGGCGGCGCCTCAGTGCCGTTCAGGACACCTGCCGAAAGGCCGAAGGATTTGGCGAGATAGGTCAGGATCGGTTCTTTGACGTCAAGCACAACGGTATCGAACGGGTTGCCGGCATCGCCACCTGGAACGGTCGTCGTGACTGCCCAACCCTGATCGTATAAGCGCAGCGATGTGCCGAAATTGGCAGGCGCGCCGCTATCCCCTGTCTCAGCGCTCACTGCATCGCGCACGGCGGTTGGAAAGCGTGAAAAGACATCGGCGGAAGTCAGATCAAGGTTGCCCTTGAAGGGCGATGGCGCGCCCCCGCCTGTGACCTGGGTGCTTTGGTAAATCACTCTGCCTTTATAGCGGGCCGTAATCGTCAGGCTTGCGGCCCCGTCTATCCCGCCCTGTGCCGAGGTGCTGGCAATCAGTTTGGGTTGCGTGGTGAGTGTGTCCAGTTGCCCAACCGTCGCACCATCCAAAGATGCCACGAATGCATCGGCTGCTTTTGGGTCAAAGCCGAGCCCCTTTCCTTTCAAGGCATCGGAGGAAATATCATCGGCAAAGCCTGTAACGTTATAAATGCTCATGACTTCATCTCCCCATCTGTGCCTGAAACCAAAGGTGAAACCGAAACCACAGCAATCGTTTGGTACTAATTGTTATTGTTGTGCCGCAATTCATCTGACCGGATGAACGAGCCGTCATCTGCGAACGGCGAAATCGGTGAACCGTCGTCGGCAAAGTTTTCTTCTGCCAAACTGTTGGGTTTTAGATAAATACCAGGACCGCCGAGGCTGACTGCCAGGTTCGTCTCGATCCAGTCGCCCACTACGAAGCCTTTGGTAAAGGTTCCTGTCTCCGGGTCTGAAATCGTGACGGCTTTATCGGGGTTTGCGAGAAGCAATGCTTTCGGTGTCACATATTTGAATTCCGGCCGGTCCGGGAACGCATCTCCAACTTTGGCAAGAGCGTCAGCCAGCTGTTCAAGGGTGACCACGTTATCCGGTTGCCCCGGTATCTTCTCATCAATCATGTCTGCGTTCGGTTTGACAAAGATCGGTGCAGTGTCGTCTCCCTTTGAGGGCACGATAGATTGAGAGCGCAGCACGATCCCCGCGGCCTCTTCGATATCTGAGAATTGAGTGTTCCAGGCTTCCCGGCCTTCGCTGACTTCACCATTCACGATATGCCAGTCGGTCGCTGATGGCGGAGTTTCACCGGTCAGCTGACTGACCTTGTTTGATTCCAATTGGACATAGACACCAATCTCGACCTGCTCTCCCGCAAATACGAAAGGCTGGAACGGTCTTTCTGCCCGGAAGGTCAAAGGCGCGATACCTGTTTGAAACTGCGGACCCTGTATCCAGGTATAGGGCGCGCCCGTTACTGTCGATGTTTCTAGCCCGCCCTTGCTGATATCGGATCCGACACTGAGGGCAAATCGGTGTTCCGTGCGATGGGGAACATACCTGTAATTTAAAGAATAGCTCGACAGATCAAGCGCATAATTCGCGTTCAGATAGAACTGCTGAAAATCGTTTACGTCGCGCTGTACCCTGGAAAAAAACGATCGATCGGTGAATGCTGATGACAATGGGTCGACATCCAGCGAACTGTCGGTGGCGGGGTCGAATTGCGGCGCATCGAACGGATTGAAATAGCTGCCGCCATCAGCAGGATAGAAACCACCTTTGTGTTCTGTTTTTTGTACGATCGATGATGTTGTTCGCGTCTCGTAACCGTCCTCGGTAAAGTCGGTCAAAGGCATGAAGAACTTCTGGAGCCCCGGTCCAACCGAAAACGCGGATTTGGCCCAAGGTCCGCCCACCGTTTTCGTGAAGCCGCCTTTGTAGACCATGTTCGGCACGAACATATATGTGAGGCTCGGTTCCGGATTTTCCGTGGTTGTGGTTGTGGACGTAAACCATTCAAATCGCGTTATGCCCGGAGCTTCTTGACCGCCCACAATCAGGTTTGGGGCGTCGGGATCGTTGGGGTCGGCAGGTGAGACAAGCGCACTTTCGAATGCGGTTGATTTCGGCAGTTTTTCGATCAAGTCTAATTTGTTTTGTTGGTCTGCTTCATTCCGAGTGGCGACATAGTCCTCCTGTTCGGGGGTTAATGTCGTGAGCGCACCATCCGCAATGAGTGCGCGTGCGCGGGCCGCCGCAGCCGGGAGTTCCGTGATAGGATCACCGTTTTCGTCTCTGAGCGGATATTCATTGAAGCGTTGGGTGACGAGAACGCCGTCGCGGGTTACCAAGGGACCAATCGCAACGATTTCGGTGTTCTCCCATTTGCCGTTCCTGAAAACCTGTCTGATTTCAAGATCCAGGCTCGTTTTGGCCTCACCAGGGGTCGATATGCCATCAACCCTGCGCGTGCTAATGCGTGTATGCCCTTCCCGCGGATTGGAAACCGCGATGGCAAACGCGTCTGCATCGGAATTGGCTTCGTTGAAGTCGGCCGTTGTTATTTCTTTCGGTGGAAACCGCTCGTCCTTGTATTCCGGCGGTATCTGCCGGAAGCCGCTGATCGGATCGCCGTCCTTCGAGAACGCGGTCGGAAAGGCGCCATCGTTGATTGCGTTCCGAACTGCAATGCTTAAGGGCTCCTCCGTTCCGAGACCCTGCGCTTGGAGCCCTTCGCGAAAGTCTGGTGTCAACGCCACCCATTCGGCATTCGCTCGTGATTGAGCGACAACCACATAACGGCCATCTTCGGTCCCGATCGCTTTTAAGCGCTGGAAATCGCTGAAACTGATATCACCGGTTGGATGCTTGGATTGCTGATCTTCAATGTTTTCAAGAACGAGAGCAGACGTTGGCTTTCCGTCTATGGAGGCGCCGGTCCTGTCTTTGGCCCAGAATGAAAAAGCCCCCGGGATGACCTCCCCAAATGTCTTTTGTACCACGCCTGGAATGACATCCAGTTTTTCATCGAGGTTTGCGCCTTCAAGGCCTGTAAGGCCGACCCGTTCGCCCACTGTGTGAATCTGCCGTTCCAGCCAGTTGCGATTCTCGTTCGTGCTATCCGGACTATTGCCGGGACTTGCTTTGAATGCGACAGCACCCCCATTCGCGTCAAAAACGAGTGGAAATGTGCCATCCTTTATCAGTTGCTGAACGGCTGCTTTTTCCGGTTCTGTGTCGCCAATGTTTGTCTTGGTGTAACCACCTTTGCCGTCCGGACTGAGTGCAACCCATTGGTCCGACCCTTTAATTTGCCCGTAGAGGACCTGTTGGCCGGATCCGATTCCTGCATATTGCCTGAAGTTGAGGTCGGCGGGGACAACTGAATCCTCGTCTGCAGCCGCCAATTCGCGATCTTGCGCTGCCAAGAGACTGAAACCTGTTGTATCCGTTCGCAACGGCGTGGACGTTTCAGGAAAAGAGCCAATGGACGTTTCGGTTGGGTTCAGGGGCTGCGTAACCAATTTTCGCTCCTTTACAATCAGCCAGCTAAACCGAAGGGAGGGCAACGGTTTCGCTGGCTGAGGTTTCAAGCAGGCGCGGGTAATCACCTTGGACGCAAGGTGACGAGGAGTGCCCACTTAAAATGCGTTTGATTTGGACTTAGCAGGCCAGATTTGGTGCTGCTGATCTGCTCCGTCGCGGGCCTGACAAATGCGATCACATGGTCAATCGCTTGCCCATTCAGAGCTACCAGCTTTTGCTTACAGCAAGCTGACAAAGCAAACTTAGTTGCAAGAAAGGGGGGCTTAGCTTGCTGAAACCGGTATTTGGTTCGACGCCAAGGGATCAGCGATGGGGTGATGCAAGAGACTTTTCACAGGACATGCGCCGACCCGACAGCCACCCTGAGGCGCTTTCACACGTGAAGGCGATCTTTCCGAAGGAGCTGGCGTGACTGCTTTGGCTAGCCGACACCTTTCAGCTTGATTGTATCGAGTGGCTGGGCAACGAAACCATCCGCCAGGTCCTGAAATGAGAGAACGGGTACATCCAGACCATTACGCGCCAGAAGGTTTCGAATATGCCGCCTGATATCAAGCGATGTCATGATGACTGTCTTAACGTCCCTGTCGGATACGCGCGCCAGATGTTTTCGCACCTCAGCGCAAAACAGCTCCGAGCTCTGGTCATCAAGAACGAGATACCCGCCAACAGTTGTTTGTTGCACCGCCTGGCGGACGGCTCTCTCAACGCCTTGTTCAAGGATGAAGCCCGAAACCACATGGCGTTCGTCACAATGTGTGTGGCATATCTGACGTTTGAGCGAGGAACGCACATATTCGGTGAGCAGGATCACATCGTTCTCTTTTTCACCCCACTCGGCAAGCGCCTCCAGGATCAGGCGCATATTGACGATGGAGATGCGTTCATCCAGTAGACGACGCAAGACGTCGGCGATTTTTTGAACCGGGGTCGTGCGCAAGACCTCGCCAACCAGTTCCCCATATTCTTGAGACAAATCGGCCATGAGTTCCCGCGTTTCCTGAATCCCGAGAAAGGAAGACGCATTCTTCATGATCATCTTCAACAATCTGTCGGCAATGATTTGCGGGCAATTCAGGTAATTCGCGCCTGCGTCTGAAAGTGTCTTGGCATGTGATGCATCAACCCAGACACCACCAATATCGTCTGCCGTCGGCTCAAATGGAATGTCCATCAACTCGAGGTGCTTTCTCTCGTCGAGATAATGGAGTTTGTCGAGCGGCGCTTCGTTCGTTAACAACGGGACGCCCTCGAGGTCGATGCGAAACATTGCGGGTTGAAGGCCTTCATCGAGCGCATAGGCAACGTCAGGGGGAGAGATGCCCAGTTGCTGCTCGGTTTTGCGTTTCACAACATCGAGATAGGGCTGCATAACCGGCTCGGTTATCCGTGCTCCAAGATCTTTTGAAAGAACCAGTTTTAAGACGGCGTGGGGATCGGGAGAAACGAGCAACGCCTTGGCTTTTCCGGCAGGTGGCAGCGCCTCAACGATATCCTCGGCATCTGTATCCTGTGCCGATTCCATCTCATCCATAAGGGCCTTAGCTGCTATCCGCTTCCGCAAGAAACTCGCCACCGCGAACACGACGCCCAGGCCGATAAGAATTCCCGTTGGGAAGCCTGGAAGAAACGCCATAAAGCCGAGAGTCGCACCGGCTAAGAGCAAGGCGCGATAATCTGAAAACAGCTGCCGGCCGATATCCTGACCGAGGTTTTGCTTCGTCTCACTCGAAACCCGGGTAACCACAGTTGCCGCCGTGATGGACAGGAGGAGCGCGGGTATTTGTGAGATCAGCGCATCCCCAACTGTGAGGAGCGAATATTCGTGTATTGCCTCGGAAAACGGAAGGCCAAGTTGGGTCGTGCCAATTAAAAAACCACCCACCAGGTTGACGGCCGTAATGACCAATCCGGCAATGGCGTCGCCCTTTACAAACTTCATGGCACCGTCCATTGAGCCATAAAGCTGACTTTCGCGTTCAAGAAGGCGGCGTTTTTCAGCCGCCACATCGTTGTCGATGTCGCCATTGCGCAATTCGGCATCAATACTCATCTGCTTGCCGGGCAAGGCATCAAGCGTGAAACGGGCACTGACTTCGGCAACCCGTTCAGAGCCCTTTGCAATCACGATGAACTGCACCACGGTAATCACGAGAAAGATTACCAGACCGACCACAATGTTTCCGGCGACCACGAATTCGCCGAATGTTCGCACGATCGCGCCGGCATCCCCCTCACTCAGAATGAGCCGTGTTGTCGTGATTGAAAGCGCCAGCCTGAAAATGGTTGAGATCAGAACCATTCCAGGCAGTGTCGAAAGCTGGAGTGGCGTTTGAAGGTAAATCCCCGTCATCAGGAGTAAGATCGCGATACCGAAGTTGAACCCGATCAGAACGTCCACCAGAACGGTCGGCATCGGAACAACCATCAAGGAGATCGCCAACACCAACACAAACGCGATGGCGAGGTCCTGACTTTCAGGAATACGGAGCAGGAACGTTTTGATGTGCTTCAGGATCATGGTGCCACCTTGACGGAGTGGGCGGTCCCGTTCGCGCGGTATTGGTCAAAGAACTGGCGCGCCTCATTCAAACGTCCCAACTGCTGTAGCGCTTCGCTCATGACGAGGGAGAAAAACTTACGCGCTTGATCCTCCAGCACGTTGTTCTCCAAAGGCATCAAGACCTCAAGTGCGCTCCCTGCCCTGCCGCATTTCACTAAAACGCTGGCAAGCGAAAGACGTATATGGATGTCGTCGGGGTCACTTTTCACGAGGAGTTCAAACAGCGCTTTTGCGCGTCTGTGATAGCCGTGGCGCATATAGATGAATGCCAGACTGCGGACGAGATCGTTGTGTTGAATTGCCATGATAGCTAAACCTCGATGAACACATCCCGCTGATGTTTCAGATAACTCAGTCGCTGCAGGTCAGCGGACAGTACGGCTTTCGCGACACGTGCCGTTCGATCGCGGCGGTCTTCCCCCTCAAGCACAAGAACCAGTTCGGCCAGACGGTTTCTGACGGTTTCCATTTTTAGCGCGTGTGGTTTCAAAAGAGCCGGGGCGAGGAAAGCCTCGAACCGATCCTGTATCGCAACGCTCTCATGGAGTTCCGCGAGAACCTGCCGCGCGACAAACTCAAGGTCGGTGTCGAGTTTTGCGGGCTCCCAGTCCGGGATGGGAGGCTCCTGGCGGCGAAGCGGAACAACATTCGAGTCTGACCGGATCTCCGGTATTGGTTTGATTTGCGACATTCAAATCACCCGAGGAATCGTTTGGCTAATACGAACAGACGGCGGCGGCGACCCCCTAGTAGCCGATCTCGACCGGCTCACCGCGATAGGTGAAAATCACCTTCGATTTCTGGATGCTCTTGATCCGCCATTCGTCGGTGAGTGCACGGCCTTCAATGTATTTGTCGCCGTTCATAATGATATGTGGCCGCTCACCCATCCAGATCGCCTCGATCTTTGGCAGTTCCATCTTCACTTCATTTTCGCTGACAGTCGTTTTCGGGATCAGGGTTATTCGGCGCCCGTATTCGACGTCAAACCATTGCTGAACATCGCGCCAATTCTGATAGTCTTCTTTCAGGACTGAACCACTCGCGACGATGGTTTCATTTCCCGCCTCAAGGTCGACGTGCTTGACCCCGGTTTCAATGAGTTTGGCCTTGAGGTCGCGGAGTGGCTCGAGCACCGCAGACGCCCCGACAGGCGAGTCATCCGTTGTAGCGGGCGCATCAAAGGATGCCTGCTTTAAGTCTCCATCTGGCTGTGCCGCTGGTGACGGATCCAAATTGCCAGACCCTAAGCCAGCGTTTTTCGCTTGGGAGATGCTGCTTTTATCAAACTCAATCGGAGACCCATCCGACGAAAAAAGCGGTGTTGTATTGTCTTTCGTGGATAAGATCTCAACAACACTGAAAGCAAGGAGAATGAGCGCTAATACCGGAATGGCGATCATCGCCTGCCATGATCCGATTTGGCGTTTTTTTGCTTCGATCGGAATGGATTGGATATCCTCGAATGAGCCGTCTTCGGTTACGTGCTTCGGGCCAATGTCTACAGGTGACACGACGATTTTTGCGCTTCCTATTTTGAGGACAAACGGCGCTTCCGTCGTGCAAGCGTCGCCTTTGTTCATTAAGCCGATGCCGACGATTTCCACGTCGTCCGAAAGAGCGACGACGTCAAATTCCTGATCTATAATCTCAATAGATACGTGCGCGTCCGCTATGCCTAAATCCTTGATCACCAGGTCTGCGGAACTCGAGGATCCCAAGCTTATCTTGTCCTGAAAGATGGTCTTGCCAACACCCGCATACGCCCCTTCGATAACCGTTATGGTGAACTGAGGATTCTCATCCATTTTCGTTTCCCCCGAATTTCTCTTTTACTGTTCCATTGATGCGCAATCTGAAAATGAGAGATAAGTGTCACGGGAAAAACGCGACCGTCTGGATCGCGTTTTTCTTTTTCGTTGGTTTTCGATATGGACCCTATTTCGGGTTAGGCTCTTTACCAGCGGCTTTCAGGATTGTGCCCTCTTCGACCATCAGTTTGTTGACGCGAAGGTTCCTGATCTGTGCGGTCTTAAAGCTGGCTGTCAGTTCCGCGAGGATGCCTTCGAAATCGGCTTCGCTTGATGCGGAATTGTTTGTTGCCTGAGCTGCCGCCTCATCGACAACGCTCTGGGTGCCGGCGTTCAATTCCGAACTGAGGGCTGCTGTTTCTGCAGGGTTTGTTAAACCTGAGAATGATCCTAGATTTGACATTGTAAAATTCCTTTTTTGCTTTCGCTTTGACTGTTGATTGCATTAACCGTTCTAAGGTTTATGCAATGACCGTATCTGTTGCTTCGCTAGGGCTGAGAAGTGGCAGAAGAGACTGTCCGGCAACAATCAGGGCTTCAACTGTCTCAAATGTGGCCTCTGATGGGGGTAGGATGCCGATTGATCCCTCCACCAGTTCGTCCAGTTCTGTCAGCGTTGCGGCCAATTCACCCCGGGTGATGCCGGATTCTCCGACACTTGCAGGGTCAAGTGCTGCAGCCAAAGTCGCTGTCGTTTCCGTCAATTGATCTATCAAGGCAGAGGTTGCCTGCAGGAACTCTCTGTTCTCAGGCGTGTTGCCAAGAACGCTGGTGCCGGCCTCTCCGAGAGCCAAAGCAAACGGCTTCAGCGCATCAAGGACACTTGAAAGATCACTGATATCGGCAACAATTTCTTCACCTGCCGGAACATCCGTTTGAGAGGCAAAGTCGGCAGACGGAATGGTGGTATTGTCGTCAAGCGTGAACGTTGCCGTCCCTTCACCGTCAAACGTAATCTGACGTTCGCCGTCCGCAGTTTCATCGATTTCAATCGTGCCGCTGAAATCAGTCGCTTCAATGCTGACACCGCTATCCCCATCGATCGCGTAGTTTGATCCACCATCAACAATTTCGGGAACACCCGTCGGGATCGCATAACCGTCCGTGTCAGTGCTCGTTGCACTATTGCTTGGATTTGAGGCCGCTCCCACAGCCGCATCCTGGTAAGTCGTGAATGCCGATTCAGCAATTGCATCTCCCAACAAGCCAGTTGTGTCGGTAAGTGTGCTGCTGGTGTTCGGCGGATTTTCAAGTGCTGCGCTTGTCGTGGAAATTGCTGTGGAAGCCAAAGTGGCCGCGTTTGAGCTCGGCGTGCCACCGCCATTTGCAAGGTCGATGAGCGAATCGAGCGCAAGACTGATGTTGGTCAAACGGGACGGTACGGAGCCCGACCCCGCATCTTCAAGATACCCGGAGACGGCTGCAAGCGTATCGCCGATGCTGCTGTCCCCCGCTGTTCCGGGCGCTTCTGTATTGCTCACCAACTGAGCAGCACCGTTATCGGTCGTTGCCGCCGGTGCTGATGTGGGTAAACCAAAAGCCACCTGCAGGAAGCGCGCTGTATCCAGCCCCTGGTCCGTAGACGCACCGCTGCTTGCCTGGGCTTGGTTTTGGAAATGCGTCACCTTGACGTTTGTGAGGAACTGATAGCCTTCAGGCGTCAGGTTGGCGGCGTTATTTCCGAAAAAATCAACGCCTGCGTCATCTAATTTTTTGTTGAGCAACTGACCTGTGAGATACGCATCGCTGCCCAAGAGGTACGAGCCATCAGCCTCCTGCGTCCTCAATACGTCTTCAAAAGCTGCTGCCGTCTTAACGATGTCAGACCTGAAGGCTGTTGACCCACCAAGGTCGGGTCCATCGCTTGCCCCGGCCGAAACTGGATTTACCATTTTCTATACTCCTCTTTCTGCATTTAAAATTTGGCTTTAACCACCAGGACCGACTTCTGCATTTTCAAGCAAATCAGAAGCATCGCGTGCCTGACTGTTCGTCAAATCGCTGAGAATGAACGTACCCGCCAGAAGGCTTTGGGTTAGAACAGCGTCTTTGAACGCTGCTTCATCGGCAGGATCGGCCAACTCTACGTCTTCCAACTCTCCAGTAACTCCCACCGCATTGACGCCATCCGCTCCCGTTCCGGTCGTGGTATCAATGGGTGTAATCGCGTCACCTTCCGCCATTCCAATCTCCACTGTTTGTTACTCGTGTAGATTGACCTGTTTCCAAACCAACCGGCGGAGAGCAGAACTCGCGTGGGCTCTTCGCTAGGATGAAGGCTATGGTTGCAACCTTGCGAGAACCTGACGGGATAAATGAGTGGTCGTTGGAAAGCCGGTTTCTGGCTGCTGAGCGGCTCAATATGCGCTCTAAAAAAGAGTGAGAGGTTTGTTTTCCTGCTGGCGGAAAATATGAACGGACCATCGGCGCGCTGAGAAGAGGCGCTTCAATTATCGTTTTTAAAACAACGTTTTAGATATCGTGTCTTTATCTGTTGAATTCGAGCAAATCGCAAATTGGGCATCAATATCGAGGTTTCAGAGTAGCAATTTGTGCCAGGCAAACGTGTAATACTGCGACAAATTTACTCAGAGTTGTTTTTATCCGTTTCGCTTTGAGATGGAACCGGCTCACCGCGAAGAATTTGAACATTTGAGCCCCTGTAAATAACAAGCGGCTTTATAGGTTGACTGGCCAAAGACGTCTGTACAGCGGGCGCCACATTTAATGTTGGCCTTGTTTCCGCAAGCGCTGTCATAGCGTTTTCGACGAGGCCGACAAAGCGTGGTGGACCGGTAACAAGTGCCACGTCGGCACCCGGCGTTGGCTTGATTGGAAAGCGGTCGTCATAAATCTCAAGCGCGCGCAAGCCGTCTACCAGACGCTGAAATGAGACAACGTTTAATGTCAGCAACCGTGAGACCGATGCTTGCGAAGGGGTGACATGCAGGACCTGCCCATCGAAATACCATTCG
>JBCDCZ010000140.1:0-11496 GCA_039180865.1 Pseudomonadota bacterium | reverse complement strand
GCGCCGGGCAATCGACTTTCCAAGCCTCGACCACAGGTCAGCGACTTTCGTGGACATGTTCACACCATTACGCGCAGGTGTGCGCCGTATTCTCAAGTCGAAAGATGCAGAAGTCGTCATTTTCCCCGCTACCGGGACAGCAGGTTGGGAAGCGGCAATTACGAATACCTTGTCGCCAGGCGACACGGTTCTGGCCGCACGGCATGGCATGTTTTCGCATCGCTGGATCGATCTTTGCGAGCGTCATGAGCTCAACGTCGTTGTCGTTGAAGGTGAATGGGGCGATGGCACCCCCGTCGACGCCTATGAGCGCATCCTGAAGGCTGACAAGGACCATCAAATCAACGCTGTTCTCGCGACGCACAACGAAACAGCGACCGGGGTACGGTCGGATATGCGTGCGGTTCGTACTGCGCTCGACCGGGCAGCGCACCCGGCCCTCTTCATGGTCGATGGTGTGAGCTCAATCGCCTCGATGGATTTCCGTATGGACGAATGGGGCGTTGATCTCGCCGTCACGGGGTCACAGAAGGGTTTTATGCTACCGGCCGGCCTCGCGATTGTCGGCATCAGCCAAAAGGCCATGAACTGCGTTTCAGATGCACGCGGGCGACGGTGCTTCCTCGATTTCCGGATGATGATCGATGCAAACGACAATGGCGGCTATCCCTATACACCTGCCGTCAATCTCTTACGCGGCCTCAGCCATTCAATCGAGATGCTCGAGAATGAGGGATTGCACAATGTCTTCGCCCGCCATTTTCGTATCGCTGAGGGTGTCAGGCAGGCTACCCGCGCATGGGGCCTCAAATTGTGTGCGAAAAATGAGCGGCTTTATTCTGACACGGTAAGTGCTATCATGGTGCCGGAGGGTTTCAACGCGAATGAGATTGTAACGCACGCCGCTGAGCGGTATGGCGTTGCGTTTGGCGTAGGACTTGGCGAAGTGGCCGGAAAGGTCTTCCGCATCGGACACCTTGGCAGCATGACGGACGTCATGGCGCTTTCAGGAATAGCGACGGCGGAAATGGTCATGGCCGATCTCGAGATTCCATTTGAAATGGGTTCGGGCGTTGCAGCAGCGGCAAACTTTTATCGCCGCACCAGCCAACAGGCCGTCGTTCAGCACCCGCGGCGGGCCGCCTAAACATCACGCCCGACATGCCAGTCGGGCCGAGGAGGATGATCCATGAATATCCAGGCAAAATCGTCGGAGATGACAATTCCGACTTATGACGATGTGGTCGCGGCGCATGACCGCATTCGCCCCTACATCCACCGCACGCCTGTTCTGACGAGCGAATATATGAATGAGCTGACAGGTGCGGAGCTGCATTTCAAATGTGAGAACTTTCAAAAAGCCGGCGCATTCAAAGTGCGAGGCGCCTGTAACGCAGTTTTCGGCCTCACCGAAGAACAAGCGAAACTCGGCGTTGCCACGCACTCTTCCGGCAATCACGCTTTGTCTCTTTCCTATGCCGCCGGCCGTCGCGGCATTCCGTGCACCGTTGTGATGCCGCATACGGCCCCGGAAGCAAAGAAAGCCGCTGTCAGAGGCTACGGCGGAAAAATCGTTGAATGCGAGCCAAGCACCTCATCGCGTGAAGCGACATTTGCGGAAGTTGTTGCAGAAACCGGCGCTGAATTCATCCATCCCTACAATGATCCGCGTGTCATTGCGGGACAGGGAACCTGCGCGAAAGAAATGGTGGAAGACCTGGGTGACCTCGATGCCGTCATCGCCCCCATCGGCGGTGGCGGCATGGTCTCAGGATCCTGCCTGACACTCTCCAATATTGCGCCCGAAACCAAGATCTATGCCGCAGAACCAAAGAACGCCGATGACGCGTACCGTTCTTTCAAGGCAGGACATATCATCGCTGATGATGCGCCCCAGACCATTGCGGACGGATTGAAAGTTCCATTGAAGGAACTTACCTGGCATTTCGTTTCAAACCACGTAACGGATATTTTAACGGCGACCGAAGAGGAAATCATCGATGCTATGTACATCACATGGCAGCGCATGAAGATCGTTATGGAACCGTCCTGCGCTGTGCCGCTCGCAACGATCATCAAGAACAAAGAGATCTTTGCCGGAAAACGCGTTGGCGTTGTTATCACCGGCGGTAATGTCGACCTAAAAAAACTGCCCTGGATGAAAAAAGTCTGATCGTCCGGAGCCGAGCCCGTCCCATCCCCGAGGAGGAATTCCTATGAATATCATGCAGAAAATTGAAGAGCTCGAAGTCGGATATGATGTGCCCGCCGCTGTGGGCATGAACGAAGCCGACATTCAGACACCGTGCCTCATCGTTGATCTCGACGCATTTGAGCGCAATGTGAAGAAAATGCGCGATCATTGCGAGAATATGGGCGTGCGCCATCGCGTTCACGGCAAAATGCACAAATCAGCTGATGTCGCGAAGTACCAGATCGAAGAAGGTAAAGCCTGCGGCGTTTGCTGCCAGAAGGTCTCGGAAGCGGAAGCCTTTGTGCGCGCCGGTGTGATGGACGTGCTTGTCTCCAATCAGGTCCGCGATCCGGCAAAGATCGATCGTCTTGCACGCCTTCCGAAACTTGGTGCACGGGCAATCTGCTGCGTCGACGACATTGAGAATGTTGCAGACCTCTCGGCTGCAGCCGTCAAGCACGGCACGACTATCGAGTGCCTTGTCGAGATCGATTGCGGTGCAGGCCGCTGCGGCGTGACCACAACGCCGGACGTGGTCGCGATTGCCAAGGCTATCGATGAAGCCGAAGGGCTCAAATTCTCCGGGCTGCAAGCCTATCAGGGCGCCATGCAGCACATGGACAATTACGACGACCGCAAAGCGAAGATCGATATCGCCATTGCCATGGTCACTGATGCCGTCAATGCGCTCCAAGAACTGGGTCTAGAGTGCGATATCGTTGGTGGTGGCGGCACCGGATCCTATTACTTCGAAGGCAATTCCGGCGTTTACAACGAACTCCAGTGCGGCTCCTACGCTTTCATGGATGCCGATTACGGACGGATCCTCGACAAGGACGGCAAACGGATCGACCGGGGAGAATGGGAAAACGCGCTCTTCATTCTGACGAGTGTGATGAGCCATGCAAAAACCGACAAAGCAATTTGCGATGCAGGCCTGAAAGCCCAGTCCGTAGATAGCGGTCTGCCGGTGATTTTCGGCCGCGACGATGTTGAATATGTCAAATGTTCAGACGAGCACGGCGTCATCGCCGATCCTCAAGCTGTCCTCAAAGTTAACGACAAGCTCCGTCTTGTTCCCGGTCACTGCGACCCGACCTGCAACGTACATGATTTCTATATCGGTGTCCGAGGCGGCAAAGTCGAAACCGTTTGGCCGATCACAGCACGCGGCAAAGCCTACTAAGGCTGACTAATCGACACTAGCCCGGCGCCTCGTGCCGGGCTTCTCCCTCCTATGTTTCCCAGGAACGGCCGCAGCACGCTGCGCGCCGTTCAAACTGCAATCAGGTGAGTATCCATGGCCAATCAATCCCCAACATCAGGCGGAATCCTCGTTGTCAACGAAGCCCTTTGCGAAGATCTTGTTGATCGCAAATCCGCGTTCGATGCCGTTGAAGCCGTTTTCGGAGCCATGGCAAAGGGTGATGCCTGGAACTTTCCCGTCGTGCGCGAAGCCCTTGGCCATGCCGACGCGCTGTACGGTTTTAAATCGGGGTTCGACCGAGGCGGGCTCGCACTTGGCGTGAAGTCCGGCGGCTACTGGCCGGGCAACATGGAAAAGGGCCTCACCAATCACCAGTCGACGGTTTTCCTGTTCAACCCTGACACCGGACAATTGAGCGCACTTGTTGCCGGAAATTATCTGACCGCCGTGCGCACAGCCGCGTCTTCTTCTGTTTCCATCCACCATCTGGCCCGCAAGGATGCCAAAGTGCTCGGCATGCTCGGCGCCGGTCACCAGGCACAATTCCAGATGCGTTCCGCTTTGGAGCAGCGCGATTTCGATCGTGTTGTGTGCTGGAACCCGCACACCGATATGATCCCGCGGCTAGCCGCGGTTGCAGACGAGATCGGCATTCCATTCGAGGCTGTTGAACAAGAAAGACTCGGCGCGGAAGCAGATGTTATCATTACTATTACGTCAGCGTTCGAGCCGCTCTTGATGAAAGACTGGATCAAGCCGGGCACCCATATCGCCTGTATGGGAACCGATACCAAGGGGAAGCAGGAAGTGGATGCTGCACTGGTTGAAGCGGCAACTGTCTTTACAGATGAACTCGCCCAGTCCGTCACGATCGGCGAAACGCAACATGCGATTTCGAAAGGCCTGATCAAGGATAGCGACATCACCGCTATCGGCGCCGTGATCAACGGCGATCATCCAGGCCGCAGCAATGATGCGGAAATCACGCTCTTTGATGGAACAGGGGTCGGACTCCAGGATCTGGCCGTCGCTGCCGTTGCCGCGAAACTGGCAAGTGATGATCCGCGGGCAAGCCGCGTCTCGTTGTGATGCACGGCCCGCGCATCAAGGGCCCCCGCTCTGTCAATCGGTTCGATCCGGTAACGGGAAACATTCGTGCACCGCTTATCGCAGATGACGAACAGGCCGTTGACCGGGCTGTCCGTCGGGCACGATTAGCATTCGATGAGGGCCCGTTCCCAAGATCCTCACGCAGTGAGCGATCCGGGATGCTGAGAACTTTGCTGGCGCATATGGAAAAGCGCCGCGAGGACCTGGTGGCTACGATTTCACGCGAGATCGGAGCCCCAGTCGACTTCGCCCGCGCCCAACAGGTCGAAGCGGCCTTCGGCCACATCAAGGCAATCATCGATGCGCTTGACGCAAATGAGAATGATATCGTCTTCGTTCCAGGAGAACCGCACCATCGCGTCCGCTATGAACCAGTGGGTGTTGCGGTTCTGATTACACCCTGGAACTGGCCTCTTAATCAGGTGGTACTGAAAGTAGCGGCCGCTCTGGCGGCTGGTTGCACAATCGTCCTCAAACCGTCGGAACTCGCACACGATACGGCCCTGCTTTTCGCAGAGTGCGTGTCAGAGTGCGGGCTACCTGACGGTGTTTTCAATCTCGTTGCTGGCGACGGAACGACTGGAGAAAGTCTCGTCCATCATCCTCTGGTTGACATCATCTCTTTCACCGGCTCCACCGCAGTCGGTCGGTCAATTGCCGCGACCGCAGGTCTTGATCTGAAACGAACCATCCTCGAACTCGGCGGAAAATCACCGAACCTCATCTTTGCCGATTGCGATCTGGAAAAGGCGATCCGCCAAGGCGTCGCTCACTGCTTCCGGAACTCAGGCCAATCCTGCAATGCGGCTTCTCTCATGCTGGTTGAGCGTGACATCTATAAAGACGCCGTCGATCTCGCTCGGCGCGCGGCGGAGACCTACCGACCAGGCGATCCGACGAGGCCGGGCTCCCATCTCGGCCCGCTTGTGAGCGAAAGCCAATTCAATCGGGTTCAGGCTTTCATTGATTCCGGAGTTTATGAGAACGCGCGGCTTGTTACCGGCGGCTCGGGACGTCCCGACGGCTTTTCTGAAGGCTATTTCGTGAAGCCCACAATCTTCGCAGATGCTCGTCCTGATATGGCAATCTTCCGAGAAGAGATCTTCGGTCCAGTTCTGACAATTGCGTCATTTGATAATGAGGCGGAAGCGATCACGCTTGCGAATGAGAGCCCCTACGGACTTGCCGCTTATGTTCAGACCAATGACCCTGTACGTGCCGATCGGATTGCGCAACAACTGCGCGCGGGAATGGTTCAAGTCAACGGATCGAGCCGCGCACCCGGTACCGCATTCGGAGGCATGAAAGCGTCTGGAATCGGTCGTGAAGCGGGCCTGTTTGGGATACGTAGTTTCCAGGAGACCAAATCAATCAGCGGCGCTCACAAATCTTAATAAAACGTTTTTATCTGTTAATGCGAAATAAAACTTCACGACTTTACCCTCTAGACTCTAGACACGAATCACGAAACGGATTCAAATGGTTGGTGATTCGGGGTGAGTGGGTAGCCCGGGTAAACAAATAGTTTAAAAAAAGTGGGGGCTTTTATGGCGCGCGCGGACAACAGCGCTGCGTCCGTGGGGCGGCGCGTTCCTTTCTGGAACCGCATTACGGAGGCGAAAACTGTCGGTGGCTATGCCGCGATCCTCGCGCGGCCTGCTTATCAGCGCTTAGTGAGCGCTGAACCTTGGTTCAAACGCCTGATCCCTGTTCTGGTTATAACTTTTCTTGCACTGGTCGGCTTTGCCCGCACAATTCAATTTCAGGAATATCGAGCCGACACGCTTGAAGCCGCTCAGGAACGGCTCGCCCTCACCGCCCAGTTCATCACACAACAATTCGACCACGTCGATCCAGCCCTTGATGAAACCCTGTTGCGGGAGCATCTGACTGCTGCCCTTGCCGAACATCTTCCAACGGGTGCCACACGAGACGGCAAGAAACTGTTCGTTATTCGCGACGATGGGCTGATCTATGCCGATGCGCCCATCTCGACCGGTTATCGGGGAACCTATGTCGCAGACGTCCTCAAAGATACACAAGCGCTCTTAACCTTTGGGCAAAGCGCGGGCGTGCAGACGGTTCCGCTCATTGCCACCCAGGAACAGGTCTTTGTTGCACTTCATCACTTGCCGAACGACCTCGGTGCCGTCGTTATCTATCAACCGCACGCGGACATTCTCGCCGACTGGCAAGCAGACGTCAGCCTTAATCTTTCAATCTTTATCGGCACAACGGTCCTTCTCAGCGTCGTGCTTTTTGCCTTCTTTTCCCAATCAAGCAGAGCAGAAGAAGCTGACGCAATCTATCAGCAAAGCTATGCGCGCTTCGACACAGCCCTGTCACGGGGCCGGTGCGGTCTATGGGATTGGGACCTTCAGCGCGGTCGTGTCTTCTGGTCGTCTTCCATGTTCGAGATCGTCGGCATACCGCCTCGCCACGCACTGATGGGCTTTGGAGAGATAGACGAGCTCATTCATCCAGATGACGTCGATCTGCTTCAGACAGCAGAGAATATCCTCGCAGGAAAGCTCAACCAGATCGACCTGATCTACCGTATGCGCCATCACGACGGTCATTGGATCTGGGTGCGCGCACGTGGTGAAGTCGTCGAACAGCCGGACCGTGAAAGCATTCACCTTGTTGGCATATGCATAGACATTACTGAGCAGGTGAAGCTGTCAGAGGACAACAAGACTGCCAACGCACGGCTCCGCGAATCCATCGAAACTCTGTCAGAAGCGTTCGTTCTTTGGGATCACAAGAACAGACTTGTTGTCTGCAACGAAAAGTACCGTGAACTCAACGGTATTCCTCGGGAGCTCGGTGTTCCGGGAGCGCCGTACTTTGATGTCATGAGCCAAGCCCGTACTCCGCAACCTTCCCTTCATGCAAACATCGTATCGCACGAGATCATCAACGAGAGCCCAACCGAATGTCAGCTCAGCGACGGGCGGTGGTTGCAGGTTGATGAGATCCGCACAGCAGACGGCGGATATGTCTCGATCGGAACGGACATCACCAAGATCAAACGAAGCCAGGAGGCTCTGAGATTACGCGAGCAGGAACTTGAGACAAGCGTTTCAAAGCTCGAAAAATCTGAACAGGAACTCCGTGAACTCGCTGACAAACTAACGGTCCAGCGCGAAATTGCTGAGAGCGCAAACGCGGCGAAGTCAGAGTTTCTTGCCAATATTTCCCATGAATGGCGCACACCACTCAACGCGATCATCGGATTTTCCGACGTCATGCAAAGCAGCACCTTCGGACCACTCGGCTCAGAAAAATACTCCGAATATTGCCAGGACATCAACAAGGCGGGCACTTACATGCTCGCCTTTATCAATGATGTTCTCAGCATGTCAGAAATTGAATCCGGTCGTTTCAGTCTCAAGAGAGAAACATTTGATCTGGCCCGGATCGTGCGAAACAGCGCCAAAACGTTTGCTGGCGAAGCCGATGTTTCGGATGTTTCGCTTACAGTCGAAGTTCCGCCAAAACTGGCCTTCAACGGCGATCCCGGTGCCATTGAGCAGGCAATTGACAACCTTCTTTCAAACGCCCTCAAATTCAATAAATCAGGCGGCAGAGTCACTGTGCAGTGCTTGGAGCGCAAGAGCGAAGTTTCGCTAGTTGTTACCGATAGCGGTATCGGTATCGAGCCGGAAGCCCTGGAGGAACTTGGCAAACCGTTTAAGCAGGTTCAAAGCCAGATGACAAAAAACCATACAGGCTCAGGACTTGGGCTCGCGATTTCGAAGTCCCTGATCGAGATGCACGGTGGATCGCTGGAAATCCAATCAAAACTCGATATTGGAACAGAGGTCCACATCAAGCTTCCCGCACAAGCCAAGGATGGCGAGATCGCCGCATAAGCGACGATCCCCAATCGCAAAACTGTCCAACTAAGACTTACTCTGCTGGTGCATCCGGCCCGTTAAAGCGCGGGTCAGGAGAATTGTCGCCATTGCGGCTTTCTACACCTCTTTCACCATGGTGCGCAGAATGGCGGTACCAACGGTGCTTACCACCCCGTCCGGCTGCCCGCATGGCGGCAAAGATCGGTCGAGCCCGTTCCATTTCACGTGCTGAGACCGCTCCGTCATCATCGCGATCTGCGAGTGCAAAGTATTTCGTCAGACGGGAGTCAAACTCTGCTTTCGTGATCTCACCATCTTCGTTGAGATCAAACTCACCGAAGAAACGCCTGCCGTGGCCACGGGCCTTGCCCCCTCCGTGTCTGTGACGCCAACCACCATGGCCTCCGCGCTCCTCATGCCGCGCTCTCATGACTTCGCGCATTTCCTCACGCGTCACGCGACCATCATCGTTCTGATCAACGCGCTCGTAACGTTTCCCGCTCTGCTTCAGGAACTCATCGAGCGAAATCTGATTGTCGTTATTTTCATCCATGGCGATAAACCGGCTTAAGAAACCGCCCCTCTAGCCATTTTCGTGGGCCTTCGCCTCGTCGCTCTTAACGGCGATAACCCCTGTTACAACGAATCCCACGGCGAAAAGAGCCGCAGCGCTTAACCTTGCTTTCGTGCTTACACGTTTCATGATGGTTTTCCTCATGGTTGTGTCGCCCCCGACACAAGATCCGGTGAAGACGCACTTCCCTCACCGGTAACACCCAGCACACGGTTGAAAATAACCCTGACCGCCTGCTGGGAATTCATAAGCTCTGCCTTCAAGCGCACCAGATCGGGGACTTCCGCAATCTGGCAAAGCCGTGTTTTCAGTTCCTCCGGCGCTTCTTCAAAATCGCCCTCACCGTCGTAGCAAAGGCGAACGATCTGAAGGAGCGCGGAGTAAATCTCGTAGCTTCGCGACAAAACCGCGATGTCATCAGGATCGGCGAGCCCGGCCTGAGCCAAATTCTTCAACGCCTGACCGGTGTGAGAAGAAAGGATCGCATCATTGCGGTCGGCAAGCACCAATTGCCAATATTGAACAAGGAATTCGATATCAGTGAGACCACCGGGCGCGGTCTTGATGTCCCATATCGACGAGGCGGGCTTTGCCTCATGAATTCTGCTGTTCATGTCCGCCAGATCGTCAGCAATCTTCTTCGGATCTCGCGCCGCGGTCAGCGCCGATCTAACGACATCTGCAAGCTTTGAACGAAGCACCTCGCCCCCGCCCACCGGCCGTGCACGGGTCAGTGCAGCGTGTTCCCACGTCCATGCCTGTTCGCGCTGGTAAAGCTCGAATGCGGACAGGGGACTTGCGAGCGGACCCGCCTTTCCGGACGGTCTCAGACGAAAATCGACCTCATAGGCAATCCCCTTGCCGGTCGGCGCCGAGAGTGCAGAAACAAACCGCTGGGTTAGACGCGTGTAATATTGCGAAACCGGCAAGGGGCGCCGCCCGTCCGACTGTGTCAATCCGTTCGGCGCATCGTAGATGACGATCAGGTCGAGATCGGATGTCGGTGTCATCTCACAACTTCCAAGCTTGCCCATGGCAAGCACAGTTGCGTCGCCCCCATCGATCTTTCCGTGTTGGCGTTCGAGTTCGAGCCTCACCTCTTCGAAAAGCCGTTCGACGACAACATCAGCAAGCGTCGTATAAAGCGCCTGAGTTTCGAGGGTCGACACAGTACCGGACAGGAGCCTGGTTCCAATCAGGAATTGCTGTTCCTGGGTAAAGACCCGAACGCGGTCAAGAACATCCTGGTAGTCACTGGCTTCCGAGAGGCTCGCTGACAATTGATCGCGCAGCATCGCCGCCGATGGCAAAGAACCGAAGAACGCCGGCTCCAGCAAGGCGTCGAAAACGTGCGGTGCACGCGCTATCGTTGAGGAAAGCCGCGGCGCGCTTCCCATCACCTGAGCGATCAGGGACAAAAGATGCGGGTTGGCGTTTAACAGACTAAAGAGTTGGATGCTGGCAGGTAGGCTTTTCAGGAAGGCGTCAAATGCAAATAATGCACGATCCGGATCGGCCGTTTCAGAAAACGCCGAGATCAGATGAGGCGTCATTGCGGTCAGAACGCTTCTTGCACGTTCCGTGCGTGTCGAACGATAGTGCCCCTTGTGCCATCCTCTTACGATGCCGGAAACTTGCACCGCATTTTGGAAGCCGAGACTTTCAAGGGTTTTAAGGGTTTCTGCATCGTCTTTGTCACCGGCAAAAACCAATGCCCCCTCTCCAACACCCAAATCCTGATCGTCCTCGAAGAGACGGGCATAGTGAGCCGCAACGCTTTCAAGACAGGTGGCGAGAGCCGAACGAAAGGCTTGATCCTCATTAAAACCCATGAGGCGGCCGAGAGCTGCAAATTGTTCCGGATCTTTAGGCAGGACATGGCTTTGCTCGTCCCGTCGCATTTGGATGCGATGTTCCAGTCTGCGGAGAAAGCCGTAATGGCCGGTCAGCGTTTCAGCGGTGTCCTCGGTGATCCAGCCGGCACTGGATAAGCGCTTCAACATCATGACGGTCGCACGCGCCCTGAGGTCGGCATTGCGCCCTCCAGCAATCAGTTGCTGGGTTTGGACGAAGAATTCAATCTCGCGGATCCCGCCCCTACCCAGTTTAACGTTATGACCCTCCATCGCGATTTTGCCATGCCCTTTGTGCAGATGGGTCTGGCGCTTCATGGCGTGAACGTCGCGGACAGCGACAAAATCCATGTGTTTGCGCCAAACGAAGGGTTGCAATTCCTTTAGGAAGGCTTCACCGGCCCTATCGTCGCCTGCAATGATGCGCGCCTTGATATAGGCAGCCCGCTCCCAGTTCTGACCGAGCGCTTCGTAGTACTGGAGAGCTGCATCGGTTGAGATTGCAACCGCTGTGGAGCCGGGATCAGGCCTGAGGCGCAAATCAACCCGAAAGACATATCCGTGTTCAGTGCGCTCCTGACAAAGCTTCACGACATGCTGAACGACCCGCACCATGACGCGTTGGATTTCAGCCCCTTCGGCAATCGGGACCCGCATCGCCTCGTAAAAGACAATCAGGTCGATATCAGAGGAATAAT
>JBCDCZ010000139.1:0-11541 GCA_039180865.1 Pseudomonadota bacterium | reverse complement strand
GATGTTCGTCCAAATGAAACTCAACCCTGCGCCACCGGACCCGACGCAACAGATGATCTTCAACTGGATGCCGGTTATTTTCACGGTCATGCTGGCCGCATTCCCGGCCGGATTGGTGATCTACTGGGCCTGGAACAATCTGCTCTCCGTTCTGCAGCAATACATCATTATGCGCAGACAGGGCGTTGATGTGGACATTATGGGCAACATCCTCGACACGTTCCGAAAGGACAAGAAGTCGAGCCAGATGAAGTCGGACTAGGCGACAATGACCGATGCTGCGCGCGATCCCGCTCGCCTTGAGAAAGGGCGGCTGTTTTTCGCGCAACAATGGTCCTTCTGGTTGAGCGTTGCTGACATGAATGGCCTCCCGGATTTCGCCGGGGTCGAGGTTGCCTTCGCCGGTCGGTCCAATGTCGGGAAATCCTCACTGATTAACGCGCTCACTGGAACGAAAGCGCTGGCCCGCGCGTCAAATACGCCGGGACGGACTCAGCAATTGAATTATTTCGTTCCTGGTGAGGAAACATCCCGAGAGGCACCGCTCGCGATCGTGGATATGCCGGGTTACGGATATGCCAAGGCTCCGCTCCCGATCGTTGAAGAGTGGAACGAACTCATCGTCGCCTATTTGCGGGGGCGTGTGAATCTGCGCCGCGTTTATGTTCTGATTGACAGCCGCCATGGTTTAAAGGCGAATGATGAAGATGTGCTCGAACTTCTCGATAAGGCAGCGGTGTCCTATCAGGCGGTGCTGACCAAGGCGGATAAGATCAAGCCGCCGGCATTAGCGACTGCGATCAGCAATGTTGAAGCGGCTCTCAAGCGCCACCCGGCGGCCTTCCCGGAGGTTCTGGCAACGTCGAGTGAAAAAGGGACCGGCCTGGCCGAACTAAGGGCCGCGATCGCCGAGCTTACTTAGGAACGCGTTTATGATGGAAACCCATCGCCTCAAACGGATCTCGCAGGCGCTTTGCGCAGGCAGTTTCGTTTGGCTCGCATTCATTGTTTGTGCTGCGGCCCAGGACGCGACCCTGGAACCGGTTACGGCTCCGCTCAACGGTCTCACGGAAATCGGCGGCGGGTCCTCGGATAACGTTGAAAACGATGCTCCGGTGAACGGGCCAGATTCAGAGCAAGCGGTTGAAGAAGGTCAGGATAGCACGCCGGAAAACAGCCTTGTCACCGTCCCTCAATTCCTGAATCCGAATTCGATCGCGCCATCCGTCGGCACCACGACTGTCAGGACTGTGCGCTTTCTGACGACCTCGGACTTCCCGCCTTTCAGTTTTGTGGACCCCAGCGGCCGTCTGGAGGGGTTCAATATTGGGCTTGCTCGCGAGCTTTGCTTCGAGATCAAGGCGCGCTGTACCATGCAGGCATTGCCGTGGGATGAGCTTCCGGCCGCCCTCGAACGAGGTCAGGGTGATGCGATTATCGCGGGCCTCAGAATGACCGACGAAACCTTGCGGATTTACGCGTTCTCAAAGCCTTATCTCAGGCTTCCTGCGCGGTTGTTTGCAACCGGCGAGAAGGCAACGAGCAGACCGGACTGGTATGATGTAGAGGGTTTAACGATCGGGGTTCAGGAGCGAACTGCGCATGCCGCGTATGTCGAAACCTTCTTTGAAGGGATTGAGATCAAGTCGTTCGAAAATCAGGCGGCTTTGAGAAAAGCGGTACGCGATGGCGAGGTCGATGCAGGGTTTGCCGATGGTGTGCAAACGGCGTTTTGGCTGCAAAGCAGAAATGCGGCGGATTGCTGTGTTTTCGTGGGCGGTCCATACATCGATACCGAGTTCTTTGGCCCCGGCCTGACGATTGCCGTCCCAAACGCCCGGGAGGATATGCGCCAGGTTCTCGATAATGGTCTGCGCCGTCTCATGCGGTCCGGCAAATACGCAGAGCTTTATTTGCGTTATTTTCCGGTGAGCTTTTTCTGAAGCACCCGATCTCGCAGCGCTGTAAACGGCAAGGCGAGAATCCAAAGAAGATCAGAAGGCTTATCGTCGCGATAATATTCGAGGCCGATCGTCATGCCGGTGTGACCGTCTTTCGGATTTTCGGTGTATGTCCTGAACAAACGATCCCAGATGGAAAGGTTGAAACCATAATTGCTGTCGGTTTCGACCATCCGTGTCGAATGGTGGATCCGGTGCATATCCGGGGTAACCACGAAATAGCGCGCGATACGATCAAGCCATAGCGGGAGCTTGAGGTTGGAATGGTTAAACATCGCCATTCCGTTGAGTACGATTTCGAAAATCAAAACAGTCACAAGTGGTGCACCGAGAGCCAGCACGATCGCCGCTTTCCAGACCATGGAGAGTAATATCTCAAGTGGGTGGAATCGAAGGGCGGTCGTCACGTCGAAATCAACATCGGCATGGTGCATCCGATGAATGCGCCACAGGAGCGGGATTTTGTGGCTTGCCCAATGTTCAAGCCAGACTGCAAAATCCAGAACGAGGAAGGCGATAATCGCGGCGACAATAACCGGAACGTCGATGACGTTGAAAAGTCCGATTCCGTTTTCCTGCGCGTAGAGTGCTGTACCAACGGCTGCTGCAGGGAAAACAAAGCGCAGTGTTATACTGTTGATGACCGTCAACACGCCATGAGTGAGCCAGCGGCGGCCTTTCAATCGGGTTCCGGCATATTCCGCGCCCTTTCGTCTCGGCAGCATCAGTTCGAGCGCGGCCATTGCGACGAAGATCGACAAAAACGCCGAAAGACGAATGATCGGTTCGTTGTCTGCCAGGAAGTCCATCGAACGCCCTCTTTCTTGCCGAGGCGGATAAGGAAGGATCCGCTTCCAAACTCTGATATGGCAAGCGACCTGTCGCGTTCAAGCGAAGAGCGTTATGGCAACCTGTGACGGACTTTCGCACCGTACTCAATGGCGGCAATGGAGAGTTTGTCGAGATCGAGCCGGTCACGCAACATCTGCAAGAAACGCAGTTCTTCCTGCTCAATATGCAAGTCAGCAGCAGCAACCTCGACAGCAAGTGCATAGGCCGTGTCGTAAAGGTGAAGCGGCAAAGCGTCTGCGACTGCATCGAGTACCGCGATAAGGCCGTCATCTTCACGCAGGATATCGCCGCAAACCGTTGCGACGCGGACGAGGTCGTCCGGGTTGAAATCCTTGAACACTGGGAGGATCTTGACCTGATCGCCAATCCTGAGAAGTTCAGTTTCATCCATACTCTGGTCCACCGCGGACATCGTGACCATGACGTAGATCAGGGCTTCATGGTGGGTAAGATTCAAACTCATTTCATGCTCCGCTGTGAGACCGTCGGAAACAGCCAGCAATTGCGACTGCTTCCTGTATTCGGAAGTGTGTGTAAGGCGTCTTCGCCAGCCATTCAAGACACCTTCTGGGCAAAGGGCAGTGAAGGTCGCGTTAAACGGAAAAGGCGGTGCTTGCCAAAGGATGGGTCATCCCATAAACGGAAGACAAAACGCGGCGACGTTGAAGACAATTGCTGAAGCGGCTGAAATGTCAAAACGTCTGCCGAAGAAAACGTGTTCTGCAAGAGGACACGGATCTTTGCCGAAAGAACGAATAATGACTTCACAATCCGTCCTAGACGAAGGTTCCGCGACTGCTGCGGCAATAGGGCATGGCAATGGTTTGACCGTAACGCCTGAATTGGCTGCCGCCGCCCGGACTTCGAAAACCTGGCCATTTGAAGAAGCGCGCAAGCTCGTCAAGCGGCTCGAGCAGACCGGTAAAGGCGAGGCAATTTTTGAGACCGGCTACGGGCCATCGGGTCTCCCGCATATCGGGACGTTTGGCGAAGTCGCGCGCACAACGATGGTCCGCAATGCTTTTCGCGTTCTGACGGAAGACCGGATACCGACGCGTCTTTTGTGCGTTTCAGATGATATGGACGGGATGCGCAAGATCCCCGGCAATGTGCCGAATCCTGAGATGCTTGAAGCCTTCATGAACAAGCCGCTGACGGCCTGCCCAAACCCGTTTGGATCGGAGCATGAGAGCTTCGCTCACCATAACAATGCGAAGCTCAGAGAGTTCCTTGATCACTTCGGCTTCGAATATGAGTTTTTGAGCGCGACGGATCTTTATAAATCCGGTCGTTTCGACGAGATGCTGAAACGGGCCTGCGAAAAGTATCAGGACATCATGGATGTAATGCTTCCAACGCTCGGCCCGGAGCGGCAAGCGACCTATTCTCCTTTTTTGCCGATTTCACCAACAAATGGCAACGTTCTCTATGTCCCGATGAAAGCAGTCGACGCGACGAACGCGACAATCACGTTCGAAGATGAAGACGGCAGTGATGTGACCCTTCCGGTCACTGGCGGACACGTGAAGCTGCAATGGAAACCGGACTTCGGAATGCGTTGGGCAGCACTCGGCGTGGACTTCGAAATGTACGGCAAGGACCATCAGATCAATGGCGGGATCTATTCGAAGATCTGCCGTATCCTCGGAGCGCGTCCGCCTGAGCAATATTGTTACGAGCTGTTTCTTGACGACAAGGGCGAAAAGATCTCGAAAACGAAGGGCAACGGGATCTCGATCGATGAGTGGCTGACCTATGCGTCGCCGGAAAGTCTTGCTCTTTTCATGTATCAGAAGCCGCGAACTGCCAAACGGCTCTATTTCGATGTGATACCGAAAGCGGTTGATGAATATGGGACCTTCGCCCGGAAAATCCCCGAGCAGACAGCGGACGAGCAATTGCAAAATCCGGCCTGGCATATCCATGGCGGACTTGTCCCGGATGTCGATATGCCGATCTCCTTTTCGATGCTCCTCAATCTGGTGTCGGCTTCCAATGCATCGGACAAGCAAACACTTTGGGGATTTATTACCAGTTACGAAGCGGATTTGACGCCGCAGGATCATCCCAAACTCGATCAACTGGTCGGATACGCGATCCGATATTTTGAAGATTTTGTGAAGCCGGGCAAAGTCTTTCGGGAACCCGATGACCGTGAAAGGGCGGCGCTTGCTGATCTTCGCGCAAGGCTCACCGATGTTTTGGAAAGCCATGACGCCGAATCCCTGCAAACCCTCGCGTTTTCAGTCGGCAAGGACCACAGCTACGAGAATCTCCGGGAATGGTTCAAGGCGCTCTATCAGATCCTGCTTGGTCAGGATCAGGGACCGCGGTTTGGCTCGTTTATGGCGCTCTACGGCGTCGAAGCAACGCAAATGCTTATTGATAAAGCCCTGAATGGTGAGCTGACTGGTTAAAGTGGCCGCTCATTTGTCATGCGAAGGGGGAAAGCATTGAAGACAGTGCCTTCTCGCAAATTATTGAATAGAAAAGAAAATATCGAGTTTTTGGTAAGCCTGCCGGTTTTGGCAAATTGATTTTGAGCCAAAAATTAGGCGTATCGCGTTAACCTATTCATCCGATTTTGCGCCTATGCTGATGGTGCGTGCACAACGTCAGGGCGCGGCCTGTTCGGTTGGTAGGTTCAGAACGGTGCGAGTTTCTTAAAGGCATGTGGTCGGGGAAAGGGCGTTTGACGATCGATCGTTGTTTTCTCAGGACTGGATAAGAAAGACGGCGGGAAAAGGTGCCGCAGTCACGCATAATTGCGGTTAAATTGTGATTTGCAATTCACATTAACCCGCAAGGTGTGTTTAGGTGACAACCATTGGGGTGGACACAAAGTTGCGCAGATTTCCGGGCATTGAAGGCAAGAGCGTGCCTCGAATGACCCTGGCGGGTAGATCTCTATGACAGCGACAGCGGTTTTGTACAAAGTAACGGCAAAAGCCGGTCGAAATGTCCGTCGGCATGCCCATCCCGGATTGAAAATGGTCTTGTGCGCCATGCTAGGCATTTCCGCGTTTTCGGTTTTGCCCATCCCTGGCGTTGTATCTGAGGCGCAAGCGGCATCCTGCAGAGATTCAAATGCACTTGGCGTTCATCGCGAAATCAAAGTCACGCGCCGTACTGGCTTTTTCCTGGGCACTGGAAAAACGGGCAGTATCGGGCTGAAGCCCGGCGAAGTTGTCCTCACTTTCGACGATGGTCCGCGCGAGGGAATTACCGATCGGATTCTCGAGGCCCTTGCCGCAGAATGCACAAAGGCAACGTTTTATGTCCTTGGCCGCTCTGCTCGGACGTTTCCGCATTTGGTAAGACGCGCGGCACGGGAAGGCCACACAATCGCCACCCATACGCAAAGCCATCCTTTTCTAACCCGCCATGGCAATGAAAAAATCGCGGCTGAGTTGCGGCGCGGAATGCGGTCCGTCAATTGGGCGCTCAAAGGAACACCGTACAAAGCATCAAACTTCTTCCGTTATCCTTATCTTGACCGATCGCAACGCACTGACCGGATTGTCAAGGATGCCGGTTTGATCGTTTTCGACATGTTCATCGACAGTCTCGACTGGAAGAAGTCATCGTCTGAGGTGATGTTGAATAGGGTCCTCAACAGGTTGCGCGCACGCGGAAGCGGAGTGATCCTTTTCCACGATATCCAACATAAGACGGCAAGGGCTTTGCCTCAATTCCTGCGTACGTTGCGTGCCGAGGGGTTTAAGGTTGTTCACACAGTGCCGGGCAATCGAAGATTTGTTTTCGGTGAGGTCGAGGCAACGCCCTTCGAACCCGCAATACCCCGGCCACGGCCTGGCAGTATCGAATTCGCAGAGGCTGTAAACGACGGACGAATTGGAAACGAGACGGCTCTGCAGGAGGTTACTGCTGCTAACGATGACGCTCCAGAGGGGGCGGAAGGCATCTCGATTGAGCCGTTGCAGTCCGTCCCATCGGAAACCGTCGACACAACCACAATAACCCAGTCGATCGCCCCTGATGATGATTTTGGCGTTGACCCGGGCGAAGGGGACCAAGCGATCAAAGAAGAAGCTTTGATCGTTGCGTCCATCGATCCCGCACCACGGACACTCCCAACTGTGCATATCGAGGCCCACCGGTTCGAATTCACCGATATTACGCAGCCTGCGTTGGTTCAGGTTAGACCACAGGTGAGTGCGGACGGTCCTGCCTTGTCAGCAATCGAGACAAATGCGCCTCAAGCGTCTTCCGAAGAGGACGGGATTTCGGCGTCAGAGACGTTTCAAGAGAGCCTCAAAACAGTACTGGTTGAAGACGATAGCGGAGCGCCGGTTCTAAAGGCACAACTACGGGAGGTTCACTACGCGATCGACCAGAACGTGGCATCGGTCGATGCGACCAACGAGGCGGATCCAATCAGTGAACCGGAAGGTCCTGCGCCTGGTGTGCAGGAAGTGGTTGCTTTGGATGATGGGTCCGTTGTGGTTGATTCTGAAATAGGTGCGAAGAAGGGCGCGATTGAAGAAAGCCTCGCCACTGCTGGACTGCGGACGTCAATTCCGTTCCCGCGTGCCCGAACGGGCCCACGTGTCCCACTTCCTGAGAAGCGCCCGCCCGCACCAGTTACGATAGTCGCCGACCGGCCGGTTTCCGACCGAACCGTCATCTCATCACAAACGGCTTTGGCAGAGGCCCAGACTCAGGTCTTCGCGTCAGAAGTTCCAGTTACTGAAGGTGATGAACGGCGCGGTGCGCTTGGAAGACTTTTTAGCGTTTTCGACCTTCGTTCGTCACGCTAAGAGGCCAGAGTATCTCGATAAGTATTATTGGCTGGCCCATACGATCCGCGAAATCCATGTGATTTCCGATCGTGGGATCTCAGTATTCGCGGCTTCCGGATTGAGAGCCACCAGACTGATGTCTTCGCCATTCGCGATAACAAGCGTTCTGGCGGTGATTTCTCCATCATTGGTGCGCAGGATGACGCGGTCGCCTGACCGGGGTTCTGCTGTTGTCGAAACCAGAAGAACGTCGCCGTCACGGTAGACTGGTTCCATTTCCCCGCCATTGATCTTCAATGCGTAAAGGCTCGGGTCTTTGAGCGCACCGAGGTCGAGAGCCTGCCAATTGTCGCCGGTTGGATCACCGTCGCTGTCAAACACGTCGTTCGATGCGGCTTCCGAAAACTCAAGCATCGGGATCGAGGACGATTCTCGCGGCAGGTCCACCGACGAAAGCTCGTCATTCGGGCGCATTGTGACGAAACGGTTGAACGTATCGAAATCGGTGTTCGTCACAGACAGGACCTTCGCCAAAGATTCGGTGGACGGCCAACGTGCACGGCCATCCTTGGCAAAGCGTTTGGATTTGTTAAAAGTCGTAGGGTCTAGACCAGCTCGCCGCGCAAGACCCGATGCACTCAGATTGTTGTATCTTGCGAGACGATCAATGGCTGTCCAGATCTGCTTGTGTGAAAACATCACATCCCCTCAAGTTCGATCAAGCTTTGTAACCCTCCTGGATAAATGTATGACGTATTCGCCAAGCATTGATCAGAACGATTCCTTGTACTGCGTTTGGATTCCTAATTTCTCTGTCGAATGACCACGCCGGAATATGTAACGAAACTTTACACTATGTGGATAAATTAAGTTCATTTTCTCTTGAGCACTGAGAAAAACTCCGCTCAGGAATATTGCCTAATTAGGAATAGTACCCCAAAGATATTTTTCTTAGAGTTTAGGGCAACATCTTCGATGTTACGGTTGAAACGGTTCGCGCCCACTTGTCAGCGCTTCATCGAGAAGGTCAAGGCGATCCTGGCCCCAGAAACACTCGCCGTTGAGCACATAAGACGGAACGCCAGGGGCATCAGCGGCAATGGCATCCAGGCTATTCTGTTCACGGCGTTCAATGATATCGCCTGTGCGAGCTTTCTCGACTAAAGCCGCACTGTCGTGTCCAAGATCTCCGAGGAGACCGGAAAGCGTAGTTTCTTCAGCGATGTTGCCCTCATTTACCCAGACGGTTTCGAAGGCCGCTTGCATGAAGGGCCATGGATCTGCGCCCTCTTGGGTCAAAGCGATGATAATACAGTCGCACAGGGTTGGATCGACCGGATGAAATTTCGGCTTCTTATTGATCGGAACACCAAGATGAAGAGCAATTCTTTGCAACTCAATCAGGCGTAACCTTTGCCGGATAAGCGGTCGTTTTTGTGGTGGAACAGCCCCGGATTGCTCCCATATCGTGAAAATATTCACTGGCTTTACGTTAACAGCACATCCATGTTTTTCGGCAAGCGCGCGGAACGGCGCGTTACCGAGATAGGTAAAAGGTGAGGAACAGGAAAAGTAATAATCGATTGCACTCATTGGTCTGATCCATTCGCTCTTTCAAGCACTGCGCGCATTCAGGTAAGAATAGTCGTTTATTGGGCCATCAGAGCATTAGGTGCCCTGATGGCCGATTGCTTGATCAGGCAGCTTCCGCGACTGGCGCTTTCGGGTCAAAGCGCTCATAGAAGCGTTCATTGTTAACTGCCATTTCGTTTAGCAATGAATTCGGCTTGAAGCGACTTCCATGCTTTTTCTGAAGTTTTTTGCAGAGATCCAGGAAAGCCGGTGTGCCCATCATATCGATGTAGGACAATGTGCCGCCAGACCATGGCGCGAACCCGAAACCAAGGATCGAACCGACATCGGCTTCGCGCACATCGGTTACGACGCCTTCCTGGAAGACCCGGGCAGCTTCGAGTGCTTGGGCCACAAGCAGACGGTCCTTCAATTCCTGAACATCAATCGCATCTGGGTTGTCGACCGGCGGATAGAGATCGGCCAATCCAGGCCAGAGATGTTTCTTCTGCGGTTTGGCAGGATAATCGTAGTAGCCTTTGCCGTTCTTGCGCCCAAGGCGGCCATGGGTATCGACGAGCGTATCGACCATCTCCATCAGTTTCGGATCGACCGCCTTCTCACCGAGATCCTTGACCGTTGCTTTCATGATCTTTTGCGCAAGGTCGATGGCGACTTCATCACAGAGCGACAGAGGACCGACGGGCATACCAGCCATTCTTGCGGCATTTTCGATCATGGCAGCCGGAATGCCTTCGGTCAGCATCAACTGGCCTTCGCGGATATAGTTTAGGACACAGCGGTTGGCGTAGAATCCGCGTGTGTCGTTGACGACAATCGGGGTCTTTTTGATAAGGCGCACATAATCAAGGGCGAGCGCCAGGGCGCGATCCCCGGTCCGTTTGCCGACAATGAGTTCAACCAGAAGCATCTTGTCGACAGGGGAGAAGAAGTGGATGCCAATGAAGCTTTTTGGACGTTTGGATGCTTTTGCAAGCCCGGAGATCGGAAGCGTCGATGTGTTTGAAGCAAAAATACAGGTTGGTTTGATGACAGCTTCGACCTGTTCAGTGACAACGCGCTTGATTTCGCGGTCTTCGAAAACGGCCTCAATCACCAGATCGCATTCGGAAAGGGCATTGTAGTCGGTGGTCGCTTCAATCCGGGAAAGCAGCGCTTCCTTGTCTTCGGCTTTGGCACTACCGCGGCTCACCTGTTTCGTCATCAATTGATCGGAATGGGCTTTTCCTTTGTCGGCGGCGTCCTGGTCGCGGTCGATGAGAACCACATCAATTCCGGCTTTCGCCGTCACATAGGCAATACCGGCACCCATAAAGCCTGCGCCGATAACGCCGACTTTCTTGATTTTGGTCGTGCGAACATCCTTTGGACGCCGCGCGCCTTTTTCAAGTTCACCTTTGGACAGGAACAGCGAGCGGATCATGTTCTGCGCTTGCGGAGACTTCATCGCGGCCGTGAAGTATCGGGCTTCGATGCGAAGGCCGGTATCCATTGGCACGAGGCTTCCCTCGTAAATGCAGGACAGAATGTATTGGGCGGCCGGGTAGTTCATGGCCGTTTCCTGGCGGAGGATCCCGTTCGCAGCTGGCCAGAGCTGCATACCCTGCGGGGAATAGACTTTGCCGCCGGGTGCTTTGAAGCCTTTTTTATCCCAGGGAGCAATGGGATCGACCACTCCGTCCTTGATCATCTTCTTGGCGGTCTGGACGAGTTTCTTTGCCGGTGCGACCTCGTCGATCAGGCCGAGCGTTTTAGCTTTGAGTGCTTTGAGGCGTTGTCCCTGGATCAGCATTTGCAGACCCGCTTGCATATCTTTTGTCAGGCGCGCAACACGCTGTGTGCCGCCAGCGCCTGGTAAGAGGCCAACTTGCACCTCCGGCAGCGCAAGCCTCAGAGAATCGAGGTCGGATGCGACCCGGGCCTTACAGGCAAGTGCCATCTCAAGCGCACCGCCCATACAGGTCCCGTTGATCGCGCAGACAGTCGGCTTTTGAACGAGTTCGAACTCACGGTAGAGCGTGCCGAGGCGGGCGGAACCTTCAAACAGCATCTTGACGGCAGCTTCCTCATCTTTCGTCCGCGCCGCGTGATAGGCTTTGAGAGCGCCCTCAAGCATGGAGAGATCGGCGCCGCCGGAAAACGAGCCCTTTTTGCCGGAGGTGATGACCGCTCCTTTGATCGCATCATTGTCGCGGATTTCCGCTGTGAGGGCTGCAAAGTCGTCCATAACGCTCTCATCAATGACGTTCATAGACTTTCCATCCATGTCCCAGGTGATGAGTGCGATGCCGTCGTCGTCAATGTCGAGTGTGAAATTCTTGTAGGTCATTTTCGTCTCTCCCTGCGCGCTGTCGCGGCGCATGTCCGTCCTT
>JBCDCZ010000138.1:0-11561 GCA_039180865.1 Pseudomonadota bacterium | reverse complement strand
GGTCTCGGCCAGGTTCTGCCCCAGGCGATGTGTCATGGAATCCATGCGCTCGCCTAGAACGCGGGTGAGGTCCTGCTGACGCGACCCGAAGACATCAGCGAAGGTCTGCATGCGCCCGGTCATTTCTGCTTGCTGCGCGGCAACCTCACGCAAACGCTGGTCGAGTTCTGCAGCTCGTCTCAGTTGCTCTTCTTCTCTGATGCGCCTTGCCGCGTTGGAACGTGCTGACCTGACCACAAAGAGGACGCCGATGAGGCCGACGAGCAGACAGGCACCGATGATGCCTTCCGCAAGCGTGACAGGTCGATTGCCGATTACAAGCAGGGTGCCGTTCAGATCCATCCCAGATAGATAACCCGATTCGATGACATTCATGAAATGCTGACCCGTCGACGCCGATCTTTATGCGCGCTTTCTTGCGGTGGTAGCCACCGTAAAACCGGGGACCAAAACTGCACGGTTTTACTGGTTAACGCTTTGGAAAGCATAATTGTATTACCACAATATGTGGTGCCAATCCCCAAGCGAATATCCGGAATCCGCATGTTCTCATCGAAGAAAAACAGCCTCGCTGAACCGATCAAGCGTGAAGATGAGGACGCAGCCCAGCGCATCGCCGATCTGGAAGAACGTAACCGGCATTTGCAAAGCACGCTTGATAATGTTGCCAGTCAGCTCGGGAAATTCGGATTCGGTATGGCCGACATCGCCGGTGCCATCTGCTCTGTTGCCGACCGTTCCGTTGAAAACCTGAAAGGGTTTACGCATCTAGAGAGCGACCTCGTCGCGGTGCGCGAAAACACACAGCAGATCGCTCATACCGTGGATCAGGCTCGGGAAATTTCGAGCAAAACCGAAAGCACACTTGCTTCGGGCCGTGCTGATACTGGCGAAGCGGTCGCGGCAATTGATCAATTGATCAATGAAGTTGCGTCTTTCGAAACGAACATGGCTGATCTGAACTCCGCAATGGAGAGCGTCAGGGCGGTCACCGTCATTATCGATACAATCGCGAAGCAGACCAATCTGCTCGCTCTTAACGCGACGATTGAAGCGGCGCGTGCAGGCGATGCCGGCAAAGGCTTCGCAGTTGTTGCCAATGAAGTGAAACAGCTTGCGCAGAGCACCAGTGATGCAACGAGCAATATCGAAGAGACGATCTCGCGCATCAAGGAGAGCCTGGATGTTTTAAACGCCCGTTGCACGACCGCCGCGGAAGATGCACGGACCGTAGGCGAGCGCGCGGGATCGTTTACCACCGTCATTCAATCTGTCTCGTCAGCGGTCGACGAAATCGAAACGGTGACCGGCGGAATTGTGCAACATACCGGCGAAGTCAACCGGACATGTGAGAGCTTTGCCGGGGCATTCTCAACGCTGTCGGGAAACGCCAATCAGGACTCCGAACAATTGGTCGAGTTCTCTCAGAAGATCGAAGGGATAACCGACACCCTCGACCAATTGTTGGTCGAAACGATCAGCAATGGCGCGCAGGCCTACGACACCAAGATGATTGATATTGTTACCGAAAACGCTGCGCGAATCTCCGGGATTTTCGATAATGCCGTCTCATCCGGCAAGATCTCAGAGCGCGATTTGTTCGATGAGCAGTATGAGCCGATCGCGGGAACCAATCCGCAGCAATTCATGACCCGATATGTCTGGTTTACGGACGAGGTCCTGCCGCCAATTCAGGAAAAGACGCTCGAAGATTTCGCTGACCATGTGGTCTTCACCGCATGCGTTGACCGCAACGCCTTTCTCCCGACGCATAACACGAAATTCTCAAAACCTCAGGGTGATGACGTAGCGTGGAACACAGCCAACTGCCGCAATCGCAGGATTTTCAATGATCGCGCGGGATTGCGGGCCGCACAAAACGAACGCCCGCTTTTGCTTCAGACCTATCGGCGCGATATGGGGAGCGGCCGTTTCGTCATCATGAAAGAACTTGATGCACCGGTCACGGTGCACGGGCGGCGGTGGGGCAGTGTTCGGCTCGCCTATAAATAGGCACGAATACTATATCCGGACAGAACTTCGCATGATCGAGAAAGGACCGTTCATTTGAACGCCTTCGCCTTGACGCCACGGTCATTCGACCATATTGCAGGCGCATGGCGAAACTCGAAATACTGACCATTCCCGACAAGATTCTGAAACAGGAATCCGAGCCGGTTGAAACCGTTGATGGCGAATTGCGGGCATTCATGGATGATATGCTCGAGACGATGTATGCCGCGCCGGGTATCGGCCTTGCTGGACCACAGGTCGGCATGCTGAAACGTGTTGCAACGATTGATGTTGCCAAACGCAGCGCCGACGAAGAAGGCGCCGGTCAGGAAGAGGAAACGACGCCCGACCCCATCTTTCTCATCAATCCACGCGTTGTCTGGTCATCGGAGGACCCTTCTTATTACGAAGAAGGGTGCCTCTCGATCCCGGATTATTATGCGGAGGTGGTACGGCCTGCGAGCGTTGTCGTTGAATATCTCGACCGTGAGGGCGCTGAGCGCGAATTGACCGCTGAGGGCCTTTTGGCAACCTGTGTCCAGCACGAAATCGATCACCTCGACGGTATTCTGTTCATCGATCACCTGTCGAAGCTAAAGCGTGACCGAGTGATCAAGCGCTTCCAGAAAATGAAAAAGGCGAAGGTTGGCTGATGCGGGTTGTCTTCATGGGCACCCCGGATTTCGCCGTTCCGACCCTCGTTGAAATCATCGGGCATGGCCACGAAGTGGTGGCCTGTTACACCCAGCCGCCCAGAAAGGCGGGCCGTGGGATGGAGTTAAAGCCGTCGCCGGTCCAGAAAACCGCTGAAAGCTTCGGGGTTCCGGTCTTCACGCCTGCCAATCTCAAGGCCGAAGACGACCGCACCACGTTTCAAGAACACGATGCGGATGTCGCGGTTGTCGTGGCGTATGGGCTCATTCTGCCAAGTGCGGTGTTGGATGCGCCGCGGCTTGGGTGTCTAAACCTCCACGCATCTCTCCTACCGCGCTGGCGCGGTGCGGCACCGATCAACAGGGCGATCATGGCGGGCGATCAAGAGACCGGCGTGATGGTCATGAGAATGGAAGAGGGTCTTGATACCGGGCCGGTAGGGCTTGCGGAATGTGTTGCAATTGACCCATCGATGACGGCCGGTGACTTGCATGATCGTCTGATGACGATTGGTGCCAGCCTTGTCGTCCGTGCTCTTGGCGGCCTGGAACGCGGAGCGCTCCACTTCGAGGAACAGTCTGACGACGGTGCAACCTATGCGGCAAAGATCACGAAAGACGAAACCCGGATCGATTGGAACCGGTCGGCTTCGGATATTCGAAACCACGTCCACGGTCTGTCGCCCTTTCCAGGCGCATGGACGGAAATGCCGATTGACGGAACGATGCATCGGGTGAAAGTTCTGAGAGCCGAAGTTGTGGAGGGAGCGAACGGTACACCTGGTCAACGGATTGAGGGCACCGATGAACTGGTCTTCGCCTGCGTCAACGGTGCCCTTCGCCTTTTGAGCGTTCAGCGCTCCGGTAAAGGTGTTATGAACGCTGACGAATTCCTGCGCGGCAATCAGATCGCGCCGGATATTGTTCTTACCTAAGAGCGTATTGCGGTGCCGCGTTACCGGTTCAAGGTCGAATATGACGGAGGTCTGTTTCAGGGCTGGCAACGCCAGGCGAACGGTCCTTCCGTTCAACAGGCAATCGAAGAAGCGATCTTCAAATTCTGCGGAGAGACGGTGAGCCTAGGCGTTGCCGGCCGAACGGATGCCGGTGTCCACGCCGAAGGCCAAGTCGCACATGCTGATCTTTGCCGCGAATGGCCAGTCGAACGGTTTAAGGAAGCGGTCAATTTTCACCTGAAACCGCAGCCTATCGTTCTCCTGAACGCCGATCTTGCACCGGAAGGTTTCGATGCCCGCTTTTCTGCGCGCGGACGGCATTACAGATACCGGATCATTAACCGCAGACCGCCGCTTGCCCTCGACCAGGGTCGGGCATGGCAGGTGAAGCATCCGCTTGACGCCAACGCCATGCATGAGGCAGCCCAGATCCTGATTGGAACCCATGACTTCACAACGTTCCGGCATGCGCGATGCCAGGCGAAGTCGCCGGTCAAAACGCTTGACCGGCTTGATGTTGAGCGCGAGGGCGACGAGATCACAGTTTACGCGTCCTCGCGTTCTTTTCTCCACAATCAGGTCCGTTCGCTGGTGGGTTCACTCGTGCTCGTTGGCGATGGCAAATGGGATCAGGCCGAACTGAAGAACGCTTTGGAGGCGCGCGATCGCAAGAGATGCGGGCCGGTGGCTCCCGCTGACGGGCTCTATCTCTACCAGGTCGATTACGACGACGGGTTCTAGCGTCTTCGAGCTTACTGCAGATGCGGCAGGGTTCCGACAACCATGGCCCACTGTATCTCTGCAATAACAATGTCGATCAGCAGATCTGCCGAAACAAGGGCAACGCAGAAGAAGGGTTCCTTATCAAGCGTGACCCGCGCGATCTGATAGTAATACACCAGCGCAAAACCGAGCAGAATAAGCTGCGCGAGCAACGTGACTTCGTGCGGAACAAGACCTGTCACGTGGAACAGAGAAGGAATAGCGAACGCGAAACCAACGATGATGCTGCACCAATTCCGGGCAACGACATAGGCGAAGTAACGGCTTCTGATGCCGATGAGGTCGGCAACGAGCCACAACAAAAAGGGAACCAGCAGCCACTGTGCGGCACCCCAGATCAGCGATACGCCGAAATAGCTGGCGCTCGGGAAGCTTTCCAGCGACATATTCAGCTGTGCCATCAAAGCCTTTCGCTCCGACAACGTCGAAATGCCGATGGGTATCAACAGGATCCAGAACGCCTGGAACGAGTTTAGAAAGCCCTGTTGAGAAATATTGAAGTGTTTAAGTGCCCCAGGTTCTTTGAAAAAGATCTTCAGGGCACCGCGTAACGCATTGCGGATTTCATTTTCCGGAACGGTAATGATCATCGACCGCAGCAGTCCTTACTTTTCCGCGTTGAAATAAATGCAGAGGAATCTGTTGAAAATGTGTGTCAGCGTCTGAAGGTCGTCCAGCGACGTTCGCTCGTCCACCTTGTGGATTGTCTCGGATAAAAGACCGAACTCTATCACCGGACAGTAATTCTTAATGTAGCGGGCATCCGACGACCCACCACCGGTGGAAAGCGCCGGGCGTCGTCCTGTGACAGTCTCTATCGCTTGTTCGAGCGGTTCGATGAGGCCCGGATTCTGTGTCAGGAAATTTTCCGAAACGACCGGCACGAACGCGAGTGTAAACTGTGTACCGACTTGTGCGGCTCTATCAAGCCGGGTTTGGATTTCACCTTTCAACGTCTCCGCGGTCCAAAGGTCATTGAAACGAACGTTGAAACGCGCCTCAAGGCGGGCAGGAATGATGTTCTTGGCGGGATTTCCGACATCAACTGTTGTGATTTCCAGGTTGCTTGGTTGGAAATGGTCAGTGCCGTCGTCGAGTGGCGTGTCGATGAGAGCGCTCAGAAGCGGCAATGCCCGGGCGATCGGATTATCCGCGTTTTCCTGATAGGCAACGTGGCCTTGAATCCCCTCGACCACGAGCGAGCCGGAAAGACTGCCGCGTCGACCGACTTTGATACTGTCGCCAATGACTTTGAGGTTTGTTGGTTCACCGACTATGCAGGCATCGATCGTTTCGCCTTGTTCATAAACCCAGCGAATGAGCTTTTCTGTGCCGTTAATCGAATCGGCTTCCTCGTCCCCTGTAATGAGGAGCGAGATCGAACCGCCGAAATCCGGATTGGCATCGAGGAAATTGAGAGCCGCCGCGGTAAAGGAGCCGATTGACCCTTTCATATCCACCGCACCGCGGCCGTAAAGCACATCACCATCGATAACGGCCCCAAATGGTGGATGTATCCAGTCGCCTTCGTCGCCAACTGGCACGACGTCGGTATGTCCTCCATAGCAGAAGTGCGGGTGCCCGGTGCCGTATCGGGCGTAGAGATTATCAACGGGATAGGAACCGTCGCCTTCAAAAATTACCCGATGTGTTACGAATCCCGCAGCCTTCAAAAGGTTTTCGAGATAGTCGAGCGCGCCGCCCTCGACCGGTGTGACAGAGGGGCAGCGGATCAGATTTTGTGTGATTGCAAGGGGGTCAGCCATAGTCCCCCTTTATCGGCGCTCGAGACCGTGGTCAATTGGTAGAGGTGCGGTGAAAGGCCACCACCTTGATCTCGCTTTCGGCGTGTGCAGGGCTTTCCGGTTCTTGACCGTGGAGCGGATCTGGACCGAAGCGATTAGGCCCCTTTGTGCCTTTCAGGAAAAGACATTCCCACAAGAGCCATAGTCCGATCACGGAGACTGGCGCGTGAAGTGCGTGATAGGCGACAAAAGCTTGGAGATTCGCAGGATCTGGCGCCAGCGGAGCTTGTTCAACGAAAAGCGCAAAGCCCGTTGTCATGCCGAGATAAATCATGAAAAGGATCGGTTTCTGGTCCCGGTCCTGTAACCGTCGGATAAAGACGGGAGCACTCAGAAGAAGTGGGAGCACGCTGTATAGAGCGACATGGAGTGCGTCCGGATTAACGACGAGCGGTCGGATTGGCAAAGCCAAGGTCCCGAACAGCAAGTAAGAAAGACCCCACGCAAGGATGAGGCCTGCCCCATAGGTGAGAAGAACACGGACCAAGAATGTGCGGCAGGACAAACGGCCTTTGATGGAAAAGAGGGCAGCAAACATGGTCTGGACCTGTCTGGATGTCTGCCACCAGTCTCTCTGAAAAGTCTAACCAAAGGGTTGAACGGTTCCGTTCAACTCAAGAGAATATCTCGTCGGATGCGGCTAGATGTATCCGCGCGGTAACCTCGGTAGCGAAAGAAGACTGATATAGAGGCTGAAAGCCGCCAGGCTGGCAAAAAGCGATAGGAAAGCGGGAAACGGTTTTTCTACCCCGGAGGCAAGCCCTGTGACCACCAAAAGGAGCGCCAAAAGGAGTGCCGCGATTGACGCAGTTAACCCTGCATGCAAACGGGCAAGGACGAATGCAGCGATTGCTCCGAGTGGCAGCAGAAACGCCGTTAGGAGCCCCCAAGTCTCAAGCCAGATCCAGTAATCCGCAGAGACAGGGGTAGTTGAAGCTTCAATGCTGATCGAGAAAAGCCCGGCAAGTGCGAGATGGGAGAAGATGAGGGCCGCGGAAAGCCCGGCAATCACTGTCGCCGTCGCCCGAAGCCCCGGTCTTTCCGAAAATACACCCATCGGCTGTTACCGCCGTTACTCACCAACTCAAGGGTGAGGATACGCGATATGGTGATTTCGGTCGACGGCGGATGGTTAGGGCTTCGCTATTCCGATGGTTATGGTTAATCGGCGGTTAACTAAGGAGGGAAACTTTTCCGCCGACAGGCGGCGTATCCTAATCTCAGTCGCGAAGGAGTTCGTTGATGCTCGTCTTGGAGCGAGTTTTCTCATCGACACGCTTCACGATGACGGCGCAGTAAAGGTTGGGTCCGGGTGTTCCATCTGGAAGCGGCTTTCCGGGAAGGGTGCCGGAAACCACGACCGAATAGGGAGGGACTTCACCCATGAATATCTCGCCGGTCGCCCTGTCGATGATCTTGGTAGACGCTCCGAGATAGACACCCATGGAAAGGACAGAGCCTTCGCCGACGCGAACCCCTTCGGCGACTTCAGCGCGTGCGCCTATGAAGCAATTATCTTCAATAATCACCGGGCCGGCTTGCAGTGGTTCCAAAACGCCCCCGATGCCGGCTCCACCGGATAGGTGCACATTCTTGCCGATCTGTGCACAGGATCCGACAGTTGCCCAGGTGTCCACCATGGTTCCACTGTCAACGTATGCGCCGAGATTAACGAAAGACGGCATCAGGACAACGCCGGGCGCGATGTAGGCTGAATGACGCACGGTGCAGTTTGGAACGGCGCGGAAGCCAGCGGCCTCCCACTCACTGTTTCCCCATCCTGCGAACTTTGACGGCACCTTGTCCCACCAGGTCGCGCCGCCAGGTCCACCGGAAATCGGTGCCATATCATTCAGACGAAATGACAGGAGAACCGCTTTCTTCAGCCATTGGTTAACAACCCAGGCGCCATCTTTCTTTTCGGCGACGCGTGCTTGCCCCCTGTCCAAAAGGTTGAGCGCTGCAACAACGGCTTCGCGGACAGTCCCTGTCGTAGATGCGTTTATCCCGTCGCGATTTTCGAACGCGTCGTTAATGGTATTTTCAAGATCGGCATGGCTCATCACAGGTTGTCCCAGCGGCTTTTGACTTTACGGAAATTCGCGCGGACGTTATGCGAAGAGACTGCAAGACGCAACGCTTTCGGAAAAATCCGTGACTGTCGTCTCTTGAAGGCTATTTCAGGAGTGCAGGCAGACTGCGTGCACCGCAAAACCGGCACAGGACAGGACAGAAATGACGCAGAAAAAGGGTCACAGAGTCGGAGCTTTTAAAGGCGCACCCAGCGATCTTGAGGTCGTTAAGCGTGTGCCGGAAACGCCGCAGACCCGTTCTGCCGCCTATCGGCTGGCCTTTGCCGATGAGGATTTCCTGCTTTCGGAGGATCTGCGCCAGGTCCGCCTGCAGTTGGAATATCTGAAACCTGAAATGATGCTCGCTGAACGTGGCATCAATTCTACCGTCGTACTCTTTGGCGGTGCGCGGATTCCAGAACCCGGTAAACCGGCATGGGCCGCGAAAAACGAGACAGCAAAACGCAATCTGGAGCGTAACTCGCGCTATTATGACGAAGCGCGTGCTTTTGCGCGCTTGGCATCCGAAGTCTCTAAAACGACTGATTTCAGCGAGTATGTTGTCGTAACGGGAGGTGGGCCGGGCGTGATGGAGGCTGGAAACCGAGGCGCTGCGGACGCAGGCGCACCATCGATTGGGCTTGGGATCGTCCTGCCGCGGGAGGAAGCCCCCAATCCCTATGTCACTCCGGAACTCTGTTTCAATTTCCACTATTTCGCGATCCGCAAGATGCATTTTCTGGTTCGCGCCAAAGCAATTGCCGTCTTTCCTGGTGGATTTGGAACGATGGATGAACTCTTCGAAACCCTGACGCTCATCCAGACCGGACGAATGGAGCGGGTTCCGGTTCTCTTATTCGGAAAGTCGTTCTGGGAACGCGTGATTGATCTTAACGTGCTCGCGGAAGAGGGAACGATCTCGCCTGAGGATGTCAATCTGTTCCAGGCTGTTGATACGGCAGAAGAGGGTTGGAATATTGTCAGCCGGTTTTATGGTGAGGACAACGCCGTCAACGGGTCTGGAGAGGCGCGCTAGCCTGCATGCCCGAAATCAGGAAGCCCACTTTTCTCGATCTTTCGATGCTGATCGCGTCCATGACCACATGGGGCCTAGCCTTTGTCGCAATGAAGATCGTTGTGCCTGACCTTGGGCCTTATTGGGTTTCGGCGCTTCGGTCCGGGCTTGGGTTCCTCTTGGTATTTCCCTTTGCGCTCTGGATCGGTCTGCGCTGGCCAAATGGGAGGGACCAGTGGTTAAAGGTTGTCCTCGTCGCAATCTGCATGTTTATCGTCCCGGCAACCGTGATTGCCTGGGGCCTTCAAACACTCGATGCGGGTGTAGCAGCGCTTCTGATGGGCACCGGCCCGTTCATGGCCCTCTTCGCGGGGCATTTCTTTACAACCGATGAGCGCTTTACCTTGCCGAAACTGATTGCCGTATGTTTCGGTTTTTCAGGCATTGCCCTGATCGTCGGCCCGTCCGCCTTCACTGATTTCGGGTCTGACGACCTCTTTGCGAAAAGCGTCTTGATTTGCTGTGCCGCGTTTTTTGTAACCGGCGGCTATACGATCCGGCGCATCAATCTGCCGTCATTGTCGCTCACAGCCATCTGTCTGATGGTCGCAACAATCGTGCTCGTGCCGTTTAGCTTGGCGGTTAGTGGGCCGGTTAATCTGGACCTCCGCCCGGATGTGATCTTGTGGCTTCTGTTCCTTGGAGCAATCGCTTCGGGTCTTGCCTTTGTCGTGCGCTTCTTCCTGATCCAGCGGATAGGTTACGCGATGTTTTCGATCGGCGTGAACTTGATCCCCGTATCGGGCGTTATCCTCGGTGCGCTTATTCTGGGCGAAGTCGTAACCCTGCCGATCATGCTCGCTTTGATGCTGGTCGTTGGCGGGCTCTTCATCGCGCGCCTTGGGGCGAAAGGCGCTGCTTCCTAAAGGACCACGTGCACCTTTTCCAGGAATGAGGTCAGGTCGTCCGTGCGGTGATGAATATGATCTGCATCTTCGTGCGCCCGTTCAAAATCAAGCCTTAAGGCTTCACCTTCCGGAACATCCGAGACAAGCACTGTGCGCATCTGCATATCATGGGGCACGATCAGGTTACGCGCGATATCCTCGAACATCGCGGCCTTTTCAGGCTTCGTGCCGGTGCGGTCGATGAAACGCTCATAGGTCACACGGTCAGGTTTTGGCATGAGATCCGCCGCGACAATATCGAAGACATCGTGAAAGAGATCCGAAATGCCCAGGCGGTCGGTCGTACGCCGTGCATGCGGTTCGTCGCTATTGGTGAAGATGAGCTTGCGGCCTGGGAGCTTCTCAATGGCGGAACGCAATTGCGGGGCAGGCTCGATCGGGCTGTAGTCGATGTCATGGACGAATTCGAGATAATCGAGCGGGTCGATGTGATTGACCGTCATCAGACCACGCAGGGTCGTGCCATAATCGCGATAATAGGCCTTTTGAACTTTGCGGGCGTCGTCAAAGGGAAGATCCAGCGTCTTCTGGACGTAAGCTGTCATTCGCTTGTCCATTTGCGCAAAGAGATCGCATTTGCGCGGATAAAGGGTGTTGTCGAGATCAAAAACCCAGGTGTCGACATCCGCGAACGCGTGCAGTTCCGTATGGGGTTTTGGTGACGACATTCCGGTCATATTATCTCCAAATCGGGCCGCAACTCTTCGGGCGGAAGTGGCCAATTAGTGGGTGATCAGTGTCCCCGCACCATGTTCGGTGAAGAGTTCCAATAGCACTGAATGTGGGGTGGTTCCGTTCAAAATCACGACACCCTCAACACCTTTTTCAAGCGCTTCGATGCATGTCTCGACTTTCGGGATCATGCCGCCGGAGATCGATCCATCCGTGATCATAGCGCGCGCTGTGTCGATCCTGAGTTCCTTAATGAGGTTTCCGTCACCGTCGAGAACGCCCGGGACATCTGTCAGGAACAGAAGGCGTTTGGCTGAAAGTGCGCCTGCAATCGCGCCTGCAAACGTATCGGCATTGATATTGAAAGTCTGTCCGTCATCGCTGCGCGCAATTGGCGCGATGACCGGGATGATGTCTTCATTGCGCAGCATTTCGATGATCTCGGTATTGATACGCTTCGGCTCACCGACGAAACCGAGATCGACGATCCGTTCGATATTGGAATCGGGCGTCCGCTCCGTCCGGTGAAGCTTGCGGGCCGTCACCATGTTGCCGTCCTTGCCGCAAAGACCGACCGCATAACCGCCTTCCGCGCCAATCGACATGACGATTTCTTTATTGATG
>JBCDCZ010000137.1:0-11624 GCA_039180865.1 Pseudomonadota bacterium | reverse complement strand
AATTGAGAATGCGCGCGATGGCCTCAACCGCGCCTACAAGGTGCGCGAAACACGATCATGGTTCCTGCGCCGCCTTCAAGGCATAATCTTCGTTGTCCTGGTTGCTTTTTCGATTATCGCAGTCGCGTTTGTCCTGGTCGGCACCCCGTTCCTATGGCGCTACCTTGTGACGGCTGTTCCGGTTCTGGCGGAGTTTTCTGTCTCTGTAAGCCTCACACGATACGGCATTTCGATCGCCGTTCTGGGCCTCGCTCTCTATGCCTTTCACTATTTCCTTCCTGCAGGACGTCGCAATTTTCACTCCCTGATTTTTGGGATCATCTTCACGATCCTCGGCATATTGATCGGCTCGGAACTCTTCGCGTTTTATCTGCGGACAATTGCTAATTACACCGCACTCTATGCTGGTCTTGCAGGTCTTATGATCGCGATCGTCTATCTCTACGGTGTGTCGATCATGATCCTGTTCGGCGCGGAAGTGAACAATGCGCTCGGTGAGTATCGGGCATCGCTTGAAAGAGATGCGATTGAAGACGGCCCAGGCTCCGATCAGATGTGATGATTGGTGCTAGACGGGCTCGAATGTCTTCTCAGAGAAGCTAAGGACCTGATGGGCAACGAGGCCTGGTTCTTCCTCGTGGACGAGATGACCATACCCTCTGAGCTTGATTGTCTCGGCATGCCGGATTCGCGTTTCCGTCTCAAATGCATTTCCGGGCGGTATCGTCTCATCCTCTGAGCCGATGATCTGCAGGAACGGCTGTTTCACGTCCCCCATCCGTTCAACCAGTGGCTCCAAGTTCCAATTCGCCATCCAGGAAAGGGTCGACCGGACATGGGACGGATTTGAAAACAAGGTCTGATAGAGCGCCAGACCCTCATCATCGAGTTTTGATCCGGTCCCCTGCAGGAGCCGTTCAACGCGATGACGGCCCTGTGCACCGGCTGCAAAAATGTGCGGTACAAACGGGTTCAGAAAAAGCATCTTGGCAAGAATTGGAAAGATCGAGGAGGCGGCCCCCGGAAACGGATAAAGTGCGCCATTGATACTAATCACACGCTCAGCAAGTTCGGGCCTATCAAGGGCGAGTTGGAGGGCAATCGCAGCACCGGCAGAATGTCCGATCAAAAGGGGGTGTTTGATGTTCAGTGCATCGAGAAGGCTCGCCACCGCGCGCCCCATATTCGGCAAGGTCGGATCACGGTCTTTGAGGGGATCGGAGAAACCCTGCCCGGGAAGATCGAGAGAGATCACTTGCACATCATCGGGTAGTTTCGAAACAAGCGCCCGCCAGGAATGCGTGCTGGCTCCCGTGCCGTGAAGAAGCACGATACTCCGGTCAGCGTTTTCAGGACCGAAAGTCTGAACATGCCATCGCCCGCCGTTGGCGGTCACAAATTTCGAACGCTCACGGTGAGGCCAGAGCCTGCCTTCACGGTCAAAGTCCAAGCGGTCGGTTGTTAGAAACATCGTCTGAAATCCGAAAGCGGACGGCCCGCCTATCCTGTTCCGATCCAACATCACGCCGTCAGTAGAGACAGCAATCTATCAGAGTATCCGTTATGCGAGCGCGCGCACGGCACTCGATAACGCTTCAGCATTGATATGGGGCAGCGGCACGTAAAGCCCATTCATCGCACTGGCGATTTCTTGCGCTTTCGCACTCTTTCGCTTGGAGATATCGACAATCAGCGCTTTGGTTCCGAGCGCTCCGAACTGGCGGGCAACACCCAGCGCATCATCGAACGCATGTTTGCGGCCCGCACTTCCATCAAGGGCAATGTTGGCACTACCATCCGTGAGAAGAACAAAGGTCGGAGTACGTCCCCGCCGCTCGGCATCCTCGACAACTCCGATCGAGGTGGAGAGCGCACTGGCAAGTGGCGTCCCGCCACCGCCCGGAAGAGCCGCAAGAGCGCGTTTTGCCCTGACGAGAGACCGCGTCGGCGACAGAAGGAGATCCGCCTTCTCGCCGCGAAACGAGATCAACGCCACATGGTCACGGCGGGCGTAACTTTCTGAAAGGAGGAGCTCAACAGCGCCTTTCGCTTCGCCAAGGCGGGCAATGGCGGTTGACCCAGACGCATCGACTGCAAAGATCGTCGCTGTTTCCTTGCGATCCTTGAACCGTGTGATTTGGAAATCTTCCGGTCGCACGTAAAGACGACGACGCGTCTGCTTCGTGGCCCTCTGACCATCAACGCCTTTTTCCCGGGCGCGCAGAGCCTGAAAGGGTGCTGCTTTGCGCAGCGTCGCAATGACATCGAGTTTGCGCCCGGCACGGAGGTCTCCCCGGCGCGCGGAAAGTGGTCGTCCATGTGTGTTGGAAAACTGATCCGACCCTTGTTTCCCGCGTTCGCCTTTGCTGCGGGCGCGCTCGCTATGCGCTTTGATGGCTGCGAGCAGACCTGGCGGCAGTCCCGCTTTGACCGCTTCGAGGACTAGATCGTCGATGGGTCCGATTGTATCGCTTTCAGGCCTCTCCTGGTTTTCTTCGTGCTGATCATCCGGCCGATCCGGTTCGGCTTCTATACTCTCCTCCTCGTAATCCTCCTCCGGTGACGGCCACATTGTCGCGCGCGGAGCGAGCACAAGGCGCACAGCCGCAATGATATCCTCGTCGCCAATGCGGCAGCGGCCACTGAGCGCTGCATGGGCGCGCGCTGCCTTGAGCGCAAGAACCGGTGCGCGCATGGAAAAGACGCCGAGTTTCAGCGCGAGGCCGCACAAGGTTTCGATCACTATTTCCCCCGCATCGACAGTGCGAAGCATGGCTCTGGCCTCCGCGACCTCTTCAGCGCCGAATGCATACTCGACGGCATCGCGAATACTGAAGGAATCGAGCGACAGAAAGAAAGAAAGGCGCTCCGATAAAGCGGGCGGGAGGCTTTCAGCTGTTTCCCCGAAGCTTTCCCCTTCCCCCTCATCGAGCGCGATAAGGCCGAAAGACGCGCAATCCACAGCGCTGAGACCGTCTCGCTCCAGCCTCGCCTCACCGAAATCAAGCGCACCGGAAAGCCGCGATGCATGGTCAAGCGACATGCGCTCGGCCATCGGTGCAACAAGAAATCCCTGGTCGGCCTCTGCGAGAAGCCCCTTCAGTCGCACGGGCTTGCCGCTCTTCAACGTTGCCGAAAGGTCGATCCCACCGTAGAGGCGGTCATCGGTGATTCCGGCAGGCAACCGGCGCAGGGGCGTTCCCTCAGGAAGGAGGCTTGAGAAATAGGAAAGCCAACGATCACGAACCGGCCCGGCTTTCGCTTTCAGCACAACACCCTTCAGACCTTTTGGATCGACGGCGAGTAGACGTGCGGAAAGGAGTGCATCATCCCAAAGATCAATCGCGGATATGGCTTCATTCGGATGATCGTTCGGTGATGTGTGATCGGCAACCATCATGGTCGACACCGGTTAGGCGGCAGCCATGAAGTCGTCGAGTGCCCGTTCGACCCGAACCACCGCACGGGTTTCATCAAGCGGGTTGCGGCGCAGTCTGTGGCTAAGGGCCGATGGCGCAATTGCCTTGAGGTGGGTATCCGTCACTGTATCGGCACCTGATAAGGCCGCATAAGCGCGCGCTGCCCGCATCAACGTCAGTTCACCGCGCAACCCATCGGTACCGAGCATCATGCAAATGTTCGACGCGAGCGCGAGTACATCATCGGGAACGGTGATGTTTGGCAGGAGCTTACGGCCTTCCAGAACCTTGCGTCTGACGGCAGCATCTTTGCGCTTATATTTCGCAACAAAGGCTTCGGGATCGCTCTCATAGAGATCGCGACGGCGCACGACTTCAATTCGGCTCGGCAGATCCTTTGGCGTTTCCACGTCAACAGAAAGACCGAACCGGTCGAGAAGTTGCGGTCTGAGCTCACCCTCCTCCGGATTGCCTGATCCGACGAGAACAAAGCGGGCCGGATGTGACAAGGACAAACCTTCACGCTCGACCACATTGATCCCCGATGCTGCAACGTCGAGGAGCACATCCACCAAGTGGTCCTCAAGCAGATTCACTTCGTCGATGTAAAGAAAACCTCTGTTGGCTTTTGCAAGAAGGCCCGGCTCGAAGGCCTTTTCGCCGCTCGCGAGCGCCTTTTCAATGTCGAGCGCGCCGACCACCCGATCTTCGGTTGCACCGAGCGGCAAGTCAACAACGGGGACAGCGGCCTTTCGCGTCTTTTGCTTCACGTGATCCTGACATTGCTCGCACTTCTTACCGTCCGGAGCACATTGATAAAGGCAACCCTCAATCACATCCATTTTCGGAAGGAGCGACGCCAGAGCGCGGACTGCCGTTGATTTTCCCGTACCCCGATCGCCGAAGATCAAAACCCCTCCGATGGAGGGATCGATCGCTGCCATCAGGAGGGCGTTCTTCATCGCATCCTGGCCGACAATCGCTGAAAACGGATATGTCATTACAAGTGGACCCCCGAAAATCCTGACACATCCAATGTAAGCTTTGTTGGACACAAAGAAAAGCCGGAGGCTTACTTTTCTTTACGTACTCATTATTGCTTATGTCCTTGGTGATCTTCGGGAAAATCATGTGGATCAAGAATCACGTCCCCATAAACAGCGGCTGGATCGATACCCTCGATACACGCCACGTTGAAGGCGTATCTAGAGGGGTCCGAGCGTCTGCGATGATGGGTGTAGATACCACAGCGGGAACAGAAGTAGTGTGCTGCCGTTTTTGTGTGGAATTGATAAAGCGACAGCTTGTCGGCACCCTTGACGACCTTCAAATCTGCCAGTGGGACGCTTGCCATCACGGCGCCACGGCGCGAACAGAGCGAACAATCGCAACGGCTGAGGGTAAAAAGCTCACCCTCAACCGAAATTTCGAGTTCGACCTCACCGCAATGGCAGGTCGATTTCAAACGACGGCTCACGCCGCATCCTTGAGACCGCGCCCTTCGAGCAACGCGTCAATCTCCGGCATCTTGCCGCGAAATGCCACATAGAGATCGGCGGGATCCCGACTGCCTCCTGCGGAATAGACATGCTGTTTCAAAAGCTGAGCCGTTTCCGTATCAAACGGATCGCCGGTCTCCTTAAAGGCCTGGAAGGCGTCAGCATCCATGACTTCCGACCACATGTAGGAATAGTAACCCGCTGAATAGCCATCGCCGGAAAAGACGTGCTGAAAGTGCGGAGTGCGATGGCGCATAACGATTTCTTTCGGCATGCCGATCTTCGCCAGAATCTCAGCTTCCAGCGCAAGCGGGTCGACATCGCTGGCATCAGATAGGGTGTGAAGTTCCAAATCGACCAAGGCTGATGAGACATACTCGACTGTCGCAAACCCCTGATTGAAGGTCTCGGCACCCTTGAGCCGCTCGATAAGGTCATCCGGCATCGCTTCGCCAGTTTTATAATGGACGGCATATTTCGCCAGAACGGCAGGCTCGGAAAGCCAATGTTCATAGAGCTGGCTTGGCAGTTCAACGAAGTCGCGTGCAACCGATGTGCCCGCAATCATTGGATAGGTCACATCGGACAGCATGCCGTGAAGCGCGTGACCAAACTCATGGAACAGGGTCCGGGCGTCGTCGAAGGTGAGGAGCGTTGGTTGTCCTTCCGGTGCTTTCGCAAAGTTCATGACGTTCACGATGATCGGGCGGATATCACCGCGCAGCTTTTCCTGAGACCGGAAACCACTCATCCAGGCTCCCGAGCGCTTCGAAGGCCGCGCGAAATAGTCGCCCAGGAAAAGCGCAAGATGGCGCCCTCCTGCGTCTCTAACTTCAAACGCCCGGACATCCGGATGATAAAGCGCAAGATCAATGCGCTCCTTGAAGGTCAATCCGAAAAGGCGGCTTGCTGTTTCGAAAGCCGCTTCGATAACCTTATCGAGCTGGAAGTACGGTTTGATCTCGGCCTCGTCGAGATCATGTTCGGCCTTGCGCACCTTCTCCGCATAATAGCGCCAATCCCACGGCGCGATTTCAATATTGGCGCCCTCGCTGCGCGCTTCTTCCTGTAGGCGCTCCGCTTCCTGCTTCGCCCGCGCTTTGGCAGGTTCCCAAACCTGGGTCAGAAGATCCCGAACGGCCTGCGGGGTCTTCGCCATTTGATCGTCCAGCTTGAACGCGGCGAAACTTTCAAATACTAAGAGTCGTGCGCGCTCTTCACGCAGCCTGAGCGTTTCTTTGATGAGATCAGCATTGTCGGTCTCGCCGCCGGTGTCGCCACGGCTGATCCATGCCTTGAACGCTTTCTCACGCAGATCCCGGCGCTCGGAAAACTGCAGGAACGGTTCGATCAGGGAACGCGAAAGCGTTATGACATATTTGCCTTCGTGGCCACGTTCTTCCGCTGCAGACTGCGCCGCATCGACGAGAAAATCCGGAAGTCCGGCGAGGTCTTCCCCCTTCTCCAGCACCAATTCAAACGCGACCTCATCAGCGAGTACGTTTTGAGAAAACTGTGTGCCGAGGATCGCGAGCCGCGATGTAATCTCCGCCATTCGTTCGCGGTCGGTGCCTTCCAGTTTCGCGCCCGCACGGACGAAATTGGAATGATAGCGTTCAAGAACCCGAAGTGATTCTTCGTCGAGACCCAGGTCATCGCGGGTCTCATAGAGGCTGTCGACACGCTTGAACAATTCCCCATTCAACATGATCTTGGACCGGTGAGCGGCCAGTTTTGGCGCCATTTCGCGCTCAATTGCCTGAAGGTCCTCAGACGTATGCGCGCCGGCCAGATTGTAAAACGTTGCTGCAACATTCGAGAGCGCCTGGCCACAAAGTTCCATCGCGCTGATCGTGTTGTCGAAGGTCGCTGGGTCTTCATTTTTGGCAATCGCCTCGATTTCCTCCTCACTGCTTTTGAGCGCTTCATCGAACGCCGGAACAAAATGCGCCGCATCGATATCGGCGAATGGCGGGAGTTCGAACGGCGTGGTCCAGTCTTGAAGCAGCGGGTTTTCAGATGTCATGGCGTTCTCCGGAAATCATTGAAACCTTGGGCGGGGCACCGTAGGTGTTGGACATTCGTCAAAGGCTTTTGACAGGATTGGACACTCGCACGCAATGGCTAAAGCTGCCTCTGACCCTTTTGATATTGTAATCATTGGCGGCGGCATCAATGGGGCTGGTATCGCGCGTGATGCCGCTGGCCGCGGTTACTCCGTTTTGCTTGCAGAAATGAACGATCTTGCCTCGGGCACATCGTCCTGGTCGACGAAGCTCATTCATGGCGGCCTGCGCTATCTCGAGCACTTTGAATTTCGCCTTGTTCGCGAGGCACTGGTTGAACGTGAAGTGCTTTTGCGCATTGCACCGCATGCAGTTGCGCCGATGCGTTTCATCCTCCCCCATCACGACGGTATCCGCCGGGCATTTCTGATCAGGCTCGGCCTTTTTCTCTACGACGCTCTTTACCTGAAACGAAGCTTGCCGGGCTCAAAAGCGATCCGGTTCAACCGCGATCCCGCGGGCCAGACATTGAAACCCGGTTTTCAAAAAGGTTTTGAGTATTCCGATTGCGCCGTCGATGACACACGTCTTGTGATCCTCAACGCACGTGATGCGGCAGACCGTGGCGCTGACTTACGGGTTCGCACAAAGGTGATTTCAGCTCGCCGCGACAACGGGCTTTGGCGAATAGACCTTCAAGACGAGCATGGAAAGCGGGAAACTGTTGGGGCGCGCATGATCATCAACGCCGCGGGCCCCTGGGCTGACCGGGTCGCCTCGACGGTCACCGGCCTCAATGCGGAAGGCAGTGTCCGGATGGTGAGAGGCAGCCACATCGTGGTGCGCCGCCACTTTGAAGACAGCCGCGCTTTTATCTTCCAGAACGAAGACGACCGTGTGATTTTCGCAATCCCTTACCGGGATGACTTCACGCTGATTGGAACGACGGATTGCGACTACGAAGGCGATCCAGCCAAAGCCGAAATCACACCCGAAGAAACCAACTACATGCTTGAAGCGGTGAATGAATATTTCGCGCGTCCGGTGCAGCAAACGGATATCGTTTGGCAGTTTTCCGGCGTAAGGCCGCTTTATGATGATGGTGAAGAAGCTGCCGCCAAGACAACACGCGACTATGTCCTGTCGGACGATGTCTCCGATCAATGCGCTGTCATCAACATATATGGGGGCAAACTTACGACCTATCGCAAGCTCGCCGAAACGGTCCTGGAGCGGATTGGATATCAAATCGGCGCGAAGGGAAAGCCATGGACGTCAACCGCCCAACTCCCTGGCGGCGACTTTAACCGATCAGAGTTCGAGACCTTGGTTGATCGCGCCCGCAAGACATATGGATTTTTAAGTGACCGGGCCGCAAGACGCCTGACGGAAGCCTATGGCACCCGGCTCTTCACAATCTTGGGCGACCGAAATGCGGCAGAGGTCGGAGCCGACTATTCCGGTGCTGCTCAACTTGGACTCTACGCGTGCGAACTGGACCACTTGATTGAACGGGAATGGGCCTGCTCTGTTGACGATGTTTTATGGCGTCGCTCAAAGCTCGGGCTTTTCGTCGATCAAGACGCCATCAATAAGATCGACCACTACCTGAAGGAGCGCCGATCATGCTCGAAGTCTCACTGAACGGCTTTACCGATGTGCCATCCGGCAAGGTCGCAAATATCGCAACCTATCTCGAAATGACCGAAGCGCCAGAACTGAAGCCATCCAAGGCGAACGGTCTAATACTGAAGCCCATGGACCCGCCATCGCTGACCCGTTATCGCGCGCTGTTTGAAGATGTCGGGGCAGACTGGCTCTGGTTTTCAAGGCTCACGCTTGATGAGGACATCCTGAAGGCCACGATTGAGAATCCAGCCTTTGAGATTTTTGCGCTCAGAAAAGAAGATCGGGATGTTGGCCTTCTCGAACTCGATGTCCGCGATCCGGAAAACATCGAACTTGCCTATTTCGGCGTCGTTCAAGATGAGGTCGGAACAGGCGCGGGACATTTCCTGATGAATGCAGCAATTGAACGCGCCTTCTCATATCACAAAACCAGACGGTTTTTCGTCCACACATGCACCATGGATCATCCGGCGGCGCTGTCCTTTTACATGAAGTCCGGCTTTACACCGTATAAGCGCGCGATAGAGATCGCTGACGATCCAAGGCTTACCGGACATATCGACCGTCATCTTGGTCGTCACCACCCCATCATCGAGTAAAGCAGGCTCGCCGTCAGCGTCGCGTATAGGGAACGAGAACGGTAACGATACTCATCAGCAGGATGGCTCCCGCAAAGTACCAGAGGCCAGGCTGGGTCAAGGCCGTTGCAAGCCCTGTCGTCTTCGTCGCAACAATCAGAATAGCAACTACCAGAACATCCAGCATCGACCATTTCGACAGCGTGGAAAGAAAAGAGAGAAGCGGTGTCGCAGTCCATTCCGCCGGAAGCAACAACGCGGCTCCGAGATAGGCAAGCTTCAGGATCGGGAAAGCGACAGAAAACAGCGCAACGATGATCGCGAGGAGCCAATCCTCTCCGGTCCAAAGCGTTCCGATGATCTCAAGAAGCGAAGCCGTCGTCTCCCACAAAAAGAAACGTTCGAACACCATGAGAGGCTCGCTGACACCGAGATAGAAGGAAATAGCAGCCAAAATAATGAGAAGTATCGCAGCAGCGCGCAAATCCAGGTTCCTGTTCAATGCCCGTTCGCGACCGGTTTTCGCGATTAACAGCGAGACGTCAAACAAAAAAGGCGCCAACGATGTGCGCCTTAAAACCTATTGGTCAAGTGTTGCGTTTTTCGCCAGTTAACCGCGCTGCAAACGCAAGGCCATTTCGTCGAGCTCTTCCTGCTCTTCGTAATCTGCCTGATCCCGCGCACGCGACTGGTCGCGCTCTTCAAGAAGCTCGACCTTCTTAAGGTCCTCGACAGCTTCCGCAAGTGCATCCTGCGCTGCTTCCAGCTGACCGGATAGATCATCTGCAGACTGCAGCAGATTATCGCGACGCTGTATCGCAGCTTTTGCAAAAGTCGGATAAGCAAAGTGGGTAACGTCAGAGATACCGCTGCGCTCCTGCTCGACCTGTATCTGATGGTCCAGCTCACTTGCCATGCGTTTAAAATCAGCAATCATCAATTCGATTGCAGTCAGTTGGCGGCGCTTTTCGTCGACCTGAAACTGCTTAAGACGGATGAGGCTATCACGCGACTTCATAACTCAATACTCCCCGTGGCATGCATTCACCCTAGCCTCAATTGTTTAAAATTGCCTCAAGACGCTGGAAACTTTCTGTAAACGATGTCTTGTCGTCCTTGCCCTGCCCGAGAAACGTTTCGAAGGGGTCGTGAAGCTTGATTGCCTTATCGACAGCCGGGTTGCTTCCCGCCCGATAGGCGCCAAGGCGGATCAATTCCTCCATATCGGCGTAGGTCGCCATATGCGCTTTTGCGTCACGAATTAGGGGGCGCAAATCCTCAGGGATACACCGCGGCATCGTTCTGGAAACGGATTTCAGAACATTGACCGCCGGATAACGTCCACGCTCAGCGATGGCCCGCTCCATAACAATATGACCATCAAGAATGCCGCGGACCGCGTCCGCAACAGGTTCGTTTTGATTGTCGCCTTCAACAAGAACGGTGAAAAGACCGGTAATACTCCCTGATCCTTCAATTCCCGGCCCTGCCCGTTCCAGCAATTTTGGAAGCTCTGTGAAGACTGTCGGCGTATAGCCTCGAGATGTCGGCGGCTCACCGGCCGACAAGCCGATTTCTCGCTGCGCCTGGGCAAAGCGCGTCACGCTGTCCATAAGGCAAAGCACATTCTTGCCAAGATCCCGGAAATACTCTGCCAAAGTCAGGGTCATGAACGCAGCCTGACGGCGCATCAGCGCGGATTCATCTGATGTTGCGACGACAACGACCGCACGCCGCATTCCTTCTTCGCCAAGATCATCTTCCAGAAACTCTTTAACCTCACGTCCCCGTTCGCCGATGAGCCCGACAATAATGACATCGGCTTCACTGTTCCTGGTGAGCATTGAAAGCAGCACGGATTTGCCGACACCGGATCCGGCAAAAATGCCCATACGCTGACCCGCGCAACAGGTAACGAATGTATTGATAACCCGCACACCGAGATCCAATGGACCGCCGACACGGCCCCTTGCATGGGCTGGTGGCGGTGTTTCCCGCAAGGGACACGCTTTATCGCCCGGAGCAAGAGGGCCCATATTGTCGATCGGTTGACCGCCTGCATCGATCACACGGCCAAGCCAGGACGGATCCGGTTTGATGGTCGCTTGCGCCGCATCAATTCGAGCGGGACATCCAAGACGAACCCCATCGAGAGACGAAAACGGAAGACAGATCGCCTTATCTTCCTCAAAGCCGACAACCTCGCAGGCGACCTCACCGCCCCGGCCGCTCTCCACAACGAGACGGGTTCCGACATTCATGTCGTGAAGTGGCCCTGCGATTTCGACCAATAGCCCCTTGACTCCACATACCCGGCCGAACCGAAGCACAGGCGATGCTTCATCGGTTGCAGCTTTTAATCGGGCAAAATTAATATTTTCGGCCATACTGGAGCCCTTGGTAATGATTCGTTTACGTTTAAGTTTAACAATGCTGACTGGTATGTGTTGTGTTGCCCTTTATGAATGAAATACGGGCGATTCGACCGTATTT
>JBCDCZ010000136.1:0-11628 GCA_039180865.1 Pseudomonadota bacterium | reverse complement strand
CCTCTTTGACCTGAGGGTACAACAAAAATAGGCAGCACCAATAAAAACTCATCACTTAAATATCTGTTTCAGTCATCAAGAAGCTACGGTAATTGTATTCCTGTGCTCGTAGAAGCAGGGTTGTAGAACCACCTTCGCAGAGTAATTACTTTAAAGCTAAATGCTGCGTTTAAAACAACTATCCAACAGTGACAAGCGTACAGAGAGACTGAGCTTGGAGAGCTGTCTAGCAGACCATTTTCCACAGTCGAAGTAAGAATCAACATTGAGTCGATTCCAACTCCAGATTTCAATTAAGCACCTATCTCGGAACAGAAAATACCTTAGCGTTTAATATTGGGTTTCAAATCTGCGTAAATAGCTCTACTAACTCCGTAACAGCACATTATAACGGATTGAGCCCGAGAGGGAACGTAGGTATCCGTCGGGGCGCTCGGCGGGACTGGACGTTGCTGAATCCGCATACACCTCAGTCATGGAATAGAGATACCAGCTAGGTTACCCGTCAAAGCTGGCCGAGCCTCCGACCGTGTCTCTATCCCCAGGCACGCAGTCATGGCAGATGCGAGCCGGCACCGGTGGCGGCCCGCCTGCTAACGCTTATCAGCCGCTTAATGGTCAAGGCACTACCGCCTTCCCAACGAGCCACCCCCAGGTACCGACTGAGTCGTCACGACCAATAATACCTCCTCAATATCAGGACGAGGAGAGCCGGGCCGGGAAGCTTGGAGACTAGCTGGAGTATTGCTCCAAGGAGTTCTCCCCCCTCTCTCTCTGTCTCTCTGGTCGTCAGGGCTATTTCGGCCGCACCTGGAACCGCACAATCCCCAAAGGCCCGGTCAAACCGATGCGTTATCCGGAAGCCTATGGGTTCCCGGATCTGGCGGGGTAGGGGGGATGTGGTGAACCATGGTCGCGGAATATCGAACCGCGAAATACGCCAGAAGGGGAAATCGCTCATTAACGACAAAATAGACAATGACCGCTTCTCGCACTCCGTTTGAGACACTGTTAGAAGTGAGAAACAGTTTTTTTCGTTATTGATTCGGATTACCCACGCTGGCTTATGCAATAGAAGTAATATTGTTGGAAAATATTCTGCTCAAGAAAAAGGGACAGGGCTTTGAGGATATTTTCAGTGATATCGCGAAGCACGCTTGGTCAGAGAAATTCGAAATTTGGAAACCTCAGGGGTCGCTCGGTGATTTCAAATGCGATGGATACCATGTTCCGGAAAAGACTGTATTTCAGTGCTACGGTCCTGAGATTCCAGAGCCATCGAAGACTGCAGCAAAAATTCGAGCGGATTTTGAAGGCGCAAAAAAGCATTTTGGCGATCGAATGGCAAAATGGGTTTTCGTCTACAATCAACGCGATCTGCCAGCGACTTGCGGAAAATTGCTCGGTGAATTGCGTGAGAAAAATCCAGACATAGAAGTAAACTGTTGGTGCCTTGATGATTTGCTCGGTTTTGCAATGAATCTATCACCGGAGCGCCTGAGCATTGTCTGCGGAATTGGACTTCGTGACCACAGATTTCAAGATGCAACGCTGAAAGCACTGGACGAGTTTGTTGCTGAAAATAAAAGCCCGTCGAGCCAAGAAAATGGTTCCGCTTCTCAGACAAACCAGCCGACTTTGAAGCAAGCTTTGGACGACATCGCGGCCCAAGACCGGGAAATTAGACGTCGTTTACTCGGTTACAGCATGTGGCTTGAGCCGATGTCAAAACAACAGGCTTACAACATAGTTGCCGACCTAGGTTTAAATGTAGCCTCGATAGACCCTAATGCAAAACGTCTCGCGCAAATGGGTTTGGTTCGTGTGACTGGCTCCCACATCCTTCCGGTGAATTTAAGAGTCTGCAACGAGGCGGCTGAGACATTTGCCGATGAATTCATCGGAAGATTAGAGGTTTTATAGTCATGGATCGAGACGAAAAGGTTAAGATATTACAGCAGCTTAGTCGCCTCGAAAGTGATAAGGCAATTTCCGCTCTTCAAAAGGAATTTCAAAGTGCGAAGACCTCTCTAACTGATAATACAGATTACTCCGCAATAGAGCGCACATTAATTGAATTATCTGTTTATGGACACAGGGTGTCCGATGAGCTGCTCCCGGTACTTTCTACATTTCTGCAGCGTTTGCAGGAAACGGAATTTGTCACTTGCGCGCCTGAATATGCATGGTCATCATCAGACCTTCAGAAAAAACTATTGTGCGAAGTATTAGAGCTCGTCGAGCGCTTTCGATATTTTGATATTCAAGCCGTTGTCGATATTCTCCTGCCCTTCAGCGATTATCCCGACGACGGTGTGTCAAAAAAAGCAGTCGAAGCCTTGGGGAAATGCGGCTCATATTACATTCAGATTTTTTATGGAGGTAAAGACCGTGCTGGATTGGGTGCGGGTCCGCAATTAGAAATACTTTCATACTTGGAGGCAAATCTAGATCAAATCGCGCAACGAAATATTGCGGCAATACAAAGTCTGAGTGGAGCGATGCTATCATCAACTATGGAAGATAGGACTTGGGATTATAAGTCGGTCACATGGTCAACAGCGGCTGTTCCTTATTGCGAACCAATTCGACAAGTTCGTTCTCGATCAATCGAATTTTTAAAGAGTTTGTACGAACTAGAACGCCCCATTGCAGAGAGGCTGACTATCATTCGAACGTTGATGGTTGCCATGGAGCTGCCGCGCACAGCACAGTACGAAGATGACCTAAAATCTCTTATCACCTCGAATACTATTTCTATTCTAGATTGGCTAAAAAAGATCATTCTAAACGAGCGCTTCCCCGTACTCCAAAAAATTGAGCATGACATTTATTGGCGCTACTATCATGGAATCTCCGACGAAATCAGACAGTCATGCCTAGATATTCGCGATACCCTCTATCAAAATTCCGAGTATCAAATCTACCGAAACCTAATCGGCTTCGAAAGTGTATTTGAAAACTGGGAAGATACCCTCAATTCAGATAAGGATTTTGAACGAATAGAAGAAGAAAGGCGTGAAAGAGCATCGAATTATGTAAGCTCCATTAGCGAAAAGAATTGGTCACAGTGGAAGGCGCGAATCCTTGAGTTCTGTAAAACTGAATCCGACGATCTTGCCACATTTCCAATATACTTTGAGTTTTTGCGGAATCTCGCAGAGACGCATCCAAAGCTGGCCTTGGAGCTTGTCGAAAAACACATTGCGGAAGTTCAGTTTTTCACAATCCCATTATATCGTGGCCTTTGGGCGGGTGAATATAAAGGCAGCTGCAGGGCCTTACTAATGGAACTCTGCGACCAGGGAAGTCAACTCGCGGCAATATCGAAGCTCTTCCATCAGGATGTCGAAGCCGATCATCAGCTTTTGGCAAATGTCCTTGGAAAAGCAAGTGAAACGAGCGATGAATATGTAATTTCACTTTTGATTGGGGTTGCCGCAAGCCAGTTTTCACACGACCAAAATTTCGCCATCTCCGGGCTCACCGTACCAGCATTGAAGCGCCTGAAAGAACTCGGGTGTAAAAAATGGGTTCGGATGCTCTGGCACAACCGTGAGATTAGATATCTGATCTCAAAGCTGAATCAGGAACAAGACGCACTGCTGCTGGACGCGCTTGTTTTTGTCGACAGAATTGATTTTCAAACAGAAGAAATTCTGAAACCCATTGCTGAGCAACATCCTGATCTCATTCTTACCTTTTTCAGGAAGAGAGTTGAATTCAAGGAAGCAGGAACTGACTACGAAGCCATTCCTTTCGATTTCCAAAGGTTGACCGAGCCAATGGCGAAACACGCCCAGCTTGTCGTGGAAACAGTACGATCTTGGTACGATGCGAACGATGGCCTGTTTCAGTATCGTGGAGCTAGGCTCGTTGCCATCATCTATCCGCGCTTCGATTCCAATCTAGAACAAGAACTCGTAAGGTTAGGGCAAACTGGCAAACAGTCTGACGCTTATTTTGTTTTGAGCATCCTCAGTAACTATGAAGGGCAGCCATTTCTTCATACAGTTGCCCGAGAAATTGTGTGCAAGCATCACACTAACAGAGAACTGATGAGCGAAGTGGCGAATGCTCTAATTGCAATGGGGGTAGTCCATGGCGAATACGGCATGGCTGAAGCATATGCGCAAAAGGTAGTTGAGATTGGTTATTGGTTGAACGACGGTGACGCGAATGTGCGCAATTTCGCTAAGTCTTACATCGAAGACGTTTCGCTCTCGGAGCAGCAAGAACGTGAGCGGGCAAGCGAAGAAATTGAACTCCGCAAGCACAAGTATGGTGTCAACGAGGACTGATGCGCCAAAGAACCGCCAAAAGCGCTCATGCCCTCGAGTTGCAAGAATCGTTCAAAATTAGATCGAAACCAAGGAAAATTGTGGTCTGCCGCGTCGGTTTGCCGTTGAGCAGGTATGTCGTTTGAATTCTCAGACGTCCACACCGGGCCGAAAGCAGACAGCGTAATAAAAGCACTAACACGCTGTTCCATGATCTGCTCGAACCGGGCAGCATCTCAAACCACCTCCCCATTTAACTGAGGCCTCCAAATATCTTACCGCCTGCACAAAGCTTGCAAGCTCTTTGCGTTGTTTCTCATCAGATCCCCAATCCTGACTGCATAACGCCATGACCTTATTCGGCTAGCGGCTGCGTCTGTCGCTGACCGTTCCCTGCTTGTAGCGGGAGGTTCATCCGGTAGATCGAAGCAGGAAATCGCGTTGTAACTATTGCTGAATTTGAAGAATTGTTGTGATCGCTATGCGCGTAAACTGGAAAAGTGTGGTGGATCATGTCCTCATCTTTTTGAGCATCGCGCTTTACCTGATCAGCCTGTTTTCCGGAGATCCACTGGAGCTTGAGCGCGGTTTTACAAAGGGGGATGGCTTCTCGATCCTGCTCTTCGGTTGGTTGGGTGATCATATCGCCTGGTACGCAAACCTGCCTTATTTTTTCGCGTTGTATTTTTTCGTAAGAGGCGAACACGAACATGCTTTCTCGCTGTCGTTATTGGCAATTGTTTTGAGTTCGCCCCTGACTTTTCTGATCCAATCTGAAGTATGGATAGAATCTCCATTTAAGCGGGAACCGCACCACACAAACCTCACTTTCAGCGGTGGTGAATATGCAGAGATAATCGGTTTGAACGTGCCGTATTATTTGTGGTTTGCGGCCATCTGCATTCCGTTCGCCTTATCGGCCTTTCACGTGCGTTACTCATCAGCCGGAGACGCCAAGTCTTGAATAGTTGCCCGCTGGCGCGCTCCTCGCAGGGTAGTTGCCCGGTTCGCCGTATTTGGAATGAAAAAGATGGCGTGATATCATAGGCATATTGTCAAAAGGAGATTATTTTGACGGCCAATTTCTTGACGCTTTTGCTCATTCCAATTGGTGTTCTGGCGGTGGTTCTTGTCGGGATATATTTTAGCCGGAAGGAGAAAAAGAACAGGCCGCCTCAGACCCATGCGCCCCATGCTCCAGGCCCTGGATATGATCCGGCAGAACTTGCCATCAGCAAGGGGAAAGGGTGCGCTGACGGCGGCGTGAACTAGATTTAAAGAAACAAGCGCGGCCTGGTGGTCCAGTTCGACAAGGCAGATCGACGCTCGCGTTTCCCCACCACCAACCACACCACCCCCTTTGTCACAAAGTGTAATCGTGGCGCTTCAACTCTTGCCCGGCGGTAACGGGATTTGTATGACTGAAACAATTGGTCGCAAATTCGGGCGGCTGTTTGGGAATTTGGCCATCGTCTTGGCGGTGGCATGCAATAAAAAACAATAGATAACCGACAGTAGAGAGTGGACAATGCGATATCTCCTCCCTTCACTAGTAGCTCTGTGTGTGTCCGCCGGCGCGGCATCGGCTTCCACAATCACGTTTGAGACGTTCACGGTCGCCGGATACAACGCGACTTTGGCGACGCTTGGCGGAAACGTCATTTCCGAAGATTTCGAAAGCTTCAGCGAAGGCAATGTGGGTGGGGTTGGCTCTCCGTTTGCAACCTCTGTCGGAACGTTCGAGACTTTGGGTGGAACCGGATCGGGCGGAACCGTCACGGGTGAACTGTTTGGCGGCGTTGCCAATGACGGCACCCAATTGGCAGTCCGGGACGGAAGTGTATTCGGACGCACCAGCACGACAGCCGATCTCACCGGTGACAGCGCCGACGACACGTTCCTCGATAGCAACGACACGCTGGGTATCAGCTTCATTGCCGATCTCGGCGGACTGCAGTTCGACAGAATTCTGCTGACCCTGACCGACGCAGCCGACACCGGCGCTTCCGTCACGGTGACAGCGGGCGGCGACACTGTGATCTTCGACGATCTTTCCAATGCGAACCAGCAATCGCTGCTGATTGATTTCGGCGGCCTGGTCTCAAGCGCGCAGATCGACTTCACGAATTCACGCGTCAACGACGGCTTCTCGCTGGATGATATTGCGGTCGCTGCCGTGCCTCTTCCGGCAGCCGGTTGGATGCTTCTTGCAGGGTTGGCCGGGCTCTTTGCGATGCGCCGCAGAAGGCTTCAGGCTTAGCAGTCAGAGTGTTCTGAAAGACAGAAAGGCCCGGTCATCCGATCCGGGCCTTTTTTATTTTTAGCTTTGGTTTCGCGTCACCAAAAACACAATCTGCCATATCGTCCGCGGTTTTGATCGCGGCTTGCCGTCTTAAGCTCAGACTTTTCGCGGCAAGGCGAGGCAATACAAAGCGAGGGGCGGGCGCAGCCCACTCACACTCCGCCCTTTACCCTTCGTGATCCTCTATACCGAACATAACCAGTTGCCGCTTTTGAACGGCGGGCGTACCATCATGATACCTCCGGGGGGAGCGGCTTTGTTTTGTGTGTGCTGCTGAGGAGTGCAAAACAAGTATTGGAGGAGGAACTATGTTTAGCCGGAAAAGCGGGAAACCCGCGTCCTGGATCACGCCGCTCTTGGCGTCCGCTATATTAAGCGCAACATCGTTGATGGCCGGAGGAGCCAGTGCCACGGATCTTGAATCGAGTGTGGTTCTGGACGGTCTTGATAGTCCCTGGGATATGGCCTTCCTGGACGATGGCACGATGTTTTATACCGAAAAATGCAAGGGCCTTTCTGTAAGAATGCCGTCAGGCGAGACGAAGGCGCTGCTCGGCATGGTCGATGTTGACGGTTATGCCGCGAGTGCTGCCGATCTCTTCTGCGAGGGGCAGGCGGGCATGATGGGGGTCGCGGTCGATCCCGACTTTGCAAGCAACCGCCGGATCTATGTCTATTCGACATCGAACCTTTCCAGCCCGCACACCAACCGGCTGATGCGGCTTGAGGTTGCCGATGATTTTTCCAACGTCTCAAACCGAACGGATATCGTCGACGATGTGCCTTATAAAATGCAGGATTCCGATCACCCGTTCGGCGGGCCGGGTGCCCATAATGGCGGGCGCGTCCGGTTTAATCCGGCGGACGGCTATCTTTATCTGACGACCGGCGACACCCATAACGGCGTGGTTCCGCAAAGCCCGACCCTGATGGGAAGCAAGGTGATCCGGATCGACACCGACGGCGCACCGGCAGAAGGAAACACACCGCCGGTCGGTTTCGACAAGCGGACCTACACATACGGCCACCGCAACGTTCAGGGAATTGCCTTTCACCCGGAAACCGGAGCGGCGATCACCGCCGAACACGGGCCCTGGCATTCCGACGAAGTGACAGTGCTCAAGAATGGCGGCAATGCCGGTTGGGATCCCCGCCCGAATATGGCCGGACGCGGGGACTGCCCGGACGATTCTTGCGGCTATAGCCCGAACCAGGCGGTCGGTGAAACCCGGTTCGCGCGGGCATCCTGGATGCCAATGACGGACTTTGTCACTTATCCAAGCGCCATGCCGCCGGTCTGGAACAACCAGGGCTGGTCGCAGGGCACATCCTCAGCTGCTTTCTTAAAAGGCGAAGCATGGGGCGATTGGGATGGTGCCATGGTTGTCGGCATTTTGGGGATCGGCTTTGGTGGAACCCCGATTGGTCAACGGATCGATGTGCTCCAGTTCAACGATACGGGCACAGACCTTGCGGCGGTCTCCACCATGGAGCTTCCGATGGACTCAGGCCGGTTCCGCTCGGTCGTCATGGGCCCGGATGGGAGCCTCTATACCGCAATTGACGAAGGCGTGATCTATAAGCTCACACCTTCCAACTGACCGGGAGGTGATTATATGTCATTATTAGGACTGACGACGCTCACCGATTGGACATCAAGGTTCGCAAGAAGGGAGACCATTATGGCTTGGACGAAACCTGAAATTATCGAAGTCAGCTGCGGCATGGAAATCGCACGCTATATGCCGGCAGACGAAGAGGTGCCGCCCCTGTTCTAGGGTTGGCCCGAATTTTTAAGATTAGGAGCACGCATATGGGCACACCTCATTTGCGTGCTCTTGTTTTAGGGGCGGCTGCCGGCGGAGGCCTCCCGCAATGGAATTGCGGCTGCGAGATCTGCGAAGGCGCGCGCGATCCGGATAATCCGATTCTGCCGCAGACCCAGTCCTCGCTAGCGGTTTCGGCAAACGGGTCGGACTGGGCGCTCCTCAACACATCGCCCGATATCCGCCAGCAACTCGCGGACAATCCGGTTCTCCATCCGCGTCAGCGAAGGGATACGCCGATTTCCTCCGTCCTTCTGACAAACGGCGATATCGACCATATCGCCGGGCTCCTGATCCTGCGCGAAAAGCAGCCTTTTACGGTCTATCTGACGAGCGAGATCGCCAAGGTGATTGCCGATAATTCGATCTTTTCAGCGCTCGACCGGAGCCTCGTCACCTTTGTCGAGATCGGACTGGAAGCGCCGTTTCAGCTGGCGCCGGGTGTTGAGGCAACGCTCTTTGCGGTTCCCGGCAAAGTGCCGCTGTTCCTTGAAGGTGATGAGGTGATCACCGATCTTGAAGGCGAGCAGACGGTGGGCGTTTCGCTGAGATCCGGTGGGCAGGAATTCTTCTATGTGCCGGGATGCGCCAAGCTGACGGATGCCTTGAAAGAGCGCTTCAAAGGAGCCGGTCTTATCTTCTTTGACGGCACGGTCTATGACAATGAAGAGATGCTCAAATCCGCGGTCGGAAAGAAGACCGGCGCGCGCATGGGGCATATGGCAATGAACGGCGAAAACGGATCGCTGCAAGGCTTTTCTGACCTTAATGTAACCCGCAAAATCTACATTCATATCAACAACACCAATCCCGTCTGGCACCCGGAAAGTTCGGAACGGCTTGCAGTCGAGCGCGCGGGATGGGAAATTGGCTATGACGGAATGGAGGTTAGTCTGTGAGTGCGCCCGAAACCCGTGATCAGTTTGAAGCCCGCCTTCGGGAGATCGGGGCGAAGCGCTATCATGACAAGCATCCCTTTCACCATCGCCTTCATGGCGGTAAGTGCACGCCGAAGCAGGTGCGCGCCTGGGTGATCAACCGGTTTTATTATCAAAGCCGGATTCCCATGAAGGATGCGGCCTTCCTGTCCCGCTGCAGCGATGTGAGACTACGCCGGGCCTGGCGCTCGCGGATTGAAGACCATGACGGCGGGATTGAAGAGGGCGGCGGGATCAGGCGCTGGCGCGGGCTCGCGGAGGCCGTCGGCCTTGATCCGGATTATGTGGAAAGCTGTAAGGGCGTTTTGCCCGCAACGCGCTTTGCCGTTGAAGCCTATGTGAGTTTTGTGCGGGAAAAACCGCTTCTTGAAGCGATCGCCTCGTCATTGACGGAACTCTTCGCGCCGAAAATCCACGAAAAGCGCATTGAAGGGCTCTTGGCGAACTATGATTTCGCCAATGACGCATCGCTTGCCTATTTCCGCCAGCGTTTGAAAGAAGCGCCAAAGGATGTCGCCTTCGGTCTCGCTTACGTTCTGGATCATGCCGATACGCTTGAAAAGCAGGATGCGGCGGCAGCAGCGCTTACCTTCAAGACCGATGTCTTATGGGCGCAGCTTGACGCCTTGAGCGCGGCTTACGTGGAGCCTGCCAGGATCCCGCCCGGCGGCTGGGACGGAAAGACCGGCCTTCTTGAAACCGATGAACGGGGCGCTGCATGAGCGGGACGGAACTCACCAGACAATCGGTGCCGTCCTTGCCGCGCGGCGTGCGGCTCAAACATGACGATGTGCGCGACCGGACAATTCTTGTAGCCCCCGAACGCACGCTCGTTCTCGACGGGCCGGGAATCGCAATCATGGAACTCGTCGACGGTGAGAATTCGATTGAGGTGATCGCGGAACGTCTAGCCGAAAAATTCGACGCACCGCTCAAGACGATCGGCAATGATGTCGTGGCGTTCTTAAGAGACCTCATCAATCGCGGCTATCTGGATATCAGGAATGACGGCGGGTAACGGAAAATCAGATAATGGGGCGAGGGCGGATGCTCCTCCGCCATTGGCGATGCTTGCCGAACTAACCCATCGCTGCCCGCTTGCCTGTCCCTATTGCTCGAATCCGATGGAGTTAAAGAGCGCGAGCGAGGAACTTACAACCGAAGAGTGGATCGACGTCTTTGAACAGGCGGCAAAGCTCGGCGTTCTCCATTTGCATCTTTCCGGCGGAGAGCCACTCGCAAGGCGTGATCTCTTGGAGCTCACCCGGGGTGCTTTCAAAGCGGATCTTTATACCAATCTCATCACGTCCGGCATTGGCTTGACGGAAAGCCGCCTCGATGGGCTAGCCGAAGTGGGCCTCGATCATGTGCAATTGTCGCTTCAGGGCGTCGATGAAACGACCTCGGACTTCATCAGCGGGTATCATGGCGGCCATACAAGAAAGATCCAGGTTGCAAGCTGGGTCAGGGCGCGCGGGATCCCGCTCACGGTCAATGCCGTCTGCCACCGAATGAACATGGCCGCAATCCCGGAGATGATCGAGCTTGCCGTAAAGCTCGGTGCCCGGCGGCTGGAGATCGCAACCGTGCAGTTTCATGGCTGGGCGATTGCAAACCGCAATCAGTTGATGCCGACCCGCACTCAGGTCGAAGAGACGACCTGGCTTGTTGAACGGGCACGCAAAGAGCGGGAAGGGGAACTCGTCATCGATTATGTGCCGGCGGATTATTACGCGACCTATCCGAAAGCCTGTATGGGCGGGTGGGGCCGGACCGGTATCAACATTGACCCGACCGGGCGGGCGCTGCCGTGCCATGCGGCGGAAACGATACCATCGCTTTTCTTCGATAATGTCCGCGATAAATCCTTGAGCGACATCTGGTACCACTCATCGAGCTTCAACGCGTTTCGCGGCACGGACTGGATGGCGGAACCCTGCCGCACTTGCGACCGGCGGGAAATGGATTTCGGTGGCTGCCGCTGCCAGGCAATGGCGATTGCAGGTGACGCGAACGCGGCGGATCCCACCTGCCACAAATCCCCCTTCAAGGATGAGATGCTGGCGCTTGCCGAAACCGCCTCGCAATCAGGAACCGTCGAGCCGTTTGTCTATCGCGGGAGGTAGGATGCGCTGTTGTCAGTAACCACCAGCTAATCTGCCATTTCATCAGAAAGCCACTCAATCAGGAGTTCCGCGCTCGGATGCTTCTCTCGCGTGGTCCCGCGATAAACCGAATGTTCCGTCGGACGCTCGACAAATTCGCGGCAGGGCCGGAGCAAT
>JBCDCZ010000135.1:0-11658 GCA_039180865.1 Pseudomonadota bacterium | reverse complement strand
CCGCCTTCAAGAACAAAATTGTTATTGAGGTCGTCATCAAGGATCTGGTCGATCTCACGGCGCACGTAATAGGCGAGCTTCTTCTGGCCTGCCTTTGTGAAGCCGATCCCATCATTCAAACGCAGCAAAACCCGAGAGCCTTCCAGGCTGGCACCGCTTTGACGGTACTCGCCTTCATCGTTCGTGAAGCCGCCAACAACATCCACGATCCGGAAATTGAAGGGTTCAACCGTTGAACGCTGGAACTCCCCGATTGTGATCGCCTGCTGCGTCCCTCTGTTGTCAAGGACCGGGACAGGCAAGACCCAGATCACCGGGATGCGCAGCAATTGAAGCTGCGCAGCGACATCGACCAGACGCCGGACATAGGCCCTGCGCCACTCGTCGGTGCCGAATGCAATCCGGCCGGACGGCGTCAGCATGTTCGTTCGATCGTTTGTACCGAGCGCAACAACAACCGCTTTGACGCGTTCCCCGACAAAGGTGAAATCGGAAGCATCAAGCCAGTTGTAAAAATCATCGCCGGCAATGGCGACATCCGGCGATATTCGGGGTGAAATGGCGACAGAAGGTGTCCGTTTGTAGGCATCCGTCAGCCCGGCTGCGATCACGCTTGCCGTCAGATCCCCAAGTATAAGGACGCGATTCGCTTCGGGAATCTTCGGCAATGTCGTAATCACCGGTGCTGCCGCCGGTGCCGCTTCCCGAACCACCGGAGGCGCGCGCCGCTCTTGTTTTCGCTTTAACGAAAAGCCTCCGAAGAGCCGTTGGAAGAACCCGCGTTTCTTCTTGCGCTCCTGCGCCTCAACAACCGGCTCAAACGGCGCGAGTGGGCGCGCGGGAAAATCCGCGACCAGAAAAGCAGCGCCGAGGACCAGTATCACAAAGAATTTCGCAAGATGCCTTAGCACCAATGATCACCTGGGTTAGCCGAAGCGGTTCACAAGTGATCCGGTTTCTAGCATGAAACAAAAAGCGGCGCGAGACCTCGATAACATCGGTCCCACGCCGCTTCTCCACTCCCCGGGAACGCCCGATTCGGGCGACCGGATTTATTTTCGCATACGGCCTGCTGCCGCTCCGGCCGCATCCAAACCCTGCCAGATCGAATCGCAAATCTCTGATGAGCCCATCGAAAGAAGACCTGCCGCAGTCGTTCCGGCATATTCGATCATATCTTGAACATGGCGCGCCGGTGCGACTTTCGATTGTGCCATCGTCTGTCCGCTTGCCAGAAAGAGTTGACGGACGGCGCGCTCTGCGATCTCCGGTGGCGTACCCTTTTCAACGGCGTAGGCCACCATACAATCCGCGAAATAGGCGACGAATCCTGGTACCGGACCCGTGAGCGCGGTAAAACTGTCAATGAGGTGTTCGTGCGGTACCTGATCTGTCTCGCCACAAGCTGAGAAGAAACGAACGACATTATTGTAGTCGCTCTTTGAGAGGTCGGCCCGCGCATACCACGGAGAATAGGCAAGCCCATCTTCCGCGGCCGGATTGCTCATCGCCCGCACCACCCGCGTTGCGCCGGTGATCTCTGTGATCTCGCGCGCCTTCACACCGGCCATGACGGAAAGCACCAATCGGTCGGGCGCCTTCAGATTCATGTGGTCAACCTGGGACGGTGGTATGCAGAGAAGAACAATCTCGCATGCGTCAGCGACGTCCTGATTGTTTGTTGTGACGTTAATCTCAGGCCAGTCTTCAAAGCCTTTGTTCGAACCGCTCCGATTGGAGATCCAAAGGTCCTGCGGCTTTAATGCCTTAGCGCGGAGGAGAGCGCGCGCAATTGCGCCGCCTAGCATTCCGCTTCCGCCAATGATCCCGGTCCTTGGCAAGACATCTGACATGATCGAGCTTCCTTTATCAAAAGGCTAACCCGACCCCACTCATTCGAACATAGCGCAAAGTTTGCGTAAGTTTGAGTAAAAACGAGAACGAGTTTGAGTAAAAAGAAAATGGAGGTTAACATGAATGATTAACCGCCGGATCGCGCATTATCCGGCCTGAGGCGCTCGAGTGTCTGAAGCGTGGCAAATCCATCCGGAACAAGGCCGATCGAACGCTGAAACGCGCGGATCGCTGCCCGTGTTTTGGGTCCGACAAGCCCATCGACGCCGCCCGTATCAAAGCCCTGCGCTGTCAGTCTCTGCTGCAATTCTTCACGCTGCTCACGATTGAGGACAGTGAGGTCGCGGGGAAAAATCTGCTCAAATGGGCCAAACCCTTTCAGCCTGTCCGAAAGATGCCCGATCGCCAGTGCATAGGCATTGGCATTGTTATATCGGCGAATGACGTCGAAATTTTTCAAAAGCAGAAAAGCCGGACCACGATGACCGGCTGGCAAGAAAAGGCGCGCCTCATCATCAGGACGCGGAAAGGCAGCACCCCTCACCCGTCCAACCCCAAGCTTTTTCCACTCCCGCAATGTCTTTCTCGTCCGACCATCCGCGGCCGAGAAATCAAATCCATTGGGAAGTTTGACTTCATATCCCCAGCCATGGCCGGCAACCCAACCGCTTTCACGAAGATAATTGGCAGCCGATGCAATCGCATCGAGCTTGTTCCCCCAAATATCACGGCGGCCATCGCCATCATAATCCACAGCATGGGCGAGATAGGTTGTCGGGATGAACTGCGTGTGCCCCATCGCACCAGCCCATGATCCCGTCATCTTATCGGGCGTGGTGTCGCCAGCCTGCAGGATTTTGAGCGCTGCAATCAGCTGGGTGCGGCCAAATCTGGATCGGGATTGATCACAGCAGGCAAGCGTTGCAAGTGAGCGGATGACAGGTTTAACGAAAATATCGTTATCGAGAATTGCGCCATAGGACGATTCAAGCCCCCAGATGGCAACAAGGACCGCACGATCCACCCCGTATTTTCGCTCAATGGCGATCAGCTCTTGCTCGATCAGCTTGCGTTCTTCAAGACCTCGCTCAATACGTCGGTCCGAAACCGCGCGATCCAGATAATCCCAGATCGCCCGCGTGAATTCGGCCTGGTTGTCCGCAGCTTCGAGCACGGACGGATCCGGTGTGAGACCGCCCATCGCTTCATCGAAGAGGTCTGGCCGGACACCTTCCTGTATGGCGACTGGTCTCAGGTCATCAACGAACTGTTTGAAGTCGTCAGGGGACGTCGCGTGAGACGGGTGAGCAAGGCCCGCGCAAAAGACGCAGAGCAGAAAAAGGCATTTTTGAAATCGCATCGCCGCCGGCCCTTTCAAGGCTTGGATTGGCTTTCAACGAACTGCATGCTTGCCAAATAGGGTAAATGAAAACTTAAGCAGGCTTATGGAACGAAAAAAGGGCCGCGTTAGGAGGTAACGCGACCCAGGATTGGCCAGAGGAGATTGGCCTTGGAGATAGAAGAGTTTGCGGCCCTAGCTTGCCTTGCGTTCCAGAGTATCGACTGCAGGGCGCGCTGCCTTGTCCATTCCACCGATAACCGCGAGCCGCGGACGGCTGTACTTGGCCGCGCGATGGAAGATGTAATGAGCATCGCAAAAATGGACGAGATCGTTCATTTGATCGGTGAGAACCAGAACGTCGCCTCCCAGAATCCCGAGCTTTGCCAGGATGGCCTCGCTACGCTTTTCGTCCATGGCGTCGAAGTTAGTTGGCATTTGTGTGTAATCAACAAAGTACCGGCGCATTTGCGTAAGCGTGCGTTCGCACATCGGGCGCGCCGCGCCGTTGTTCTCAAAGCGTAAATCGAGAACCGCATCATATGAAAAGCCGGTCAGCGACGCGATATCAGAAACGTCGAGATCGCGGGCGACGGAAACACCTAAGTGAGTGGTCATTGTTCGATCCTCTAAGCAACTTGTGTGAGTACAAGGTCAGGCGCCTTAGTCAGCGACTGCTGTGCAGCGGCGACACCTGAACCGAATTCAATCGCGACACCACAATCACGCATCGCCATTTCGGCACCGGCCAGCGCTTGAAGCACCATGATCTCGTTGAGATTTCCAAGGTGACCGATCCGGAAAACGCGGCCGGCGACTTTCGATAATCCCGTCCCGAGAGACAGGTTGTACCGGTAGTAGGCAGTCTGAACGATATCGGTTGAATTGATGTGCTCCGGAACCATGATCGCCGAGACCGTGTCGGAATAAAGATCCGGCGTACGGGCACATAGTTTGAGGCCCCAACCATGGACACCGGCGCGCACGGCGTCTGCTAGTCGGCGGTGACGGGCTACGAGATTGTCGAGCCCTTCTTCAAACATGAAGTCCAGGGACGCTCTGAGGCCGTGAAACAGCTGGGTCGCCGGCGTGTAAGGAAAATGCCCGGTCGCGTTGTGCTTCATCTGATCGTCGAAACTCAGGAAGGTACGCGGCAAATCCGATGTTGCACGAAACTCAAGCGCCTTCTGGCTGACCGCAACGATGGCAAGCCCGGTTGGCAGCATGAACCCTTTTTGGGATCCGGCAACGACGGCATCGACGCCCCATTCATCCATGCGAAAATCAAGTGAACCAACGGAACTGACACCATCAACGCAAAGAAGTGCCGGGTGATCAAGATCATCCAGAATGGCCCGAACTCTTGCAATGTCGGACGTAACGCCGGTCGCGGTTTCGTTGTGGCAAACGAAAACGGCCTTGATCGAATGCGTTTTATCCGCTTCGAGAATGTCCTGATAGCGATCATGCGGGACGCCAAGACCCCACTCCTGCTCGCAGACAATGGCATCAAGCTTGAAACGCTTTGCCATATCGGCCCACAACATGGAAAACTGGCCGAAAGAACTCATCAGCACTTTGTCACCGGCTGAAAAGAGATTGGCGATGCAGGACTCCCATCCGGCTGTTCCGCTTCCTGGGAACATGAAGATTTCTGCGCTCTGCGTACGAAAAACTTTCTTGAGATCAGCGAAGAGCGGCAAAGTCAGGTCGCCAAAATCCGGTGCGCGCATGTCCTGCATTGGAACATTGAGAGCCTGGCGGACAACATCTGGAATGTTTGTCGGACCGGGAATGAAGAGCCCGGTATTGCCGCGCGTATTCTTTTTCATCTCGTGCTGGAATTGCATGAGTCTCTCTCCTCCAAAAAAAATTTTCATTTTGATACCGGACACGCGTCAGTCGAGAAAGAAAAACCGAGTAAGGTTGTACTTTGTGTGATTTACTAAGTTGACTTTTGTAATTTTTGTAAATAAAAATCCTACATGGCTGGGGAGAAGATTTATATTGGCCCGAAGATCCGCGAATTGCGCCAGGCACGAGGATTGACACAGGCACAATTCGCCCACGCACTCGGTGTCAGTGCCAGCTACGTGAACCTCATTGAACGCAACCAGCGAAGCGCATCGGTTAAATTCCTGGTCGCGCTCTCCGACACATTCGGGATCAACTGGAGGCAACTCACTCAGGGCGACCAAAGTCTTGCAATTGCAGATCTGAGACAAATCACCCGCGATCCTGCATTCGGCGAACATCACCCCGACATTGAGGAGTTGCGGTCTGCGATCGACAACTCACCCAACCTCGTCCGCGGACTTTTCAGCCTTTTTCGGACCTATCGCGACTACGGAGAAAGGCTTTCTTCGCAACTGGAAGCCAATGCACCCACTGACGGCGGAAGCCTCGCAAGCGAAGAAGTCGTTCTGCGCTTCTTCCGGGCCCGCAATAACTACTTCGAGAATGTCGAAGCGTGTGCGGCACAAACGCTGCCCTCTGCGGACATCGATCGGGACGAGTTATACGGGATCTTGAAAATGCATTTGCGCGCAAAGCTGGGCGTCAGCGCGTCAACCGTTCCACCCGGCGAAATCGGCTCGGGCTTGCGTTACTTCGATCGTGATAAAAACACGATCTTTCTCTCTGAAGGCCTTGATTACACGAATAAGGTTTTTCAGCTCGCCCACACCATTGCGTTGATTGAGCACTCCGATGCGCTTAACGCGGAAATCGAGGACGCCAACATTTCTGACAAACGCGCTGTCGCCCGATGCCGTGTGGAGCTTGCCAATTACTTCGCGGCCGCTCTCATGATGCCATACGACGATTTTTATGGTGAAGCGCTGTCTTCGAAGTACGACATCGATTATCTGGCGACCCGCTTCCAGGTCTCCTACGAGCATGTCTGCCATCGGCTCACAACTCTGCAGAAACCCGGTGCGCGGGCAATCCCCTTCTTCATGCTGCGGGTGGACCGCGCCGGAAACGTTACCAAACGCTTCAATGCCACGCCCATACAACTGGCCCGCTACGGGGGCACCTGCCCCCGCCTTGATGTTCACTATTGTTTCCGCGTTGCCGGACGCATCATGACCCAAATGATCGAGATGCCGGATAATTCACGCTATCTCACGATCAATCGAACGGTTGACCGGCCCTCGCTCCGTTTTACGCGTGAGGATAACCGGCTCGCACTCTGTCTTGGGTGTGCCATCGAACATGCGGGCGAGACGATCTATGGCGCCAATCTCGATATTCATGCGGAAACCGAGGCAACCGAAGTCGGGATCAATTGTCGATTATGTCCCAGACGCGGCTGCGTTCAACGCGCCAACGAGCCGTTTTTCGAAAACCTTTTGGTCGATGAGAACCGTCGCGGCATGACGCGCTTTGAAAGCTAAGAGCTCAGGCTGCACCCTTTTGCAGTCTGTCGAGCTTTGCTTCCCATGAAAGTGCCGTCTCGATGATGTCGGCAAGGTCCTTGTGCGCGGGAACCCAGTCAATCAGATCCATCAGCTTTTTGTTGCTCGCAACGACTTCACCCACATCACCATCCCGGCGCCGCTCGTAGCGCACCTCAAAGTCACCGCCGCTGAGGGCTTTGACCGTCCGAATGACATCCAGCACAGAATAGCCCTGACCATAACCGCAATTGGCCGTTACGCTATCGAGGTCATGTCTCAGCTGCTGCAAAAGGAGATAGTGGGCCCATGTAAGATCGCTCACATGGATGAAATCGCGCACACCAGTCCCGTCTTTGGTCTCAAAATCGGTTCCGAAGACGCTGAGATGCGAGCGTTTTCCCAGTGCCGCCTCACAAGCGACTTTGATGAGATGGGTTGCCCCTTTCGTTGACTGTCCTGTGCGGCCCTTGGGGTCCGCACCGGCGACGTTGAAGTAACGAAGAATACCGTGCTTCAACCCATGCGCTGACGAGACGTCGCGGAGCATCTGCTCAGTCATCAGCTTGGACGCGCCGTAAGGCGTTTCCGGTCGGGGCACCTGTTCCTCTGTCACGGGACCATCATCCGGAATACCGTAAACGGCAGCCGTCGAAGAAAAGATGAAGTTCTGCACGCCGCAACTTGCCGCCACATCCATGAGCGCGAGGCTCGCCGTTGTGTTGTTGCCGTAATATTTGATCGGGTTCTTCAGGGATTCTGGAACTTCGGCCGATCCGGCAAAATGGATGATACTGTCGACATCATTGGTTTCGATCAGGAACTGCATAAGGGCCCGATCGCCCACATCCCCATTGACGAAGGTTGCCGAGCGCGGCACCGCCCATTCGAAACCGGTTGCAAGATTGTCGACGACAAGCACCTCCTCGTCTTGATCGAGAAGTGTGTGAACCATATGGCTTCCGATATATCCGGCCCCGCCCGTAACCAGAATTGCCATCGCCGCGCTGATGCCTCTTCATCGTGTTCGGACTGGTAGCCGAAAGCAGGCTAGCCGCGTCCATCCAAATAAAGTAACACCAGCGTATAAATGGCACCCTATAAGAAATCCTTAAGGTTTAGGCGATGAACGCACCGATTCGAAAAGCTGTCCTACCGGTAGCCGGCATGGGAACCCGGTTCCTGCCCGCCACGAAAGCAATCCCGAAGGAAATGCTGACGATAGTCGACAAACCGGTCGTTCAATACGTTGTCGACGAAGCCCTTGAAGCGGGCATTGAACACGTCGTTTTCGTGACGGGGCGCTATAAGGGCCCGATTGAAGAGCACTTTGACATTCACTTCGAGCTTGAAACCACCCTGCGCGAGCGGGGCAAGACACAAGCTCTGGATGACGTTGCAAGCAGCCTTCCAGCGGCGGGTGCCACAAGTTTCACCCGCCAGCAAGCCCCACTCGGCCTCGGCCACGCAGTGTGGTGCGCAAGACAGATCGTAGGAAATGAGCCTTTTGCCCTTCTTCTCCCCGACATGTTGAAGGCAGGCGAACCGGGATGTCTGAAACAAATGATGGCGGCGTATGAAAAATCCGGTGGGAACGTTATATCCGTCGAGGAATGCCCGCCTGAGGAAGCCTACAAATACGGCGTTGTTGGTATCGGCGACGGCGGCATGGACGGCTTCGACATCACTGAGATGGTTGAAAAACCGCCGAAGGGTGAGGAACCTTCCAATCTTTTCATTTCCGGACGTTACATCCTGCAGCCGGAGATATTCGACATCCTGGAACATCAAAAACCCGGAGCAGGTAACGAAATTCAGCTGACCGATGCCATGCTCACACTCGCAGAATCGCAACGTTTTACCGGTGTGAAATTCGAGGGTGAGGCCTATGATTGCGGCACCAAAGTGGGTTTCCTCGCAGCCAATGTCGCCTTTGCCTTGAAACGCCCGGATATCGCTGGGGACTTTCGCGAGGAACTCGAAAAGATCCTCTAGGCGGCGACCTCTAGCTGCCTAGAATCACCGTTCCGCGCGCAGGTTGATCTGGATGGTGTTAGCGGTGAAATCCGCAAAACCGCCGGGCGTGAACTGCCGGACGAAACCATACGCCGCCCCCAGGGTGAAGGCCGGCGAGATTTCGTAGTCAATTCCAAGATTGGCGGAAAGCGTGGTGTCAAAACCACCCGCACCACCATCGACCTGAAAAATAAGCCCACCATCCGCACTCAGCTCGAAACGCTCGGTCAGATCGTGCGTCACACCAACATTCGCCGTATAGGTAATGTCACCCGGCGTCGCGAGAGATGGAAAACTGTCAAAAACGGTGCTTCCGGTGAACGTCACTGCGGTCGGCCGCCGCGGAGACCAAACGAGGCTGATGTCGGCAATGAAACCGCCGAAATCCTCGATCGCATCTCCGTCCACGAGATTGCGCCCAAAGCCGACACCGATATCGCCAGAGAACTTTTCGCCCCTGTCAACCGCCACGCCGATAACCCCGCGCAAGGCGGTAACGTTACGTTCATTGCCGAATTCGTCGACGTCCTCATCAAAGATCTCGCGCCCGATTGTCACTTCCGCGAAAGGCTCGAAAACAGCTCCCCGCCTTATTGTCCCGCGTGCGCGGCCGGAAATCTCAACCGAATTGAGATCGTCCTGGCTGATAAGGACGCCTGCGGCATCGATAAAAGATCCGTTGAGATTTCGTGTCACCGTCAACTCGGTTTCGGTCTCCAATTGTCTCAACTGATGATCGAATTGAACCGATCCTGAAATGGCACGTTCCAGGGGATCATCCGCGACGCCTGTAAGGTCATCCTCCACGAGAATCAGTTGAAGGATGGCAGAAAGGGACGAGTCGGGATCGAGATCATACCGACCATCAACCGAGATATCCGCGCCAATATCTGACGGATCATCCCCGCTTTCAAAACGCGCGAAAGTCCCGGTCCCGCGAAAACCAAGGGCGTGTCGCGAGAAATCAGAATCCACCACAAGTTCCGGCTGAGCCCGACTGAAAATTGAGCTGGACCCCGTCACATCATTAGTTGAGTTGCTTGTGAAGCCACCCGATGCCTCTATCGAAGGACGGAAAATGAAGCGCCCGCGTCTGATACCCTCAGATGCGAAAGGATCGGCTGGAACAGCCGCAACCGCGCCGCCCTGGATTTGCGGCACATTCTCGATCGCGGTCTGGCCTGTTTCTGCCGGGGGAACGGACCGCTGGACGATATCCCCAGATTCCGGTTCCGCTGGTACGGTGCCTCGTGGCGAAAGGAGAAGCGGGTCGGAGCGACCGGTATCAGCTGTTTGCCCTTCGGTTTCACCCTCGGTATCGCCTTCCTCGCTCGCTTCGGGGGTTGGGGTCACAATAGGAAAGGCAAGGGCCGGATTGAGACCATCAAGCCGTGGCAGCGTTCGACCTTCCGGAAGATCCCGCGTTTCTTGCGCGAGTGCGGCGCTACCGAACAAAAGGACGAGACCAGCCAATGGAAGCACACCGACGATACGCATGTGCACGGTCGCATCGCGCGCAAAAGCGAATGACGCCTTAGCGAACCCGATTCCCGGCTCCTGCTTTTCGTCTGGTTTCATCGTAGCCAATCGTCAACATTTCCCAACGAAACGTAAATTTTCAGGGTAAACAAACCGTTAGACCGGAGATCTCATCGCCCTCTACGTGGCAAAAACGTGACTAACATGTCCGAATGTTTCCCGTTTTTTACCCTGGCCTGTTTTATCGATTAACGATTCCGTGATATGACGATCAGGCGCTGGTTAAGAAATACTGAAGGGGCAGGGGTGCCCTTGGGGGTTGTTTATGTCGGAAGCACTACAAGGTGCGGCACCGCTAACCGTGGTTGCTACACCTGAAAATGAAATCTCACCCACTTATCGTCGTCAAATGAACGCGTCCGCTCGCCGAACGCTGATGAGCGAACAGGCGGGCATATCGCTTCTGGCGGAAGCATTCGAAAACGGACTCGGTGACAGCTTCCCAAAAGCAATTTCGTTAATGCACCATGCAAAGGGGCGCATAATTGTGACCGGCGTGGGAAAAAGTGGGCACATCGGCGGAAAAATTGCTGCGACGCTCGCTTCAACCGGCACACCGGCGTTTTTTATCCATGCCGCAGAAGCAGGTCACGGTGACCTCGGCATGGTGACACGCGATGATGTCATTATCGCACTGTCCTGGTCGGGTGAGTCGTCCGAGCTTTATTCAATCGTGAATTACGCCAGCCGCTTTCAGATTCCGTTGATTGCAATCACGTCAAAGGACGAGAGCTCTCTCGGGCGCGAAGCCGCAGTTGTTCTTTCGCTTCCCCGCGCCATCGAAGCCTGCCCGCATAATCTGGCGCCGACGACGTCAACGATCATGCAGCTTGCGCTTGGTGATGCGTTGGCGATTGCGCTGCTTGAAGCGCGTGGTTTCTCGGCAAGCGATTTCGGCCTGTTCCATCCAGGTGGCCAACTCGGTGCGAAACTCCGCACAATTGGCGAAATCATGCATGTTGGCGATGCCATGCCGCTAACGAGCACAACGACGCCTATGTCAGAAGCCATTATCCTCATGAGCGAAAAAGGATTTGGCTGCCTCGGCATTTGTGATGAACGCCGCAAGCTTGTTGGAATGATCACCGATGGTGACTTGCGTCGCCATATGGATCCGGATCTCCTGCACAAGCAGGCAGCCGACGTCATGACACAGAACCCGATCTGCATCGAAGCTGACAAATTGGCAAGCGCAACCTTGGAACTGATGAACTCATCGGGCCAGGGCGGCATTACCTCTGTGTTTGTTGTCGAACACGGTCGCCCGATCGGAATCGTGTCTGTTCACGATCTGCTGCGCCTGGGTGTCGCCTAGCCGCTCAGACCATGGTTACCAAATCCTTGATTTAATACTTCAATTCGCTGTCCACCGTTTTACGTGATCTTATTCGCGGCTTGATAGATTGCATTTCGTGGGAAGAGACCTTGTGGGACTGGTCTCGATTAACGAAGCGTCATCAAGGCGAGTGGGACTATGGATTTAGCAACCCTTATAGGTATTCTGGCCGGTTT
>JBCDCZ010000134.1:0-11662 GCA_039180865.1 Pseudomonadota bacterium | reverse complement strand
CTTTGGAAGGAGTGGATTGTAAGTGCCGATCTTTTCGATGAAACGACCGTCACGCGGTGCGCGGACGTCTGCGACCACGATCCGGTAGAAGGGGCGTTTCTTCGAGCCGCCACGGGCGAGACGAATTTTCAGAGCCATTTTGTTTTCCTTTATTCAATGACCTTAGTCAGGTGCGGGATTTTCGAAGGGCTGATGCCGTCAAGCACCGGCCGGGTGAATGAACGCTCGTAGCTCACGATGCACCGCGTTTCCTCGGCGAAAGCAAACGCCTTGAGGCAATCGGGATCGGAAGCCATCTGGAGCCGGTAGTCTTCGTAGGCCGCGAGGCTTTCGAAACTGAACATCGCAAAGGCGATGTTGTTGGCGCCCTCATGCGGCAGAAAATAGCCGTGATGCGTGCCGCCAAATTTGGTGACGAGCGTGATCCACGCTTTGGCGTAGATCTCGAATTCAGGGATCTGATAGGGATCGATCACATATCGGATCGTACAGGTGATCATGCGCGCCACTCCCGAGCGGGAACATGCCGCCAAATGTCCACGGTGAAGTCCTCGAACGTGAGGTCTTGTGCTTCTAGAGTTGCCCCAAGCTTTTTCGCAACGCCCTGCGATGCAAAGTTCTTGGCGTCAATCGGGCTCATCACCGTTTCCCAATGAAGTGTTTCATAGACGTAGGTGATCGCCCGGCGTGCGGCTTCGGTTGCATAGCCTTTGCCCTGGTATGCTTTACCGAACGTCCAGCAGATTTCCGGTTCCGGCCAGCGGACGGGATGCCAGGGGCCGCAGAAACCAATAACTCTTTCCTCGTCCTTTCCGACGATCGCGAAGGGACCGAAGCCGCGCAACGACCAATGGCCGACCATTGCCGCCATAAACCGCCAGATCCGATCCCGGCTTTGAACGCCGCCCGTAAAGCGCGTTACATCGGGATCGCTTTCGATTACCAGAAGATCGTCAAGATCTTTCTGGTGAAAGCCCCGCAGGATCAGTCGCTCGGTCTCAAGCTCTGGAATCGCCGTGAGCGTGGTCATTTCTTGGGGCCTTTCGGAAGACCGGGAAGGCCGCCGCCACCAAGGCCCGGGAGTTTCGGGCCGCCTAAACCGGGAAGTCCGCCGCCTGGCAAACCGCCACCGGGAAGGCCGCCGGGAAGCCCGCCACCGGGCATTTGCCCCATCTGTCGTGCGAGCTTCTCAAGGTCCTTCGGGTTCATCTGAGACGGATCCGGCATGCCCGCTCCCATGCCACCCGGCATGCCGGACAGCGCGCCCATAATGCCCTTCTTCTTGCCCTTGCCGCCCATGGCTTTCATCATGTCGGACATCTGGCGGTGCATTTTCAGAAGCTTGTTGATCTCGGAGACTTCTGTGCCGGAGCCTTTGGCGACGCGCTTCTTGCGGCTTGCGTTCAGGAGTTTCGGAGCTTTGCGCTCCTTCTTCGTCATCGAAGAAATAATGGCCTGCTGACGTTTCAGGAGCGATTCATCCATGCCGCTCGCGTCCATCTGTTTCTTCATTTTGCCGACACCTGGCATCATCGACATGATCCCCCCCATGCCGCCAAGCTTCTTCATCTGATCGATCTGCTCGTAGAGGTCATCGAGATCGAATTGGCCCTTTTGCATTTTCTGGGCCATTGCAACCGCTTTTTCCTCATCGATTGAGGCAGACGCCTTTTCAACGAGGCTGACGATATCACCCATGCCAAGAATGCGGTCTGCTATCCTTGAGGGATGGAAATCTTCGAGATCTTCCGCTTTCTCACCAACGCCGATGAGTTTGATCGGTTTTCCGGTGACTGCGCGCATCGATAAAGCGGCACCGCCGCGTCCATCGCCATCAACGCGGGTCAGCACGATCCCGGTAATGTTGACGCGCTCATCAAACGCCTTTGCGAGATTGACCGCGTCCTGACCTGTCAGGCTGTCCGCTACAAGAAGAACCTCATGCGGGTCTGCGACCCGCTTGATATCGGCCATTTCCTGCATCAACGGTTCATCGATTGCGAGGCGTCCAGCCGTATCGAGAATGACGACGTCGAAACCGCCTAGGCGTGCGGCGGTCTTTGCTCGTTCAGCGATCTGAACGGGCATCTGACCTTCCACAATTGGAAGCGTTTCGACCTCATTCTGTTCGCCAAGAACGGCAAGCTGGCGTTGGGCCGCCGGACGGCGCACGTCGAGGGAGGCCATCAGAACCTTTTTCTTGTCACGGGTTTGAAGCCGCCTCGCGATCTTGGCCGACGTGGTCGTTTTACCGGATCCCTGAAGGCCAACCATCATGATAGCGACCGGCGGATTGGCGGCGAGATCGATCGGTTCCGCATCAGAGCCGAGCATTTCGACAAGTTCGTCATGAACGATCTTGACGACCATTTGCCCGGGCGTCACCGATTTCACGACATCCGCACCAACGGCCTTGTTCCGCACCCGGTCCGTGAAGGAGCGAACGACGTCAAGGGCAACATCGGCTTCAATCAGCGCCCGGCGGACCTCGCGTAATGCTTCACCGACGTCTTTCTCCGACAAGGCGCCACGTTTTGTGAGCCGGTCGAAAATCGAACCGAGACGGTCGGACAAGCTTTCAAACATTCAGTTTCCTTCCTGGCGCGGGTCGAACGCGGATTAGCAATACTTGAGACGAGCCGAGTGCTTTATCACAAGCAGTTTTGCACCCGAGGGCGCATCGCGCTGTCGGGTGTGAACCTCCGGTATCAATGCCGGTCAGCCCCAATGGTGAACCATTGCAGGTGATTGGCGGGCTTATAGGGTCATTGACGCCCTTATGTCAAGGAAGTCGCGGATCTTGGAACCGTCTTCAGCGCTTCAATCGTCGTCGGGTTCGTATTTCATGAGCGCGGTCACGGCACCGTATGTTGAGACGCAATAGGGAACCATGAAGGTGAGAATGCATTTCCACCAGACGATGCTTGCATCGGATGTTCCAAGGATCGCTTCCCCCTGATTGATGAGGTTCAAGATTGACCCGACTATCACGGCGACGAAGAAAGAGCGTTTGACGATGCCGGGCCTGAAGGCGAGACGGAGAAAGCGGGGCATTTTCGGCAGGCCGGAGGATTTGGGCCACAAATCGCCAGGCTCGGTTGTTGACGACTTGGGGGCGGACATGGAACTTCAGACGCTGGTATCAACGATACGGCCAGTGCCGTCAAGCGTTGGAGCCGGAGCAGCGATTTCGGCTGCAGCATCGGCGAGCCGATCGAAATTCGTGCCGACAGCCTCAAAGAGCGGTTGTGCCGCAGACGGGCTTAGCTCGGAGATTGCTGCCGCGGCACGGATTGTTGCGCGCTGCTGGATTTCCGCACTGATGAAATCGGTTATTGCCCCGATCGACGCCATGTTCTGCCCAAAGACAATTGGATTGCAGCAGGCAGGTTAACGCGGAGGATTTAAGAAAGCCTTTGCGGGATCACAAGAATTTGGTCTTGTGCCAGTAAGGTCTGGACCACATACCCAGGCGAAGTGACAGTGTTACGCGGATCGATCGACGACCGAGCCGGTCCCGTCAAGGGTTGGAGGCGGTGCGGCCTGTGCAGCCTCAATACGGGCCTGGCTTTCTTCGATGATTTGGAGCAGTCCTGCGACCTGCGCTTGTTCGTTCCTGATGGCGTTCGCCGAGAGCGTCGGTTGCAGTTGTGCTGCCGCAAATTCCGTCGCTGTTGCAAGCGATGACATTGTTCCGATAACCCCGGCATTCAAGTTTTCAGCCACACAGTGACTGACCCACTCCTTAATCCTAGCCGGTTACGGTTAATGCAGGGTTTATGGCTCTATTGTTCTTAATCAGCGCACAAGGGTATTGCGCTCAAACGCTCCGGTCGATGAGTTGACCTGTTCCATCCAGAGTTGGGGGAAGGGTGCCGGGCGGTGTGTAGATCGCCGATACTCCCGTCGGCTCAGGAGTCAATTGTTCGGGTTCCGAGGCGCCGGGCACGGTTGGGGTTGCCGCTGACACGGAGGTTGCTGCCAACTGGGTCTGAACCGCGAAGGCTGCGCTTGTGTCTGGAGATATAAAAATCGTCACGTTTTTGCAGCTCCGTACTTAATAACATCCGGCTACCCCTTTCATGTGGGAGGTCGACTGCAGGCACACCAATCACACGATCTCAAATCGTTGTGACGTCGCTTAATCCATTGATTTTCCGCTGCGTATCAAGGTGTGTTGGGGCAATTTCTTGCCAAGCCTGAGCCTTCTTAGACGTGCGTCGCGTTCCAAAAGCTTGCCGAATTGTAACTTTTTTCCGACGCTAAAGCCTTTATATAGGCGAAACGGAGCGGCGCCGGGTTTAACGGCGGCTTGCCAATCTGCAACCAAGCCGCGCCTTTGATTGATGGAAGCGATCGCCATGGAAGATCCGTCGAAAGACTCTGAAGGCAGGCAGCCAAACGAAAACGCTCAGAGCGACGCGGAAGCATCACAGGGAAAGGCCGTTGCAAGACGTCCGGTCTCAGACGCCGCTTCCGTTGAAGGTTCTGGTGGGTTTGGCATCGGGCGCCCGTCAGACGCAGCCCGCTACCGGGACGAACAGCCGAGTGCACTTTATCGCGGAGTCGTTCTTTCAGTCCGCGCTTCAATGCAATTCGTCATCATGGCCGCTGTTCTTATCGGCGCAACGTTTTTGATGTTTCAATTGGAGGCGTCCCGCAAGGAGCGACCGAAGCGGGCAGCCCAGGAAACTGTCTACACAATAGAAGCGGTTGTCGCGGAGCAATCCCGCAATCAACCGATTCTATCCGTCTATGGTGAGATCGTTGCTGCCAGGACGCTCAACCTGACAGCCCTCGTTCCAGGTGAAATCGTTTACGTGAACCCGAAATTGCGGATCGGTGCCAGACTTTCAAAAGGCGAGCGTTTTATCGAGATCAATCCATTCAACTTTCAGGTCGCCCTTGATGAAGCAGCGGCCAATTTGCGCGAAGCGCGGGCTATGCTGAGTGAAGCGAAGGTCCGGCTTTCCCAGGAAGAGACCGGGCGAGCGCGCGCTGAAGAGCAGTTCAGGATCGCGACTGCAGATTTTGAACGCGCGAAGACACTGGCCGAGCGCGGGACATTCACACAACGCGATGTTGAACAGCGCGAACTGACACTAAGCGAACGCAAGGCGGCCTTCCAGACAAGTGAAGCCAACATCAACGTTCAGAAAGCACAGATTGAAGCGCGAAGTGCCGCGGTCGAGCGTTGGGAAGTCGAGGTACGCGAAGCGCGGCAGCAACTCGAGAACACTGTGCTTAAGGCGCCTTTCGACGCGGTTGTTCAGACTGTTGATGTCGAACTGCGGCAAACGGTAACGACAAGCCAGGCACTGGTAACCCTCTTTGAGGCCGATACGCTTGATGCGCGGTTTGTCCTGTCAGATGGCCAATATGGCCGTTTAATTGATGGCAATGAGGATCTGATCGGTCGCAAAGTATCGATCGATTGGACAACCGGTTCAGCGATGGTCAGCCATGAAGCGGAAATCGACCGCATCGGTGCTGAGATCCTCTCCAATCGCGGCGGCGTTGGGGTTTTTGCCCGTATCGACCTTTCAAAACAGGCGTCACCACTGCGCCCCGGTGCTTTCGTGACGGTCAATGTTCCGGATCGCACTTTCGATCAGACTTTCCGTCTTCCGGAAACCGCCGTTTTTGAAGGCGATGTGGTTTATGTCGTTGGCGAAGATAATCGGCTTGAAAAGCGGGACGTCGACATCGCTGTCTATGATCGCGACACAGTGATTGTCAAAGGTGGGCTTGAGAGCGGCGATCTCGTCAATACAACCCAGATTGCTGAAATCGGTGAAGGTCTGCTGGTGCGGGTCGGAAGCCGTGATGAGAGCGCTATCGGTGTTGGCGCAGACGGTGAGGGTGGCACAGAGGACGGCGTTCGGCGCCGCGCTGCTCAGCCGCCTGGCGCGAGCCCGAGAGGATAGCTATGGAGCGCTCCTCCTCACCGCGGCCGGCTGGGCCTACAGGTCAGGTAAATGGGCTGTTGAGTCTTTTCGTTCGCCATCCGAACGCTGCCAACCTGCTCATGATCCTTTGTATCATTGCGGGGCTTTTTTCTGTTCGCTCGCTCAATACTCAGTTCTTCCCGAATTTCATCGTCGATAGTATTACCGTTACGATTTCCTGGCCCGGTGCGAGCGCAGAAGATGTCGAAGCCAACATTCTCGCGGCAGTCGAACCGGAGTTGCGGTTTCTGGACGATGTCACGCAGCTTGATTCGGTTGCGCGCGAGGGCGGGGCGTCTCTCACAATAGAGTATGAAGAAGGTACCGATCTGAAGGAGGCCGAGGCGGACGTTGAAACGGCGCTAGATGGGATACTGACGCTTCCGGAAGATTCGGAAGATCCCGAAATCATTTCGGTCAGGTTCTTCGACGAAGTTGCTGAGATCACCGTTCATGGACCATTTCCCGAATCAACCGTCCGGGAATATGCAAAACGCATCCGTGACGATCTCCTCAATCGCGGTGTGGATCGGGTTACGCTAACCGGACTTAGGGACGAAGAAATCCACGTCATTGTTCCGGAGGAAAATCTTGTCCAACTCGGACTAACGGTCGGTGAAATTTCGACGACTTTACGCGACAACACTCGAGACTTGCCGTCAGGTAATCTGGAAGGATCCGTTGATCGGCAATTGCGAACATTTGCTGAGGATCCTGATCCTCGTGATTTGCGCGATATCGAGATCATGGCGTTTGAGTCCGGGGAACGGGTGACGCTTGGCGATATCGGCGACATTGAGCGCACTTACGATGAGGACATGGCGCGTGGACTTGTCAACGGTAATCCGGCGATATCCCTACGCGTTGAGCGGGCCGAAAAAAGCGATGCCCTTGAGATGTCAGCAGTTGTCGATGACTATCTTCTAGAGGCGCGGCAGACATTTCCCGCGTCGCTTGAAATTGTCACCGAATCTGGCAGGACCGATGCACTTCTCGCCCGCATCCAGCTTCTCCTGAAGAACGGTCTTGGTGGTCTTCTTTTGGTGATCGCCGTTCTCTTTATCTTTCTGAACGGGCGCGTTGCATTCTGGGTGACTGCCGGTATTCCAGTCGCCATTGCGGCAACGCTGGCGGTGATGCTGCTTGTTGGCCAGACGATTAACATGGTGTCGCTCTTTGCATTGCTCATGATGCTCGGCATTATCGTTGACGATGCGATTGTGGTCGGGGAGCACACGGCGACACGGCTTCAGGCTGGTGATGCCGCTGATGTTGCGGCCGAAAAAGGCGCCGGGCGGATGTTCATGCCCGTGGTCGCCGCAAGCTTAACCACTGCGGCAGCTTTCGCACCCATTCTTCTTATTGGCGATGTCGTTGGACAGATCATGGGGGTGATACCTATTGTCGTGATCTGCACACTGATTGCCAGTCTGATCGAGTGCTTTTTGATCCTGCCCGGTCACCTTGCGCACGCTTTTAAGGAACGTGTTCAGAGACGCTGGTCGCCGTGGCGACAGTTCTTTCTATCGCTTTTGCTGGCCGCACTGGCAACCAGCGCATTGACTGCCAATGGCCCGGTTCTTGGAGAGGTCGTTCGCACCACCGTCACCGGACCATTTCCATTTGCCGATGCGAGCAGCGTTTTTGCCTCCTGGTGGGCGGTGCCAAGTTGGGTCGCCTATGTCCAGGATGACGGACTTCTTGCCGTCATTGTGACGTCGTTCGTGAATGGCGTACAGACCGTCGTCACCCCCGTTCTTGCATCTGTTGAACTCGTGTTTTCCTGGATTGCGACTGTCTGTATCATCCTTTTCTCGTGGGTGCTTTTTGCTCTTGCGGCTCTTGTTGAAGGTTTTGTTGCCGCTGCTAAATGGATCGCATCGCTTGCTGCTTCCGCAGAGGGGATCGATGGTCCACCGCTCACCTTTTTGTCTGCAGTTGTTATTGGCGTCGCTGCGTTCTTAACAGGGACAGCCATCGAGTTTGCATTTTACCTCAACACATTCGTGGCATGGTCGCGGGAGCGTGGGCGCGAAAATTTCCTTCGCCGCGGTTTCGATGCGGCTTTTGCATTCTTTCGCGATTATCCGTTCACAGGCCTTCTCAAACTATCGTTTCATTGGCGGTATGTGACTCTGGCGCTTTGCCTTGCCTCGATGCTCGTGTTTGCGGTCGGCGTTGTGCGAGGCGGCAAGATCGGCTTCAGCTTCTTCCCGTCGCCGGAAGCGGAATCGATTAATGCCAATATCGTATTCAATCCAGGCATACCCAGATCGGAAGCACTTAAGATCCTGTCGGATTTGGAAAAGTCAGCCTATGCTCTTCAAGACAAGCTCGGCAATGGAGAGCAATTTATCGACGGTATCTTGATCAATTATGGTCGGAACGGACGGAATCGGGGTCAATCCTTTGCCGAGATAAAAGTCGGTCTCACAGTATCAGAGGTCCGGTCCGTCCGTACGCCACTCATCGTCAAAACCTGGCGTGAAAGTGTCCCGAACATACCCGGGCTCAGAAGTTTCTCGATTACTCAGGTGCGTGGCGGTGCACCAGGTCGCGATGTTGATATTCAACTGCAGGGCGCGTCGCCGGAAAATCTGAAAAGTGCTGCAATCGAGGTGACCTCGGTGATATCCGCCATACCCGGTCTCACCGGAGTGGCTGACACCCTGCCATTTGGCAAGCCTGAAGTCGTTCTTGAGTTAAATGAGCGTGGCCGGACGCTCGGTTTTACGATCGATTCTGTCGGCGGCCAAGTTCGTGGAGCCTTTGAAGGGGCAATTGCTCGTATGATCCCTGACGGAGACGATGAGATAACTCTCAAAGTCAAACAGCGTATGGATTTCGCTGGCCTCGCCTCACTGCGAGATTTTCAGCTTCGCTCGCCCACAGGCAATTTCGTTCCACTTGGTGAGGTTGTCAGGATCAGCGAGAAACAGGGCTTTTCCTCTCTGATCAGGACCGATGGCAAGCTGACCGTCGCTGTCCAGGCGGATATCGATGATCGGATAACAACAACACAGGAAGTGATCGAGGAACTCGAGGAAACCGGTGCCATTCGCGATATTGCCTCAAAATATGGTGCAACCTATCGCTACGAAGGAAAGGATAAAGAACGCGCCGATGCTTTTGCGGATCTGCAGACCGGCATCATTGTCGCTCTTATGGTCATGTACATTATTCTGGCCTGGATATTCGGCTCTTACACGACGCCTCTTGCCGTTATGCTGATTATCCCGTTCGGCGTTGTTGGTGCGGTCGTCGGACATTATCTTCTCGGCTTCAAACTCACGATATTGTCGCTTGTTGGGATGCTCGGCCTGTCAGGGATCCTCGTGAATGATTCAATCATTCTTGTAAGCCGTTTTCAGGAACGGTTGCGGGGAGGGGAAAGCTTTACAGAAGCCGCCATTGGCGCAAGCCGCGACCGGCTTCGGGCCGTTCTTCTGACGTCCCTGTCTACTATTGGCGGTCTCACGCCTTTGATGTTCGAAGAAAGTCGTCAGGCACAGTTCCTTCTCCCAATGGTCATTACTATTGTCTTCGGTCTTGCTTACGCGACCATCCTCGTCCTCTTCCTCGTGCCGGCGCTTCTTGGGATCGGAAACGACATCAGACGGTTCTTCAAGGCTGTCTTCTATGGCCGTGACGACAATGATCTGATCGTGCAACGCGGTGTGGGGGCAACAACCACAAATGAGCCTGGCAGTGCCTCCGTCACATCCGCCAGAACGCAGGCGATAGCAGGACCAGGACCGTAAAGAGTTCCAGTCGGCCAAGCAGCATGCCGAAGGCAAGTAGCCATTTTGCGATATCGTTGAGTTCCCTATAGGTCTCGGACGGCCCGATCGTGAGGCCGAGACCGGGTCCCACATTCGAAATGGCGGAGGCCGCCCCGGAAAGGGCGGTCGTTGCGTCGAGACCGGTAAGGCTTAGAAGGACGGCAAGGACGGCAAAACAAACCATGTAGAGAAAGAAGAAGCTCATGACTGCGATGGAAACGCTGTCGGGCAGGATTTGGCCGTTAAAGCGTTTCACGAAGACGCCGTTTGGATACGCAACCTGATTGACGTGTTGTTGCAGGTCCTGAAAGAGCACCTGCCAGCGGAACATTTTCACCCCGCAGGAAGTTGAGCCCGCGCAGCCTCCGACGAACATAAGAAGAAAGAAGATCGCGGTCGAGAACGGCCCCCAGGCATAGTAGTCCTGGGTCGCGTAACCGGTTCCCGTCATGATCGAGATCACGTTGAATGTTGCGTGGCGCAGAGCATCAATGCCCTGATGGTGTCCGCCGGCGAGTTGCAGGCCAGCGACGACGAAGATGAAGAACGCAAGCGTCCCGATGAACATACGGACCTGGCTGTCCGTGAAGAGGACCTGCCGCTGTCCCTGCAAGAGCTTGATGTAAAGGAGAAAAGGCAGCGATCCGAGGATCATGAAGACAATCGCAACGGTATCTATTGCAGCGCTGTCGAAATAGCCGATCGATTCGTCCTTGGTCGAAAAGCCGCCGGTTGCCACAGTGGTCATTGCATGGATCGCTGCATCCAGTGGCTGCATGCCCGCGGCCATATAGGATAGGGTACAGGCGAGCGTCAGGATCGAATAGATCGACGTCATGATGCCGGAAATCTGCGTTGCGCTCGGCAGAATCTTTTCCGCTGTATCGAAGGCCTCCGCCTTGAAGAGCTGCATGCCTCCGACCTGAAGCATCGGTAGGACAGAAACTGCCATCACGATGATCCCGAGCCCACCAATCCATTGCAGGATACCTCGCCACAGGAGAATGCCGGGCGGTGCGTCATTGAGGCCGACGATAACCGTTGCCCCCGTTGTCGTGAGCGCCGACAGCGCTTCGAAATAGGCGTCGGTAAAGTTTGGCAGCACGGCGGACCAGATGAACGGGAGCGCACCGAAAGCTGCAAGTGCCACCCATGTTAGGACAGACATCAGGAAGGCTTCGCGCAGATTGAGTTTTGACTGCTCGCCGCGTGCTGCCGCGTAAAGTCCGCTACCGATCAGGATCGTAACAAGACCGGACGCTGCAAAGGCCCGCCAGTCATCGCTGCCGGCAGCAAGATCAGCAATCACCGGCAAAAACATTGTCGCACCGAGGATCATCGACAGGACGCCGATAACGAGAATGATCGGTCTGGCGTCGATCACGACCGAATTGCCCTAAGCCGTTTCATGAATTTTGCAATAGATCGCCTGCAGTCCTGTTGCACCCGCAGACAGGAAGCACCTAACCTTAGTGATAAGAGCGCGCCATATCCGGCATGTCGAGGGAAAAAGCCGGAATGTTCACATCAAAGAGCGTGCCGTCATCGTTGTTAATCATGGTGTATTTGCCAACCATGAAACCCGATGGGGTCTTTAGAGGGCAGCCGCTTGTATAAGTGAATCGTTCGCCTGGTTGCAGGATCGGTTGTTCGCCAACAACTCCCGCGCCCGTAACTTCCTGGATTTCTCCATTCGCATCGGAAATCTGCCAGAAACGATCCTTCAACTGGACTGTCTTTTCTCCCAGATTGACGATCTCGATATGGTACGCCCACAGATATTGGTGCTGGTCAGGATCCGACTGGTTTGGCATGAAATGCGGTTCGACAGCGACCCGAATATCCTTTGTGACAGCTTCGTACATGGTTCATTTCCAGATCAGCTTAAACATCCCAGTACTGTGAATCGCGATCTTACTCACTGCCATTTCG
>JBCDCZ010000133.1:0-11665 GCA_039180865.1 Pseudomonadota bacterium | reverse complement strand
GATTTTATGCTGGCAAGCAATGTGTTTGCTGCGAGCCTCGGTGCGCTCTTCTTTTTCGAAGACAGGTTGATTTCGCCGAACGAGGCGCGGCCATATGCGAGTGAGACCAGACAAAACGCCGTATCGCGCCGTTCACTCCGAGAAGCGCCGTAGCGCTCAGCTTTCATGCCATCAATGAGCAGATCGAAAATGCGCTCGTACAGCGTACGGAGCCGAGCCTGAATAGAGTCGCTGTTGCGCGCAAGCGACCAGAGTTCGCTCACCACGACGTTAGACGCCGTGTTCGAGAACAGGTCCCCGAACAGTAAATCGAGCATGTGGTTCAGAGGCGGCGGGGTGTCTTTTGTGGCAATTTGCTCCAACTGAGCTTCGCCCCGATCAATCAGACTTTCAAATAAAAGCTCGATCATGCTGTCTCTATTGCCAACGAAGTGGCGTACAAGGGGGCGAGCAAGCCCCGCGTGCGCAGCGACGTCATTAAGCGATGTTTTCGCTAGTCCCTGTTCGACTATACACATTTCGAGGGCGGCCATTATCTGGGCTCGCCGTTCTTCATTCATTTTCGCTCGTGGCACATTCTCACCGTTAATTATCAAAGTGACAAATACCCGGGCTCTTGAATGTTGTCAAAAAGATAAAAAATTCATGTCAATATCGATTGTCACGACTCTTGGGGAATAAGGCGATCAATCGATGTCGTAATTAAATGTTCAAATTGGCGCGAGTTTCTTGTCGGATGCGAGGTTTGAAATTTCTCTCAGCGAGGCGTCGAAAATCTGTGTGGTATTTGAGGCACTGTTGAAAGTGTAAACTCATTTACGCTGTCATTTGGTATTGCAACTCATTCGCAAAAGTGTACCTGCGGCTCATCAATTCAGAAAATGAGCCCAAAATGAAAAATCTATCTCATAAACTATTGGTTGCTGTATCAATTAGTGCGCTGGTCGCTACTCCAATTTCCGTGGCCCAGGACGCAGATGATGACGTATCCTTGCAGGATGAAATCGTCGTACTGGGGCAATACCTCTACACCGATCAAATCAACGCTCTCAAAGCGCCAACGCCGATTATCGATGTGCCGCAGAGTCTGTCTATCATAACAGCGGATCAGCTTCTGGAACGGGGCTTCGACAGCATCGGAGATGTGATCAACTACATTCCGGGCGTGACCAATTCGCAAGGTGAGGGACACCGTGATGCGATCGTCTTTCGCGGTGTGCGATCAACGGCTGACTTCTTTGTCGATGGCGTTCGCGATGATGTTCAATATTATCGCTCGCTCTACAATCTCGAACAAGTTGAGGTTTTGCGTGGCCCGAATGCGCTCCTGTTTGGGCGCGGCGGCACTGGCGGCGTTCTAAACCGCGTCACAAAAAAAGGCGTACTTGACGAGCGGTTCAACAGTTATCAGGTAGGCATCGACTCGTTTGGTGGATTTGATGTCGCGCTCGATTCCAACTTCGACGTGTCTGATAAAGCGGCGATCCGACTCAATGCGTTTTATGAAAGCCTTGAGAACCACCGCGATTTTTATGATGGCGATAATTACGGCATAAACCCAACCGCGCGGATCGCTTTGTCACCGGCAACAACGCTCGATCTGTCTTATGAGTATGCCAATCACGAGCGCTTCATCGATCGGGGCATCCCCACCGGCGACAATGGTGAGCCCGTTGAAGCGCTGAAAGACATTACATTTGGCGACGCTGATTTGAATACAGCAGAGTTTGAAGCGCACATTCTTCGCGCCAATTTGCAGCACACTTTCAATGAGAATCTGAAAGGTAATGTCACTGTCGCTTATGGCGATTATGATAAGCTGTATCAGAACTTCTATGCCTCCGGTTACACCCAATCGACGAACATTGTTCAGCTCGATGGGTATGTGGATACGACCCAGCGCCAGCGCTTCACACTTGCCGGTAATCTGGTAGGTGAATTTGAAACAGGCAGCATTGGCCACACGATCATCGGCGGCGTCGAATTCCTCGATACCAGCAATGACAATGATCGGTTCAACCCGGTATTCTCGTCGACCGGAAATGACCGCGAGACTTTCCTCGCGACGCGTCCTCTGACCTTCCGCAATGGCGCTGGCGTCAATGCGGCGGGCGATGCCGTCACGATGACCTTCTCCGACATTAATGACCGGAATGAAGCCGAAGTGCAGGTCACCTCTTTCTATGTCCAAGATCAGATCGAAGTGAACCAATATGTCGATATTCTGCTCGGCGCCCGCTTTGATAGTTTTGAGATCGACGTGACCGATACTGAGGATCCAACAGATCCTATTTCGCGCAGCCGAACCGACGAAGAGATCTCACCGCGCCTTGGCGTCATCGTGAAGCCACAGGAAAACATCTCGCTCTATGCCAGCTATAGCGAGTCCTTCCTGCCGCGCTCTGGTGGACAATATGCGTCACTAAGCGACAGCACAGAGCAGCTCGATCCCGACATCTTTGAGCAAGCTGAAATCGGCATAAAATGGGACTTCTTTGAGCGGCTCAGCTTAACCGCTGCGTACTTCCAAAATGAGCAGACGCGGACCCAGCGCAATCAAGACGATGATGGTTTTGAAACGGCGCGGGGTTTGAAAGTCGACGGGTTCGAAGTGCAGCTTCAAGGCGAGTTGACAGACTATTGGTTCATCTCAGCGGGTTACAGCAACCTTAGCGGTGAAACCTCTTCAGGTGCTGAACCGCGCGAGCTTCCCGAACAGACTTTCTCTATCTGGAACAACTTCGAGGTGAATGAGAAACTCGGGTTCGGGATCGGCGCGACTTACCAAGATGAAGCGCTCATTCGCGATGGTTCCACATTGACGCTTCCTAGCTTCACCCGAGTGGACGCTGCCGCTTACTATGATTTCTCTGACGATTTGCGGATCCAACTGAACGTCGAGAATTTGACCGACGAAGTTTATTTTCCAACGTCACACAGCACGCATCAGGCGACCGTTGGTGCACCGCTAAACGCCAAAGTCAAAATCAGCGGGAAATTCTAGAATTCTCGTTTCAAAGATCTTCAAACGAAGCCGCCAGATATACCTCTGGCGGCTTTTCACGTAAGAGCCAAAGTTTAGGCCGACGAGTGTGCGGCTCTTCCGCTAATTTTTAGCACCAATTCTCACAGATCACTAAACAGACCTTCATCTATGACGCTTGAAACTACTGATCGCGATGATTGGGTCGAGGTTTGTAATGAAAACACGTTCGAGATGAGTGGCCAGAGGCTTCGTTTTGCTGGCACACTTGGGTGGACAAAACGCAAGTTGAACGGCTAGATGGACTACCATGGACCGTTTGGAAAAACTCTGCGCCGAAAAAGGCCTTCGCATGACCGAGCAACGCAAGGTTATCGCTCAAACCCTTTCCCGCTCTGACGATCATCCTGATGCCGAAGAGTTACACCGCCGGGCAAATGCGGTCGACAAGAGCATCTCTCTGGCAACCGTCTATCGTACCGTTAAACTTTTTGAAGAATATGGCATCATCGAAAGCCACGATTTCGGAGACGGCCGGGCGCGTTACGAAGAAGTTCCAGACGAACACCATGACCATTTAATTGACGTGAGATCCGGAAAAGTTATCGAGTTTCACAATGAGGAAATCGAACGCCTTCAAGTCGAGATCGCACGCTCGCATGGGTATAAGCTCGTCGACCATCGTTTAGAGCTTTACGCCGTACCGTTAAAGGATGGCGAAGACTGAATCCCTTCAAGTCTGGTAATTCAAAACAAGCAAGCTTCCCGGTTTTTAACCGGCTTCGTTTGTGCGTACGGTTTTTAGAGTGTGTTTTCTGAGAGCAACAAAAAAAGATGCTGCAACCTTCCGATCAGAGAGGGAACTCAAGACAGGAGGGTTGCAGCGATAGTGAACAGGCTGAGCGGAGACTCATGCAGCCTGTCGAGACTTGGGAGCTTCCAGATCAGACACTTCAGCGGTCAACCATGCATAGTGTCTCTCGAGCCGCGTAACGACTTCGATATCAATATCAGGACGAGAAGCGAGTTCTTCTCGCCAGGCTTCAATTACACGCACTTGTGTCTTGAGCCAGCAAATCATTGAGCCATCGTCGAGCGGTAAACACATTTTGATATCCTATTGTCCGAATTGCCAGGAGGCTGCGATCTTGAAGTTCGTGCCGGGTTCAGAGACGCCCGCAAATACGCGCTCATAGTCTTCGTCGAATACGTTATCGACGCCGACGTCGAGACGGAGGCCTTCGATGAGATCAGGTCGGTAAGTCGCGTATAGATCGACCACGACATAACCATCCCGCTCGTCTTGGACGTTGAAGCCACCCATTCCATCTGAGACGCGTTGCTCAAAGTCCGAAGCGTGCTGCACACGCGCTCCAAACCGGCTGTTCCATTCTGGAACTTTCACGCCAAGATTTACGGCGACCCGGTCCGGGGTGAGCGAACCAAGGTCCGATCCATCAGACAGGTCAGTGCCTTCGATGGTTGAGAAACTCGCCCGTGCAAAGAAACGATCGGAATCGTAATGAAGTTCGCCTTCCCATCCTTCGAGTTCGGCTTCTGCGATATTGGCAGATTCCGACGTTCCGAATGTACATGGCTGGAAGAATGGCGGTGCAAAACAGGTTGGATCTGGCGCAGCATTCACTGAAAGATTGATGAGCTCGTCTGCCTCGGTTTCAAAATAGCTGATCTTGGCCTGGAACCGGTCCGAATCGACAAAGATTTTGCGAAAGTCGACCCCCGTTCCGAATTCGACTGTTTGGGTTTCTTCCGGGACCAAATCTGGATTTGGGATAAAGTTGTTCGGGACAAATTCGAAAGATCCCATTGCCGGATTGAATAGAACCGGGTGCGGCACGAGGAAGTGTACACCGTCTAGATAGAGCTCATTGATAGAGGGCGCGCGAAACCCCTCCGAGTAAGATCCGAACAAGCGCAGCCATTCTGCGCCCTGCGGCGCGAAACTCGCGGCAAATCTAGGCGATATCGCCTCGTCGGAGTTGTCTTGGTCTGGTGCAATGTCAGAGCTGCTCTCGAATTCATCATAACGCACGCCCGGAATGACGACGAATTGGCCTGCCGGGGTTGCAACAACCGCTTCCAGCTGCGCGAACAAACCCGTGAACTCACTCTCACCATTCGGAACACCGCCGCGTGTGCCATCCGTGGTCTGATCATCCGTGCCGACTTGTTCATCTTTGTACCAGTCCCCGCCGACGGTGAGTGTCATGTCGGCGGCGCCAAAAGAGAACCGCGATGCATTTCGAATATTGAATCCTGTCGTTTCAATGTCCCGAACAGTCGTACGTGGGATTGTGGCATCGAACTCATCAACGTCACTTGTCGTTTGATAAGCGTTGAAGCCGAGATCGATCCAATCGTTCGCTTCAGGGTTGAAGGTCAGGCCCAACCGAAACGTATCTGTTGTGATGTCTTTTTCGACATCCTGGTCGAGGATGCCATTGCCGGTTCCATTAACGCCCTGACCGTTATTCGGTTCGATTGCGGTATTCGTGAACCGTTGCCAGGATCCTTCGATGGTGACCGCATCACTGATCGCATAACTTCCTTTGATGAGCGCGGTTTGAATGTCATCATCAGAAGGCAGATCGACGCCCGACCCGAGCTCGATGTCCCCTGATTGGCGAATGCCAAAGCTCGCTATGCCGTCAAAGGCGCCTTGTCGCGTATAGGCTGTGATCGAGGCCAAGGACTCCTCGTTGACGCTCTGATAGCCGACCCGCGCGCGTGCGCCCCAGACTTCTTCCTCTTTCAAGAGATCGTCGGCGTCGACACTCTCGAAGGCAAGGACGCCGCCGACGGCGCCGGACCCATAAAGCGCGGAGGCGGGACCACGAACGATTTCAGCGGTTCCGATAAGTTCTGGGTCCACGAAGAACCGACCGTCATGCGCTGAGGTGAAGCTCTGGCGCGCGCCATCGAGGAGAATTAAGACGTTCTGACCGGAAAGCCCACGAATGCTGGGTAACTCGCCGGTTCGCCTCGGGCCAAATCCAAAGTCTACACCCGGGACATCCCGCAAAACGTCGGAAATCGCGGACGGTACAAGGGTTTCTATGGCCTCGCGATCCACCACGGTGACTTGCCCCGGATAGTCAAATACGGGGAGGGGGTTCGAAGTGCCGTAAACGGTCACCGCCTCTTCGCGCAACTCATCTTCAGGGGCGTCGGCATCTTGCGCTGAGGCAATGGGCGCGATCGAAAGTGCGGTGGTAGCAATGAGTAAGGCGCGCAGGTTTTGGCGGTCCATTTGGAAAGTCATTTCGCATTCCTATGTAGATCGAATTCCTGAGAATAAATCTCATTTGCGATAAAGTCGGTATACGCAACTTTCCGCAATTGCAAGTCATTCTCGATTGCGTTAAGAAAGGGTGCAGAGTTGCCGCCTCTCGGCCAGAACGCTTTTCAGGAGAGCAAGAATGCAATTTTCCGTTGTCGGTTTTTGGTCCGCGACAGCGCTTACGGCGTTTTCCGTAGCGGGATGCTCAACAGCGAGCGCGCCTGGGCCCGCAAGTGAAACGATCGTGGAAGCGCCGTCCAATTTTGAGCAGGACCGGCAGTCCATCCTGGCAATGGCGGGCGATTACAAGGTTACGTTTGATTTTACCGAAACAGTTTCGTTCGTTGACTGTTATGAGCTACAAGATCCCAAACACTCTGGCGGTCACGAAACGGTCCTGGTCGTCGAAGACCGCGGCGATTTTATCAGCATGCAACACTTACTTGTGGTTGGACCGGACGAATCTCCTTTCGTGGTCAAGCATTGGCGACAAGACTGGAAATACGAACCAGCGCGCGTTTTAACCTTTATCGGTGGAAATGCCTGGGCGTGGCAGGACGTTCCAATTTCAGAACGTGCGGGAACGTGGTCTCAGACGGTCTATCAGGTTGATGACGCGCCGCGATATGGCGCCGTTGGCACTTGGACGTATGAAGATGGGATTGCCGAATGGACACCGCCGCAAGAGTGGCGCCCGCTGCCACGCCGCGACATGACCACACGAGACGATTATCACGCCGTAGATGCGGTCAATCGACATGTCATCACGCCTTGGGGCTGGGTTCACGAACAAGACAATTCCAAGCTGATTCTGAATGGCGCCCCGCAAGCCCTCGTACGCGAGATCGGGATCAATACATATCGCGCGTTTGATGATTACCCCGTCGATGCGGCAGAAGACTATTGGGCAGGTACTGAAGACTTTTGGGAAGGGGTTCGCGCGCACTGGACCGCAATCGAAGCTGATCATGACCGTTTTGCAATCACCATCGAAGGTGAAACCGAAGCGCTTTACATGCCGCTTCTGACGCTCGCCGGGGAAGTGAATAACGGCGAGAAGGACCTAGCGCCCGCTTTGGTCGAAGCCCGTTCGATTATTGATAGTTTTGTTACCCCAGAAATCGGCGATCTGGCCGATCGTTTGCGTCCCAGGACCGAGCTCGCAAGCGTCAAATAACCGAAACGTCCTGCAAGGAGTTATGCATGTTTATCGCAATGAACCGCTTCAAAATTGCTCACGGGCAAGAGGAAGCTTTTGAAACGATCTGGAAAACGCGCGAAACCCATCTCGATGCTGTCCCAGGATTTCAAGAGTTCCGGTTGCTAAAGGGGCCAGAACGTGAGGATCATACGCTTTACGCTTCTCACACGATCTGGGCATCCCAAGACGCTTTTTTGGATTGGACAAAATCCGAGGCCTTTCGCAATGCACATCGAAATGCCGGGGACAATAAAGGCGTTTATCTCGGACATCCGGAGTTCGAAGGCTTCGAACCTGTTATGGAGCAGATCGCCACGGCAAAGGCATGAACACGTCGATTAAGGAAGAGCTGCGCGCGCAATTCGCTGAAAACCAAAATGGTTTTCTTGAATGGATTGCGCGGGATAACGCCTTGTCGACCCTTGAGGTTGTCGAATTATTGCCTGAGCCAACGCGCGCCATTTTTGACGCCAATCGTTTGCCCCAAGTGCTCGAAGATCTGACTCAATGGGGCGAACTTTTTATAATTGTTCAAACCGGTTCGATTGTCGCTGAAATCGTCTCGCACTTGCCGAGCGCATCAGTCGCGCGAGGGCACTATAATTTTGCCGGCGGTTATCCGCTCGGAGGGCACCTGCGCGTCGATGCCTGCAAGAATATCGTCTTTATCGAACGCCTGCGCGGTGAACGCCTATCAAAGTCGTTGCAGCTTTTCGACGCGGCGGGTGAGAGCATCTTAAAAATATTCGTGCGCCGAGACGAAGCGCGAGAGTTGTTACCTGAGCAGGTTAAACGCTTTGATGCGCTAAAAGCACGCCTGACCGATTAAGGCAGGGTATAAGGCGCATCGAGTTCGAAAACCGATTGTATCCGCTCGGCTGTTAGAACCGATTTTGCCTCGCCAATTGCCTCTACTTTTCCATTCTTGAACAGCCAGACATGGTCAGCAAATTTTTTGACCAAGTGTAAGTCGTGCAGCACAGCGACAATGCCCCAGCCTTTTTGCTTCAGATCTTGCAACTCGCGCATCAGCGAGATTTGGTATTTTAGATCCAGCGCCGCCGTCGGCTCATCGAGAAATAGCCATCGTGTGCCGCCTGCTTCGGGAGCCTCCCAAACTTGCGCCAGGGCTCGCGCGATATCGACGCGCTTGCGTTCGCCGCCGGACAAAGTCAGGTAGTTTCGTTCCGCAAGGTGCGTCACGTCCATCTTACGAAGCGCCTCATTGACGATTTCGAGGTCGACTTGGCGGGTTGTGCGGCCAAGATGCGGAGCGCGCCCCATTGAGACAACTTCGTAGGATTGGAACGGAAACGTTAAAGCGCTCGTCTGAGCCACGACGGCGCGTTGTCTTGCAAGCCTCCCGCGATCGACCGTGCGAATGTCCTGTCCGCTTAAAGCAGCAGAGCCCCGGTCCGGTCTCAATGCGCCTGTTAGGACAGAAAGAGCCGTTGTTTTACCGGCTCCATTTGGTCCACAAAAAGCAGTGAAGCGCGCCGGTTGGCACGCACCCGTTGCATCCTCAAGGATCGCGCGGCCTGAGCGAATAATACTTACGTTTTTAAGCTGCGCCGCCATCAACCGAGCCCGCTCGTTCGTTTGTCTCGGATCAAGAGCCAGAAGAAAAATGGAGCACCAATAGCCGCTGTAACAACGCCCAAAGGGAGTTCCGCAGGCGCAACAGAGACCCGCGCAACGAGGTCCGAGAACAACACAAGGGCCGCGCCCAAAAGGGCTGAGCCTGGCAGAACGAAACGGTGATCAGGACCCGTGATAAGACGTACCACATGCGGGACGACCAGCCCGACGAAATTGATAACCCCGCAAACTGCGGTGGCAGCGCCAACGCCGAGGGCGGTCAGAAAAGCAGCTTTTCGTTTTGTCGCTTCAACATCAATGCCAAGCGTTTCAGCATCCGCCTCCCCCAACAGCAAACAATTTAGCGGTCGCGCAAGTGTCAGCAGCCCAGCGATTGAAATTAACATCAGTAAAGCGGCTGGCAGAACTCGGTCCCAGATCGCCCCGCCAAGCGAACCAAGGGTCCAAAAGGTCAAATCTCGCAATTGGGCATCATCAGCAAGAAACGTGAAATACCCGATCCCTGATGCTGCGACAGCATTTGCCGCCACACCAGCGAGCAGCATCGTCGCCACTATCACGCGGCCGTCGAACACAGACACGCGATAAATGATTGCGACAGTGATCAATGATCCGAGAAACGCGATGATCGGTAGGGCAAAGGCCCCGAGGAATACCAGTATGGGGGAAAGCAGGGTTCCACCCAAGACGATGACGGCCACAGCGGCGAGCGCGCCGCCAGTCGACACGCCAATCAATCCTGGGTCTGCGAGCGGGTTTCTGAAAAATCCCTGCATGGCAGCGCCGGCAATGCCAAGAGACGCCCCGACCAAAGCGCCAAGCACGGATCGCGGTGCACGGATATTTTCAATGACGCCGGTTTTCACCCGCGACACGCTTTCAGCATCTCCGATCCCGACCCAACTTAAAGCGACAGCTGAGAATTCGCTGAGTGTGATCTGTAGTGGCCCAACCAAAACCCCGATCGCCATACCAATCATGGCAAGGAGAGCGGCACCTGCCAAAACAAGAACACCAATCCGTTCTCGATTGGTGTTCAGATTAGCACTTGAAGCGGCTTCCAAGGCCGGCGGGCTAGCTTCCATTTCTGACCATGTTTTCCTTGATGTCTTCAGCAAGATCAGCAGCAGCCTCGGGCGTTCGGGGGCCGAATTGCATGACGCGGGTGGCATCTACGAGGAAAACATTTCCAGATTGTGCCGCGGTCGTCAGAGACAGGGCAGGGTGGTTAACGACTTTGTCTTTGCCGCCAAGCGCCAAAGCATTATGCGCCATAACCAAGATTATGTCAGGATCTGCTGCAACCGCAGCCTCCAGAGAGAGTGGTTTATATCCAGAATAGTCTCCAAATACGTTTATCCCGCCAATCATATCGATTACGCCTTGAGCCGCGGTTTCGACGCCGGCCGCGCGCGGTGCTCCATCGCCAACAGCTGTGAAAAATAAGACTGTGGGTTCAAACTCGAGCGCTTCTATCTTCTCAGACGCTTCTGCCCAACTGGCCTGCACTTCGCTGACAAGAGACTCGCCTTTTTGTTCAACACCTAAGGCTTCAGCGATTATCCGGGTTTTCTCTAGTGTGGCGTCAATGGAATAACTGGTCTCCATCTCGACCATATCCACCCCCGATGCACGCAACTGCTCAACGGCACCGATGGGACCGGCCGCACCGCTAATGATGATCATGTCCGGTTCTACAGACAGAACGCCCTCTGCCGACAATTGACGCACGTAGCCAACTTTTGGCAACGCCAGGGCAGGCAGCGGGTAAACACTGGTCGTGTCGACCGCAACAATTCTATCGCCAAGCCCCAACTCGAAAATCACTTCTGTAACGTCGCCGCCAACTGAAACGATGCGTTCCTGCGCTGAGGAGATTGGGTATAGCGCGGCTGCGACGGCAGCTGTCGCAAATAGCCTGGTGAAAGAACTCATACTGTTTCACAGCTCCCAGTTGAGAATGAGACCGATTTGCATATCATAGCATATCTCGGCTGGAATGGTAGAGGCAGATTGCGTTGATGCTGACTTGATATTGCCCAACGCAAGAGGTGGCAGACCCAAACTAAAGTCGGAATATCTGTTTTGAGCGTACGGATTTCACTCCAAATACGAGATTTTGTGTGCGTGCCGATCTGTAGAATTGCGCGCTCTCACGGCTCGAACCCCACCGGCGACTAAGACCTGTGCACGTCCAAACCAGCTGGTCCTGAAGCCGAGGCGTAAAGCATTATTGCTTGCGTGCAATCAGCAGCACACTTTTTCTGTCGAGGATCAGGACTTCTCGCACAAGCCCCCCAGCATACTGCTTGATTTCTCAAGGCTCAAGTGGCGATAATACCCGTGCAAAGACTCTACCATCTGTCGTTCTGAGTGGTTCTTTTTAGCCCGGCCTGTCACGCAAATTTTGTCTTCTAAGCGTATCAAAACCTAAGATTATCAGCGCCCCAGACGTGAATCCTGCCAGCAGCCATTGGTCAGAATTGGGCCAAGCCAAATCATAATATAAAAACCCGATAATGCTCGCAAGAAATCCGGAAATGAGGCTGGCGGATCGATTGATCATGATTGAGTGAGCATT
>JBCDCZ010000132.1:0-11803 GCA_039180865.1 Pseudomonadota bacterium | reverse complement strand
TGCGTTGTTGAAGACGGCTGGCTTCCGCCAATTCCGTGTTCTGAAGACCCGCAGTCCGATGCTGACCAGCGCACTCATTACTAATGGATAAGTATTAGTGTCGATTTTTTAGGCAATAGTTTGTGTCAAATTATTTTGACATGCATATATGCTGGATTTTAATCGGGTTTTCCGATTTTGAGGGGAGGTAGGGTTAGCGCCCGCCATAGTGATGCAAACGCTTGCCGTTGTTCTTGAAGAGCCAGAAAAGCTGGGCTTAAGTGAGGTCGATCTAGCTCCGGCGTGCGATGACGATGTGGTTGTTGACGTCACCTGGAGTGGTGTCAGTACCGGCACAGAACGGCTCTTATTCACCGGTAAAATGCCGCCTTTCCCCGGGATGGGCTATCCGCTCGTACCAGGCTATGAAGCGGTCGGAGTCGTCCGTCAGGCTGGCTCGAATTCTGGCCGTTCCGCTGGTGATCATGTTTTTGTGCCTGGCGCTCGTTGCTACGGCAAAGTACACGGCCTGTTCGGTGGAGCTGCCGCAAAGATCGTTGTCCCTGGCGCTCGCACTACGGTGATTAGGGATGATCTCGGAGTGAATGGGATTTTGCTGGCACTGGCCGCGACTGCATACCATGCGCTCGCCATGCGAGATGCCGTATTGCCCGATCTGATTGTAGGTCATGGTGTTCTGGGCAGGCTGATGGCCCGGTTAACAACAGCGCTTGGAGGTGGTGTCCCAACCGTTTGGGAGATCGCGCCAGAGCGGATGGCGACGAATTACGGCTACCGTGTTATCCATCCGGATCAAGATCAGCGCCGTGACTACAGAAGCATCTACGATGTGAGCGGCGACAGCGGCATTATCGACCGGGCGGTCTCGGTCCTTGCGCGAAACGGCGAGATCGTGCTTGCCGGTTTCTATTCCAATCCCCTTAGCTTCGCGTTTCCGCCCGCCTTCATGAAAGAAGCGCGATTTCGGATTGCGGCTGAATGGAAACCGCAGGATCTCGAAGACGTCATTCATTTGATCGCAAGCGGCCGCCTGCCGCTCGACGGCCTGATCACCCATACCTGCGACGCGCTTGATGCCGTCTCTGCTTACGACACAGCCTTCAATGATGCTGGCTGCCTGAAAATGATCCTCGATTGGAGGCGCTGTTCATGATTGAAGACCTGCATCGCATTTCAGAGGAGATAAACGAAGTCGCTGATCCGGCAGAGCGTTTGCGGGAAGAAGCCGCCCTTGAGCCCGATCCGGTTCACACAGGACCGGTTAAGAAAGAAACGCAGATCATTGCGATTTACGGCAAGGGCGGTATCGGGAAAAGCTTCTCGCTTGCAAACCTCTCCTACATGCTCGCGCAGAAGGGCAAGAAGGTCCTTCTCATTGGTTGCGATCCAAAAAGCGATACGACGTCGCTGCTCTTCGGTGGGCGATCCTGCCCGACCATCATTGAAACGTCGTCGAAGAAGAAAGCCGCTGGCGAAGATGTGACGATCTCCGACGTCTGCTTCAAGCGCGACGGCGTCTTTGCGATGGAGCTTGGCGGCCCGGATGTTGGCCGTGGCTGTGGCGGGCGTGGCATCATCCACGGTTTCGAAATCCTGGAAAAACTCGGTTTCCATGATTGGGATTTTGATTATGTGCTGCTTGATTTCCTTGGCGACGTCGTCTGCGGCGGCTTTGGCCTGCCGATAGCGCGCGACATGTGTCAGAAGGTGATCGTCGTCGGATCGAATGACCTTCAATCGCTTTATGTCGCAAACAATGTCTGCTCGGCGGTCGAGTACTTCCGCAAGCTTGGCGGTAATGTCGGCGTTGCGGGCATGCTCATCAACAAGGATGACGGCACGGGTGAAGCGCAGGCTTTCGCCAAAGCTGTTGGTATTCCGGTCCTCGCGGCAATCCCCCAGAATGAAGATATTCGCCGCAAAAGCGCGAACTATCAAATCATCGGCTATCCCGAGAGCGAATGGGGACCGCTTTTTGATGAACTCTCGCAGAACATGATTTCGGCTGAGCCGGTCTTGCCCGCCTCACTGGATCAGGATGGGCTTCTTGGTCTCTTTTCAAGCGATGAGACCGGGGCCGACTTCGTCCTCGAGCCAGCAACGATCGACGATATGTGCGACGCGGCAACACTCAACAAACCCTCTCTTGAAGTCATCTACGACAAGGCGTGAGAGGAGAAGGACTAATGGAAGGGCAGCGGCCATCAGATAGCGAGAAGGACAGCACACCGGAAGTCGCTTATGACGTTGCCGGTGAAGTGACGAATGCTGCTGAGATTGATGCAGCGCGCGCCGCTGGCGAAACAGCTCCGGAGTTGGCTAACGCGGAAGGCGGGTGCCATGGCGGTTCCGCGCTGATGCGCGAGGCCGCCGAAAAGGCCGGAAAATCCGATATCCTGAAGCGTTATCAAGAAGATTATCCGCAAGGTCCGCATGACCAGCCGCAAAGCATGTGCCCGGCATTCGGCTCGCTTCGGGTCGGGCTTCGCATGCGACGCACGGCGACGATCCTCTCAGGCTCAGCCTGTTGTGTTTACGGACTGACGTTTACGTCCCACTTTTACGGTGCCCGTCGTTCGGTCGGGTATGTGCCGTTCAATTCCGAGTCTCTCGTGACCGGCAAGCTCTTCGAAGACATTCGTGATGCCGTCCATGAGATGGCCGATCCAGAGCGCTATGATGCGATCGTTGTGACTAACCTCTGTGTGCCCACCGCTTCAGGTGTGCCGTTGCAGATTTTGCCAAAAGAAATCAATGGGGTCAGGATCATCGGGATCGATGTTCCAGGCTTCGGTGTTCCAACCCATGCGGAAGCGAAAGACATTCTGGCGGGCGCCATGCTTGCCTATGCGCGCCAGGAAGCTGCCGCGGGACCAGTGCAGGCGCCGCGTAATCATGCCGCCAATGATGGCAAGCCGACCGTTACGCTCGTCGGAGAAATGTTCCCTGCTGATCCGGTCATCATCGGTCGGATGCTGGAACCGCTTGGGTTGGCTGCCGGGCCTGTCGTACCAACCCGTGAGTGGCGCGAACTCTATGCCGCTTTGGATTGCGCCGCAGTTGCTGCGATCCATCCGTTTTACACGGCAAGTTTCAGGGAATTCAAAGAAGCAGGCCGCGCCATAGTCGGCTCCGCGCCGGTCGGTGTCGAGGGAACTGCCGATTGGCTCTCCGCCATTGGCCGCGCTTGTAATGTGCCCGAGGCGGCAATCGATCAAGCGAAAGCCGGTGTATTACCCGCCATCAGGGGCGCACTTTCTGCCAAACCGATCAAAGGCAGGATCACGCTTTCCGGCTACGAGGGCTCGGAACTTCTGGTCGCGCGTCTCCTTATTGAGAGCGGCGCGGAGGTGCCTTACGTCGGCACGGCCTGTCCGAAAACACCCTACTCAGAGGCTGATCGTGAGTGGCTGACCTCCCGGGGTGTCGAGGTGCAATATCGCGCGTCACTCGAGAACGATTGCGCGGCGATGGACGCCTTCAAGCCCGACCTTGCAATCGGCACGACGCCGGTCGTCCAAAAGGCAAAAGAAAAGGCGATTCCAGGCCTTTATTTCACCAATCTCATTTCAGCGCGACCTCTCATGGGTGTCGCGGGTGCCGGGTCCCTTGCGGACGTTGTGAATGCTGCAATCGGCAACAAAGCGCGCTTCGAACGCATGACGGATTTCTTCGAAGGCGTCGGCACCGGTCATGCGAGCGGTGTCTGGGAAGATGTGCCGCAGGAAAACGAGGCCTTCGCCAGAAAATTCGCGAACCGCGCCGCAAAGGCGAAGAACGCGGTTGATGCAGGGGAGGCAGTCGGATGCTGATCCTCGATCACGACAGGGCAGGTGGTTATTGGGGATCGGTCTACGTTTTCACGGCGATCAAGGGCCTTCAGGTGATTATCGATGGTCCAGTCGGATGCGAGAATCTCCCCGTCACATCGGTTCTTCATTATACTGATGCGCTTCCACCGCATGAACTTCCAATCGTCGTCACCGGCCTTGGTGAAGACGAACTCGGCCAGACCGGCACGGAAACCGCCATGAAGCGGGCACGTGCCGTTCTTGATCCGAACCTTCCGGCCGTCGTTGTCACCGGATCGATTGCTGAGATGATCGGTGGCGGTGTGACGCCTGAGGGCGCGAATGTGCAGCGCTTCCTGCCGCGCACGATTGACGAAGACCAGTGGCAGAGCGCTGACCGGGCCTTGAAATGGCTCTGGACAGAATATGGTCCGAAAAAAGGTCGGGTACCCGTGCGTAAACGCAAGGACGGCGAAGCACCCAAGGTCAACATTATCGGACCTGCCTACGGCATGTTCAACCAGGCTTCGGATCTTCACGAGGTTCGCCGTCTTGTCGAGGGGATCGGCGCCGAGATCAATATGGTCTTCCCGCTCACTTCGCATCTTGCTGATGTTTCAAAGCTTGCCAATGCCGACGTCAATATCTGTATGTACCGGGAATATGGTCGCCTGCTCTGTGAGGCGCTTGAGCGTCCCTATCTCCAGGCGCCGATCGGTATTCATTCGACCACCAGCTTCCTGCGCGCGCTGGGCGAACTCACAGGTCTTGATCCCGAACCGTTCATCGAGCGCGAGAAACATACGACGCTGAAACCAATGTGGGATCTTTGGCGGTCCGTTACCCAGGATTTCTTCGGAACCGCCAGTTTCGGTATTGTCGCTGGCGAAACGTATGCCCGTGGCGTGCGCCAGTATCTTGAAGACGATCTTGGTCTTCCTTGCACTTTTGCCTATGCACGGTCGGCGGGCGTTAAACCCGATAATGCCGTCGTCAAAGATGCGATCGCTGAGAACACCCCGCTGATATTGTTCGGTTCCTACAACGAGCGCATGTATCTTGCGGACCAAGGGGCCCGTTCGATCTACATCCCGGCCTCCTTCCCGGGCGCGATTATCCGCCGTCACACCGGGACACCCTTCATGGGGTATCAGGGAGCAAGCTATCTGGTGCAGGAGGTCTGCAATGGCCTCTTTGATGCGCTCTTCAATATTCTGCCGCTTGAAAGCGACCTCGACCGCGTTGAGGCGACGCCAGTCCGGCAGGACAAGGCTTTAATATGGGACGATGACGCGCGCGATCTTCTCGACGAGATCGCCGAAAGCCTTCCCATTCTCATCAGAATTTCCGCAGTCAAGAGGCTGCGGGATGCTGCGGAGGCAGCGACGCGCGGTGCGGGGGCACAGCGCGTAACGGTCGAGCGTGTTCGGGGCGCTCACGACCAGATCATGCAGGGGAGGGCAGCCTAGATGGCGGTTTTACCCTTGCGGTTCAGGAGAGGAAACACAGCAATGTCTTTGTTGAAACAGAAGCCCCGAGGCTCGTTTGCAAGGGCCAGTATGGAAGAAGCGTGGGAGTTTCGGCTCATCCTCGCAGTCTCTTTCGTGCTTTGCCTGATTTACGCAATGCTCACCCGGCTTATGCCGCGGTCCGGGCAAGCGGCGCAAACCGGTTTGCCGACCGGCCACAGACCGGCGACTTCCATTTTTGCAGAGGCACGATCCGCGGCCTATGCGGCTGCGGGCTACGCCTGCCAGCGCTAAGCGGTACGCGTTTATTTTCAACGGTTTTCGTCTGCCCGATCCGGGTGGGCGGGAATGGTGCAGCGTCCAAACCTGCATCAAGCCTTGCCGCGAGGTCTTAACGCGGTACTCGGCCGAAAGGCAATTAACGTAGGAGGTTAGCTATGTCTACCAAATCGCTCTCGGGCCTCACTGAAGGGGAAGCCCAGGAGTTCCACAACTTCTACATTCAAGGGTTCATGATTTTCACGGTTGTTGCCGTGATTGCTCATCTCCTTGTTTACATATGGCGCCCTTGGTTCGCCGGGCCCGAGGGCTTTGCCTCTCTCGAAGGCGTGACGCAAACAGCAGCATCCGTGCTGCCCATGCTTGTATAAGGAGACCATAACATGTGGAGAATCTGGATGGTCTTCGATCCGCGCAAAGTGCTGGTTGTACAGGGAATTTTCCTGTTCTCTCTGGCAGCGATGATTCACTTCGTCCTGCTCAGCACCGACCGCTACAACTGGTTCGAAGGCAACCCCATCACGACGGGGCAAATCGAACTTCAGATCGAGGATACGAAACTCGGCTGACGCCTGACATGAAACGACAGAGGGCGGCAACCCGAATGGGCGCCGGCCTCTGCCAACAAGGTCATTTCGCTCGTCCGGTACGGACGGGAACGCATCGCAGGAGGCAAGTCTTATGGCATTGCTCAGTTTCGAACGAAAATATCGTGTCCGCGGCGGCACACTAATCGGCGGTGACCTGTTCGATTTTTGGGCAGGCCCGTTCTACGTCGGAGTTTTCGGGCTCACGACGATCTTTTTCTCGGTCCTCGGCACGCTCCTCATTATTTACGGCGCAGCCATTGGTCCGAATGGTGAGGTTGGTGGCGCAACCTTTATTATCTGGCAGATCTCGATCGATCCGCCAGCCGAAGAACTCGGTCTTGCCTTTGCGCCGTTGAAGGAGGGCGGTCTTTGGCAAATCATAACCATATGCGCGCTCGGCGCTTTTGGTTCCTGGGCGCTCAGGGAAGTTGAAATCTGCCGCAAGCTCGGCATGGGCTATCACGTTCCGTTTGCCTTCTCGATCGCCGTTGGTGCCTTTGTAACGCTCAATGTGATCAGGCCGGTTCTCATGGGGGCCTGGAGCCACGCGTTTCCTTATGGGATCTTTACCCACCTCGATTGGGTGTCCAACGTCGGGTATTCCTACGGGAACTTCCACTACAATCCGGCACATATGATCGCGATCACGTTCTTCTTTACGACGTGCCTGGCGCTTGCTCTTCATGGATCGCTTGTCTTGTCCGCGACCAATCCGGGTGACGATGATGTGGTGAAATCTCCTGAATACGAAGATACCTATTTCCGCGATCTCATCGGCTATTCCGTTGGAACCCTCGGCATTCACAGGCTTGGTCTGTTCCTCGCGCTGAATGCAGGTATCTGGAGTGCCATATGCATCGTGATATCCGGTCCGCTTTGGCCTGAACAACCATGGGCAGATTGGTGGGAATGGTACCGCGAATTGCCGATATGGCCGTTAGCCGACTAATCAGGAGAATGGATCATGCGTGAATATCAAAACATCTTTACGAATATCCAGCTGCGCGCCGAACCGGAAATGGGGATTGAACTTCCCGTCGGCGAACACCGAGAAGGCAAGCCATTCTTCTCTTACTGGATTGGCAAATTCGGAAACGCACAGCTCGGACCTCTTTATCTTGGCTATGCGGGTGTCGCGTCGGTCTTGACCGGTGTCGCCGCGTTCGTTCTGATTGGGTTTAATTACCTAGTACAGGTAGATTTCAATCTATCGCTCTTTTTCCGGGATCTATTCTGGCTTTCGTTGGAGCCGCCGGCAGCAGAATACGGACTTGGTCTGGCACCGCTTTATGAGGGTGGCATGCATCAGATCGTGAGCCTCCTGTTGTTGATCTCGGTGATGACCTGGTGGCTCCGGACGTTTTCCAGAGCCCGGGCACTCGGACTTGGGATGCATGTCCCGCTCGCTTTCCTGTCCGCAATCTGGCTCTTCCTTGTGCTTGGTCTGATCCGGCCGATCATGATGGGCGACTGGTCGGAGGCGGTGCCATACGGTATCTTCAGTCACCTGGATTGGACGAACAACTTCTCGCTCAATTATGGCAACCTGTTCTACAATCCGTTCCATGCACTCTCGATCGCCTTCCTCTACGGCTCGGCACTTCTGTTCGCCATGCATGGTGCAACCATCCTGGCTGTCGGTAAGTATGGTGGTGAGCGGGAGATCGAACAGATTACCGATCGGGGAACGGCTTCGGAACGGGCAGCACTCTTCTGGCGCTGGACGATGGGTTTCAATGCGACCATGGAATCCATTCACCGCTGGGCGTGGTGGTTCGCGTGTCTGACCACAATCACCGGCGGCATCGGTATCCTTCTCACCGGGACGGTCGTGGATGACTGGTTCGGTTGGGGTATCAAACACGGCCTTGCGCCAGGCTAGACGCGATGCCGACACAGTAGAAAACGTACAGCACACACCTCATCCCCGTGGCTTGTTCCACGGGGATTTTTTTGTTCTTACGGAAACGCGGCACAGGCCATTTAAACCCTGTGACGGACGGGGCGGAGCGTCTCTTTCGGACAGAATCCGGTCTTAGGCTTCTGGTGAAGGATGAAGCAGAGGCCGGACTGGCCGATATCAAGCTTTAAGCGGTTTGTTGTGGTTTGCGAGGTTTGGATGGCTGGAGCCGCACTTTAACTTGAAGTGGTATTTCTGAGTCAAAAGAAAGGCTTGGGATGGTTTTTGATGATCCGAATTCGGATTCTTCAGATCAAAAACTTCCATTGAATCCGAGCGGCCTTGCGGCGATGAATCGGTTTTATACTCTTTTAGCGTGAAATAACATGAAGTTCGGGTTCGCAGACTCTACCAGTGCGTATCGGTTGGAACAGCGACTCATCCGCTATTCGCGCGTTAGCCCTCTTTGGGTGAGGACTTGCTTTCGTTGGAAAATACACGGAGGCCGGGGGGCAGCCTTCGATAGGGAACAGTCATGCGGTTGTGAGTTCCGTCTTGTGGGTGATGAGCCTATGGGCCTCTTCGCCCTTCCAGGATCCTTCCGCTGCGATCACATGAAAGCGGGCGAAAAGGTCTTCTGAAAACCAGTCTCGCTCATGGGCGGCCTTTGCGGCTTTGGCATGCGCGGTGTTCTGATAGGCAAAGCGCATCATCGCGGCTCGGTCGCACCAAACGGAAAATGTCACCTGGTGGAGCCAGGGGATCTCACCGATCCCAAGCTTGAAGAGAAGGCCGTCTTCGCGGATCGTGTCGTCGCTGATTTCCGGCACGCTCCGCCAGAACTCGAGGAGCCGCCGTTTGCGAATTGATGCCCGTGTCAGAATGCCAATCGGTTCCGGCGAAGGTCGTTTGCGGAGATTCTCGTCGACCTCGAACGGTTTTTTACCGTCCCACGATCCGGTTGTGTGAAACGTGGAAAGATAGACGGTGAGCGCTTCCGAAGACCGTTTGAAATAACGTTGCATGACCGGTGCATCGGTGAGCGCCTTTTGCGCCTCCTCTAGCGAGGGAAAGGCCGCCATGACGGCATAGACACCGAAATTCGGAACCGGGGTAAAGCTCTCTCCCGATCCGCTGCCGAACAATTTATAAAACTGAAGCCCGTCGATTTTACGCATGCCAGCATGGGCAAACTGCATTTGGCTGAAGGCCCAGAGCTTGTTTGCAAGGCCTTCAAAGCGGAAAACAGAGAGTATAACCGTCTGCATATATTCCTTCCTCTGCGTTGTTCATACGCATCATTGAAGGCTGTCTATGCGACGGCGCGGGCCAGTGCACATTGTGACCAGAGCTCATGAAGCGCCTGGATCAGGTGATCAATGTCCACATCCGTGTGAAGCGGTGACGGGGTGAAGCGCAGCCGTTCGGTGCCCTTTGGAACCGTCGGGTAATTGATCGGCTGGACGTAGATCCCGTAGTGATCAAGAAGAAGATCGCTCAGCCATTTGCACTTCACGGGATCCTTCACCATTACCGGAACGATGTGGCTCGGGTTCGGCAAGTGCGGAATGCCGAGGCGGTCGAGACCGGCGCGCAGGCGGGCTACGCGTTCCTGGTGGCGATAGCGCTCGATCTCGCTCTGTTTTAGATGGCAAATGCTTGCAAGAGCGCCGGCGGCGAGCGATGGCGGGATGGCCGTCGTAAAAATGAAACCGGAAGCAAAGCTGCGCACAAAGTCGCACAGCGCCTCAGAGCCGGTAATATAGCCACCCATTACGCCATAGGCTTTGCCAAGCGTTCCTTCGATGACGGTTATGCGATCCATAAGACCTTCACGCTCGGCGATACCGCCGCCGCGCGGACCATAAAGCCCGACGGCGTGCACTTCATCGAGATAGGTCATTGCGCCATGCTTATCGGCGACATCGCAGATTTCAGCTATCGGCGCGATGTCGCCATCCATGGAATAGACTGATTCAAACGCAACAAGTTTGGTCGTGCCAGGTTCGGCTTCGCTTAGGAGACGATCAAGGTCTTCCGGCGAATTGTGCTTCCAGATTTTCCGGTTCGCTTTCGAATGCCGCATTCCCTCGATCATGGACGCGTGATTGAGGGCGTCCGAATAGATCGTGCAATTCGGCAGACGTGTTCCAAGCGTTGAGAGTGCTGCCCAGTTCGAGACATATCCCGATGTAAAGAGAAGAGCCGCTTCCTTGCCATGAAGATCGGCAAGTTCGCGTTCGAGAAGAACATGGTTGTGATTGGTTCCCGAAATGTTGCGGGTGCCGCCCGCGCCTGCGCCGCAATCATCGATGGCTTCGTGCATGGCAGCGATGACTTTCGGATGCTGACCCATGCCGAGATAATCATTGGAACACCACACGGTGACCTCCTGGGTCCCGTTTTCGGTATATCGCGTTGCCTTTGGGAACCCGCCCTTATGCCGGGAAAGCTCCGCAAAAACGCGGTAGTTGCCCTCGTCACGCAGATTGTCGAGCTGACTTTTGAAAAACGCCTCAAAATCCATTCCATAGTCCCCTTAAACTCAGGAGCTGCGCTCCACATAGTACGGCTTGCGAAATCTGCAAACCCTTCTCCTCATTTCTTTTCAGGACTCTTTCGTCCAAATTGCCGCAGACCATCAAACCGTCGCTCCCTTAACCGGTGTGGAAAGACTGGTCTGGCGGGTCGTATCAAAGTCGGTTGCCGTTGGGTCAGATGCGTCGCGGGCAACGCCTGTGTCGACAGAAACAGTCTTACTGAGCAGAGTTGCAACTGGTTTCGAGGTGTCCTGACCCAGGAAACGACCCCAGAGTTTCATCTCATTGAACGGCAGAATGAGAACCCAGTGTTCAAAGACTGCGAGTGCCAAAAGCGTTGTGCATAAAACGGCGGCAGTCGTAGAAATCGGCCCGCTTTCGGTCATACCCGTGGCTATCGCGTAGATGGCGCCGGTGAGCACCAGGGTCGCAAGGGTGACAGAGACCGGGAAGAACGCACTGATCCGAACGGTGTTGAAATAGCTCGCCAGATAGGAAAGACGCAGCGGCATCATTTCAACCGCCATATTGGGCACGCCAAAATAAAGATTGAGTTTCGCGCTTATGCGCATTGACCAAAGAATGAGATAGGTGATCAGGCCGACCTGATTGTCGCCGAGCAGCGAGACCGCGAAAATGAGAAGGCCGGCAACAAGAATTGCAAACTCATGGTAAAGCATCGTCTGGATGGCCAGGCTGAAGCGCTTGATTCCCCGGGCATCTCGCGGGCAGGGCGCTCGGCGCGGCCCTGTGACGAAGCCGTAAATGAAACTAAGTTCGTGCCAGCCCCAGATTGCGATAGCCGCAGTGAAGGCGGCATAGGTGGCTACCGCATCCTTAGAATTGGCTGTAAGGGCGAGGACCGCAAATCCACCAAGGGCAGCCAACGTCGCGCTGATCATACCAGCGACGTGTGAATTTGCAGGCCTTCGTCCGAGCCAGAGAATGTAACCAGTCGCAAACCACCAAACGCCAATGGCGAAGAGGGCAGGCACGACATAAGTGGTCACGGCGGATGCAGTCATTGCAGGTGCTGTCTCCCTACCAGACCGGGTTTAGCCGGCTTGTCGCCGGGATCGTGTTTTTCTGGGAAGGGATCATGTAAGCGCGTGCGAAGCAGGCAAATGCCCTTGCCCCAAGCCAGGCTTTTTTCACCGGTTTCAGGATTCCGCCCTCCTCCTCGACGCGTCCCATCGCAATGTTGATCTCATTCATCTTTTTCAGCATTCGGCGG
>JBCDCZ010000131.1:0-11878 GCA_039180865.1 Pseudomonadota bacterium | reverse complement strand
GTCCAACGTGTGTGGATGGGCGTGCCAAGACCGCAGAGCGATGCGGTCGCATCGGTCGAGGATTTGGCGCTGCCCAGGCACCCGTTGGTGCAAAACCATTTGGGGACGGGCGATTTTCCGCTGATGTCGTCGCGAAAAGCCCCAGTGAAATCAATTGACGTATCGACCGATATGCCCTTCGTTTTTCACTCGATCTCATCACAAAATCTCCTCGTCAAAATGATACAATCACAACCGGACAGGCTCTAAAGCCTTCTGAGCGTAATCGGCGTGTTAGCCCAGACGATTTGAGCGATATCGGCACCGACATTTTCATAGCGATGGGGAATGTCGGCTGAAAACGAGAAACTGTCCCCGGCCTTGAGATCGAATGTCTCGCCGTCAATCGTCAGACGGATCGTGCCTTTCAGGATCAGGCCAGCCTCTTCACCGTCATGGGTGCTCAGATCATCGCCGCTATGACCGCCCGGCTGATAGGTCGAAATCCCCAGCGCGAGATTGCCGTCGAGTGAGGCTGACAGGAGATGGTCTTCGAGCCCCATATAGGAGGTGTCGGAGAGGTTGGAAAAACTGAGTTTCCGGCGACGATCCGCGCGCACCACAAAGGGCCGTTCATTGGCGCTGACTGGACCGTCGCTATCAAAGAACCAGCCCGCCGGCACGCCGAGCGCCTCGGCGATTTCCTGCAACGCCGTCACCGAAGGGCGCGCCAGACCGCGTTCGATCTTCGACAAAAAACTCACCGATTTGTTGGCGGCTTCCGCAAGATCGGCCAGCGTCATCTGCTGTGCTTTTCGAAGCGAGCGGACATCCGCGCCAAGCTGCAAAAGCGTTTCTAGGGGGTCAGTTTGATTTGATTTCTTGACAATCATGAAAATTTATAGCGCATATTTTTCATGAAACCGCAAGTGCTTTCAAAAAATGGAGGACCCATGGGGAACGGGCGCGTGGATAATCCGGTCTTGCGCAAAGTGAAGGAGCTTCTGGGCGAGGATGGCTTCGCCCAGACCTTCGCGCCGATCGAAGAGGCGAGCGGGCTTCCAAACCCGGCCTATTGGTCAAATGACTGGCTTGTGCTCGAACAGGAACATTGCTTCCGCCGCTCTTGGGTCTTCGCTGGAGCGACTGCTGAGATCCCTGCAATCGGTGACATGAAGCCGATCGAAATTGGCGGCGCACCGCTCATCATCCTGCGCGGTCAGGATGACACGATCCGGGCCTTTCACAATGTCTGCCGCCATCGCGGCGCAAGGCTTGTGAGCGAAGCCTGCCGCAAATCGACGATCACCTGCCCCTATCACGCCTGGAACTATGCCCTTGACGGAAAGCTCAGGGCGCGCCCGCATTTCAGTGCGCCGAATGTGACGGACACGTTCAAGGAGGGTGGCGGTCCGAAGCTCGACCTGATGGAGGTGCGGTGCGAGACGTGGAACGGCTGCATCTTCGTCAATGTTTCCGGCGACACAGAGGCTTTGTCCGACTGGCTCGCGCCGATGCTGAACCGCACGAAGGGCTATGATTTCAACGCGATCCGATGGGCCGGAAAGTTAGAATTCACCGTCAATGCAAACTGGAAGCTCGTCTATGAGAACTACATGGAGGGCTACCACGTCTTTGCCGTCCACCCGCGCCTTCTGAAATTTGCGCCGATGAATGTCCGCTGGTCGGGCGAATGGGACGATCATGTTTTTTACAACGATTATGAGTTTCCGAAGCTTGACGAGGGGCGCGGCGAAGGCCTGCCGCATTATCCGGGCCTCTCGGAGGCCGATGCGAAACGCGGCCTTTGGTTTTTGTGCTTTCCGCATTTTGCAGCCGAGGTCTATCCAGACCAGTTCACCGTGCTTGTGAGCTACCCAATCGCGCCGGATAAAACCCGTGAAGAACTCCACGTCTTCATGATCGGCGATGCGGCCATGTCCGAAGATTACGCCGAGCCACGCGCCGCGCTTCTTCAGATGTGGGATGATCTCAACCGCGAAGATCTCGGCATGCTGGAACTTCTTCAGCAGGGCCGCCTGTCGCCAGCCTATGACGGTGGACGCCTCAGCCCGCACTGGGAAGGCCCGACCCATGATTTCGGCCGCCGTATTGTCGAGAAGATCATTTCAGGTGGCGAGGCACGATCATGAAGCCCGAGCGCTGGGACGATCCCACCAAAAAGATCTTCCCCCACCAGGTCGGCTTTACAGCGCCACCACACGATTTCGACGCCGCCCCGCATGATTTCCTGAAGATCGCACCGGAAGGCGTCGGCGTGCATGGGCGGCTTCTTCACGCAGAAGATTACGCGCATCAACTGAACCAGCGGGTCGACAATTTCCATAAGCTCGAAGAGGTCATGCATTGCATGTCGAATGCCGGTGCCGATGTTGTCGGTCAGGTCGGCACCAATTGGTCCCATGCGGGCGGAAAGACGCCACAAGATATCCGCGCCTTCTGCGACCGAATGGAAGACACCTATCAGGTCCAGCTCCATATGGCGGGGCTCTCACTCGTCGAAGGATTGCGAGCGCTTGGCGTGGAACGGATCGCAGTCAATGGCGGGTATTTCTGGCCGGATTGGCGGGAGGGCACGACCCGGTTTCTCGCCGATGCCGGTTTCGAGATCCTATATTCCGGAAACTTTGTCGATCACGGTCTGATGGCGACGCAGGACGAAGTCAACGAAGCGACCTGGATTTTCCCCGGCGACTTTGCGCAGAGATCGTTTGACTATGTCGCTGAACAGGCCCCCGATGCCGACGCCTTCATCATTCCGGGCATGCCGAACTTCCGGCGGGATGACGGCTTGCCGCTTAGAATGGTTTCGATTGCCGCTGACCTTGAAGACCACCTTGGCAAGCCCATCGTCGCTTCAGATTACGCGCTTTACTGGAATATTTTCAAAACACTGGGCGTTGCCCCGGTCGGTCGGCTGCCCCGGCTACTTTCCATGCTGCATGGAGGATAAAATGCATCCAATCTATGTTTTATGGGCGACACCGCGCTCCACCTCTACCGCGTTTGAATGGATGATGCGGATGCGCGGCGATCTTTTCTGCTTTCACGAACCCTTCGGCGAAGCCTGGTATCAGGGACCGGAAGCGCGGGCCCCGCGCCCTGCCCCGGCGGATAAGCAGAAGCCGGATGTCACCTTCAAGAGCGTTTGGGCGCGCATGCTCAAAGCGGCTGAGAACCAGACGGTCTTTTCAAAAGACATGCCGCACCATACGGATCATCTCTGGGATGATGCCTTTCTGAACCGCATCAACCACAGCTTTCTGATCCGCGATCCAGCGAAGGTTCTGGCATCACTCCACAGATCCTATCAAAAGGCAGGTATGACGGGCGGGTTCGAGCCGCATGAAATCAGCTTCGATGCGCAGTATCGTCTGTTTCATCTACTCGCTGAGCGGACCGGTACCGCACCCGTTGTGATCGATAGTGATGACCTTCTCGCGGATCCCCCGGCAATGGTGCGCAGCTATTGCGAGGCGATCGGCATTCCCTTCATCGAAGAGGCTCTCAGCTGGGAACCCGGCGCCCGCAACGAAGTGCTCTGGTATGACGGCAATGACGATGTCTGGCACGCCTCGCTCAGGGACAGCGACGGGCTCAAGGTGCAGACGACCAAGCCCGTCGATCCTGAGACGCTGCCGAATTATCTAAGACGCTATTATGACGGCTTCATGGAGCTCTATGGCGCGCTTCACGCCCACCGGCTCACGGTCTCAATGGAACCGACGATCTAGCGAATGGGCGCTATGAGGCATGGGCGAAAGCGCCCGGGCCGAAGAGCGCCCTCTTCCAATCTTGTCTTTGCTCCCATCCAAACACCAGGAAACCTGTAATAATGCCGGTAACATGGGCTCCGATATGGGGCGGCCATGCGAGATTGCTCGAAAAGATCGGCGGGAAAACGCTTTCGTATCCAACCTTTAAAACGATTAGACCAAGTGCCACGAGCCAGATCCTGCTTCCGCTTTCGCGCCATAATGCCAGTGCAGTGAGCACGTAAAGGCCATTCAGGATGCCGGATAGTCCGCAATAATAAAGCGTTGCGGGATCGCCGAGGAAAAGACCGGCTGAGATCATAGCGCCCGCAAGGGCGAAACAGCCGAACGCCAGTCGACCCGGCCCGCCAAATCGGGAGGTCTCGTAAAGTGTGCCCAAAGCAATCAGAGCACCGACATTCGTGACGAGATGCTGTAAGTCGAGGTGGATAAAATGACCGGTGACAAGGCGCCAAAACTCGCCCTGTTCGATCAGCGCACGATCATAGATGAACACCTCAGATCCGCCACCGAAATCAGCGAAGAGTGCGACGCTGATTGCCGAAAGGATCAAGGTGATCCATGGCAGCCTGACGCTGCCATGGATCATGTTTTTCAGATAGCGGATCATGCTGTGCCCCGTCTGCGCATTGCGAACCCGGCACCCATGATCGCCAGCGCAAGCAGGAGACCGACAAGGCCGATTGAGCCTGATCCACCGCCGGTGTGGCTTGGCTGGTTTCCATTAAACATCGGCTTTTGCGTATCCACCCTGGTCGTTCTGACCGGGGCCGCCTTGCGCTGTTGCTGAGCGACTTTTTCAACTGCCAGACGCTTCTTGTTGGTGCGCTCAATGGCAAGTTCCTCAAACCGCGCTTCTCTTACGATCAGCATCGAGGTGAACGGGGTCAGGATCCCGTACTCCTTGGACGTGTCGATGATCGATGTTTTCAAATCAGGGTTTGGACCAAGCATTGCCATTGTCAGCATGTCACGCTCGATTTGTGCGTAACCCCACAGGCGCTCGATTTCCGGATTGAGATCGGCCGTCTCGGGAAAACTGAACGTGGTTTCATAGCTCACCGGATTACCGGAGATCTCACCCGAAAGCTTGACCGTTGCATCACCACTTCCCCAGTAATGACCGAAGAGGACCAGTTGCTCGCCACGATAAAGCGACGGATTTTCCCGACGCCGGATATCATTGATACGCACCGACCCATCCTTATTGCTGAAATCCAGCTTAAGGCCATGGAGTGCTTCATGGGTTACCTTGGATGTTGCCTGAAGCAGCGTACCGACAATGTCATCGGAGTTCGAAACCGCGACAGAAAACCCGCCGGAAGCATCCGTCATCGGTTGAAGCAATGGAACATTGGCACTGTTTCCCATGATGGCGGTGAAGAGACGAACGTCTTTCTGCTGCATCAGTTCAAGGAATTTACGGGTCTCCGTTGTTCCGACATTGGCGACACCATCGGTGACCAGGATAATCGCACCGGTCCGGTCGGAATCGAGCGCTGCAAGACCTTTTTGCAATCCGCCGTAAAGGTTCGTTCCGCCATTCGCTTGAACACTGCGCACCTCGTGGAGCGCGCGATTAATGTCTTCAGCCGTCGCAGGTGTGAAACCTCTCGTAAGCTCCATCGCTTCGTTATTGAAAAAGACGATCCGGAAACGGTCCTCGGGGCGTAATTTTTTGAGCGCTTTTTCAACGCCTTCCGCGAGCGTGGCGATCTTGCCTCCCATCGACCCTGACCGGTCGAGAACGAAGATCCAGTCGCGGCCTTCGGTAATCGGCTTCAGATCCATACCGGGCGTCAAGGTCAACATGAAGGTGCCGCGGCCGGCCGGATCGGCTTTATACGGGACAAGATCGACCCGTGCCGGTTGGTTGGGTGCCTGGCGCCAGTAAACGACGATATCCGTATCAAGCTTCACAGGCGTTTGGGCCTGAGCCACGGCTTCTTCCTGACCGCCCTCACCCTCGCCTTCATCGGTGACGGCAGGATCGCCAATTGTGTTGCCGTCAATCGACAAGACGGCTTGCGCATCGAGATCTACACCGTCGGATTGGCTATCCGCCATCGACCGGTTGTTCATATGAACACGCCAGCTTCCATCCGCTTCCTTCGTGATCAGAGCGGCCGGATGCCGTGGCAACCGGACAGCATCGACCGGATAATCCGTGCGGAGATGAAGATCGAAACTGAACGATCCCGTGACGGTCTGTTCGTGCGTCCAGAAAGCCAGCTTTTCTTCGTCGACCCCGCCCTCTTCCAGCGGATAGAGGTAGCGGCCAATCCCGGTATCGAGTTTCGCAGGCTGGATATAGGCCAGGCGGATTTTGACATCGTCATTGCCACGGACCGGCCAGACCTTGATGTCGAACGTCTTGTGGCCGTCCTGTTCGGCAAGGCCCGTCTCACGTCCCGCCTGTTTCTCGCTTTTATAGATCTTACGGGCTTCTTCCTTTTCCAGGACTTCCGCAGTGACCGGTTTCCCGTCGATCCAATAGGTGAATTCAGAAACCGCGGCACGGACCGGAACGGGGAATGAGTAAGTCGCCTCCATGTCGGTTGCATGCGGATTGCTGAATACCTGATCGATGGTGGTGATCACGTAACCGTCTTCAACGACGACACTCACATTGTGATCCCTCAGGTCGAGGGATTCTGACTGTGCCGCGGGCGTGAGCAAGCCGACAGCCTGCGCGGGAGACGCTACTGAGACCATCATGCCAAGCCCTACGATGAGGGCCGCCGCAGTAGTCCAGCTCTTTGAAATCCAAGCCATGACAAATTTTCCTTCATCAAGAGTTTTCAATCCGAGCGATCATTAATTGATCACTGATCATTTAATTATATTGAAAATGAACATTGTTCAATATATTTTTGCAAGCCCTCCCTTTTGACGGTTAACCTCACGAGAAATCCGATGGCCCGACGCTCCGATCACACACGCGAAGAACTGCGGCGACTGGTGCTCGATGCATCACGGAAGATTGTGGAAATAGAAGGCTTTAGAGGCCTACGCGCGCGCCAAATTGCGCGTGATATCGGGTATACGATCGGGACGCTCTACAACATTTTCGAGGACCTTGATGATCTCGTCATGCACATGAACGGCGAAACTCTGGACGCACTCTACGACACATGTTCGGATGTAAAGCTGACCGGTGATCCGGTCGTCGACCTCGACAGCCTCGCGCACTGCTATCTCGATTTCACGCAATCTCATGCAAAGCTCTGGAATGCGGTTTTCGAACATAAACTGCCTGAAGAGAGACCGGTGCCGGACTGGTTTTCCGAAAAGGTCTCGATGCTTCTTGCCGTTATTGAAAGGGCGATTACACCCCTCTTCACCGAGCAGAACCCGGAAGCGCTTAATCAGCACGCGCGGATCTTGTGGATGAGCCTCTTTGGCATGACATCGCTCGAGAGCACCGGCCGACTGCTGGAAGGCGAAACATCGATGATACTCGCGCGCACACTGATCAGAACCTATGTCGAAGGCCTCAAGCAAAGCTCAAAGGACATGTAAACTTCTCATAAACAGGAGATGGCTGGTTTAACGCCCACAAACCAGAATAACCGGCCTCACCCGGCCTCGTCGTTGACAACGGCGAGAAGGCGCTGGTGATTGCGCATCTCGTTTTGGGCGTCGCGCAATGTGGCGACACCTTGCGCTTCCAACATTGGGAGCATTTTCAAGAGCACATCTGCCGTTGCGATCGCATCACCCAGCGCCGTATGACGTTCTTCTTCAGCAATCTCAACATCAAGCCGATCTGCGAGTGCATCCAGCGTATGTGTCATGCTTTGTCCGAATGCGGCAGCGGATAAAAGCACCGTATCGAGGACCGGATGGTCAAAGTCGCAGCCGTGGCTATCCTTGTCCCGTTTAAAAAAAGCCACGTCAAAAGGAGCATTGTGGGCGACAAGAACAGCGTTCTTACAGAAAGCATGAAACTTCCGCGCCGCCTCGTCGAAGTGTGGCGCGCCCCTCACCATATCGTCACTGATCCCGTGCACCTTCGTTGAGGCTGGCGGGATCGGGCGTTTCGGATCGACGAACAGATCGAAGATTTCTCCGTCCACCTTGTGACCGTTGACGATCCGCACCGCGCCGATCTGGATCACTTCGTCGGTTTCAGTCGAAAGCCCCGTCGTCTCCGTATCGAAGACCACGTAACAAATCTCAGAGAGCTTTTTGCCGGCCAGTTTCCCGGACGCGTGGTGTTCCGTGACATAAAAATCGAAGACAAGCGGACGCGATGCGAGCCCCTGGTTTTCAGCTTTGAGAGCAATCACATAGCCAAGATCATCACCAAGAAGCCTGACGCTTGCTTCGAAGTCGAGGGAATGATCGGCAGTCGGAAGGCGCACATCCAGGGCTGCTCCGTCGTCCAGTTCCTCAAGTTTGGCGCAAGTCTTTTTAAGGGTTTCGGTGCAGAAGTGATCCGAGATTGCGTTCCCCAGGCCAAGTGGATTGTAATCGTCAAAACAGGCGGCCGATTGCCCGTCGTATAGGGTGATCTGATCGTTTCCGCCGACCATGATTACACCAAGCGGTATATCGGACAGCACCCGCGTTAGATGCGCCTTCTCAGCCTCAAGTTCTGATGTGCGACGAGCGACGGCTTCAGCAGCGCTGTATTTTGCATCGGACAGCCGCTTTGTTACTTCCACTGCCGCTGGCGCAAGATCTCCGAGATAGCGGGCCGTCTCCGCATCCACATCGCTCGTGACGTCGGTGTGAACCCGCGCCCGCAACGTGGCTGCAAGCCGCTCAATCGCCTTCGCGACATTCTCATCGAAAAGGAGCCAGACAAAGACGGTGAGACCAAGAACCCCGAACGTGGCGATGAGCCCCGAATCGATAAAGGGCGAAAGGAGCGCTGGATCATTGAGACGTTGGTAGTTGAACCAAAGCGAGCCTATGATGATGGCGACTGAACCAACACCAAGAAAGGCGAAAAAGAGGAGAATGCGGATCCGGAGGCTAAGAGAGTCCAGCATCAACCCGTCTCACACGCAGTTTTCGTAACGGGATCGTCGAGGCCCGTATTATACCAGGTGGCGCCCTGAAGCTCTCCCTCCTCGGTAAAGGAGACACCATCGGTCAGATCAGCTCGCCGGCCGTTCGCGCAATCGAAAATCGAGCGGATCCGGTTCACCGGTGCCCATCGGCCATAGACCAGGAGATCCAGTATTTTATGATCCGGAAAGTTCTCGTTTTGCCGAAGCGAGACGCGGTCAACGGCAATGAACCGATCGACGTAAGGGATGACATACGTCCAGGGACGATAGAAGACCTGTTCCTCCACCGAATGTGCAACGACAATCCCCTCAGGCAAGGCGGCCTTGGTGCGTCCAAACCAGGCATATTCGCTGAAGATCGCAAAGGCGATCATGGCCCCACCGGCCGACACCGGTACAATCCACCGGGGCAATCTCTTTCCCAAGAGCCAATTGATCAGCATTGCAACGCCGGCAGCTGCAAATCCGATGGCAAACGTGGCAACCAGCTCCAGTCCCATTGCAGCGTTCCTCCCTTGCTGCTCTTAAAAAGTCCCTCTCAGATAATTGCTCTCAGAGGGATCCCATTCCTACAAGACACCGTGTCCTTGTCCAGCGGCGGCCTGCATCGTGCGCACCACAACAAACGCATCGCGCAGGTGACTGCGTTCAAACTCCGATAGCACCGTCGGGCGCATGAAATTATCAGCCTTTTCGCCTTGGCGAATAAGACGTGCCTGGTGCTGAAGCCTGGTCTCTGCAATGAGATCATAGGCATCCAGAAGATCATGGCCACCGCTCATGCTCACTGTGCCAGCGTCGCGTGCGGCGGTGAGGCGCGCTCGTGTGTTGACCGGTTTGATCTGCCCCCTGAGCGCATAAATCCGGCCAAGATCGACGATCGGCACCACACCATTGAGTTTGAGATCGATGTGGTGTTTGTGCTCGCCCGATCTCAGTGTCGCGAAACCACGCAGAAGTCCGAGCGGCGGTTGATGGGTTACCGAATTCGACACCATGTGAGCGACAAAAATGCTGTTTTTAGAAGCCTTTGCAAGCGTTTCTTCCTGTAACTTGTCATATAGCGAGTGGGTGCCGCCGATTGACCGCAGATCGAACATGACCGACGCCAGCATCTGCGCCTGTTTATCGGGATTTGTAATCCAGCTGTCGAAGTAAGATTGCCAGACACTGCGGGTCTGACGCCAGCGCTCCGTCTTCGCCATCATGTCACCGGGGCAATAGACATAGCCGCAAGCGTTGAGACCATCGCAGACGAAATTCGCAAGCCGCTCGAAATAGACCTTGTCGTCGTCGGTCGCGCTATCGTCGAGGATCATGCAATTGTCCTGATCGGAAATACCGGCTTGCTCCTGGCGGCCTTGCGAGCCGCAGGCAAGCCAGAGGTAAGGAACCGGAGCGGTGCCGAGTTCGCGTTCGCTCAGTTTCAAAAGACGGCGCGTCACCGCATCGGCGACATCCGTCACGAGCCTTGTTACGACGTCATGGCGGTTTCCGGATCCAACAAGGGTGGCGAGCAATTGCGGAATGTGTTTTGTCGCTCCGGCAAGTTCCGAGACGGTCTGGCTCTTCGCAATATCATGGACAAGGGTTGCCGAATTGTCGGCCTGAAAACGGGTGAGATTGGTCTGCGTGACAATGCCGAGTACTTTGCCCGCAGACGCAATCGGGACGTGACCGATCCCTCTTTCAATCATGAAATGGAGGACGTCGGATCCAATCGCACCAGGCTGAAGGGTAAGCGGATTGAGGGTCATAATATCGCTTACCGGACCGTCGCTCGGCAAACCTTCGGCGACGATCTTCTTTGAGATGTCGCGCAGCGTCACAATCCCCTTGAGCCGAGCATCGTCAGTAACAACGAGGGACGAGATGCCTTTGTCCCGCATCAACCGAGCAGCATCGACGACTGATGTTTCAGGGGAGCAGGAGACCGGATCAGCTGTCATCAGGTCTTCAACAAGTGTGCTCGTAAGCGCATTCGGCCTTGGTTGCGCGTGTTGCGCACGGCTTCTCGTGAAGAACTTTCGAAACGGTTCATGAGTTTCGAAGAGAGCGTCGAATGTTGTCTTGGGTAGAAGCAGGAGCGTTGTTTCGGATGTTGCTTTCGCGGTGGTTGCGGCGAGGCCATCTTTCATGAGCCCTCGTTCCCCGAAACTGTTCTTCTCGCGCAGCGATGACAAGAGACTGCCGTCAGGCAAAGTGATTTCGACATTGCCTTTGGCGATTATATAAATGCCGTCCAGGACCTCGCCGTAGGTGTAGATCGCCTCGCCTTCTTTAAAACGCAGCGTTTTCAGGTCTTCTACAACTCTGGTGAATTGCTCTTCCGACAAAGTCTCATAAGGGTGCAATTCGCGCAAAAATCGTTCGGTATTCAACGCAAAAGGTTCCAAGATCCGTTCTCTCCCCGATCAAGAAGGACAAAAGGCATCGCCTTTTGAACGATGCCTCTGGAAAAAAGGCGGATGGAATGCCACCCGCCTTTTGACTTCGTCTTAGTGGTCCACTGCACCACCGGCACCGCGCGGAACACGGACACTTTCCACAAGCCCTTTGATGTGATCCGGCGTCTCTTCCGTCCGAGTAGAGACAGCATAGGCCACAGCAAAGTTGAGCACCGCCCCAACTGCACCGATTGCGGTTGACTTGATGCCGAGCAGAGAGCCTGCGATCGTGTCCGGGAACATGGCAGTACCCGGGATGAAGAACCAACCTTTGTGAAGGAAGATGTAGAGCAGCGTGAACAGCAGACCGGTAAGCATACCGGCGACCGCGCCACGGTTGTTAATCCGCTTCACAAAGATACCCATCATCAAGGCCGGGAAGATCGATGCAGCCGCAAGACCGAAGGCCAGAGCCACGGTTTGTGCCGCAAATCCCGGAGGATTGAGACCGAGATAGGTCGCAACACCGATCGCCACAGCCATGGAGACCCTCGCCGCCATCAGTTCGCCTTTTTCACTGATGTCCGGCTTCAATTGCCCCTTGATCAGGTCGTGACTGACGGCTGAAGAGATCGCAAGTAGAAGACCGGCAGCCGTTGACAGCGCGGCGGCAAGACCACCGGCAGCAACCAGC
>JBCDCZ010000130.1:0-11902 GCA_039180865.1 Pseudomonadota bacterium | reverse complement strand
GTCTTGTCGCTCATTGCGCCAGTCCTCAACAAAAAACCCGACCGCAAAACGCTGGCCGGGTGCTCCGATCCAACCGTTTAGCGGATTATTTTACGTGGCCGCAAGCTGGTCGCTCAAATCACCACGGGATAAGCAAAATATACGCAGGGTCAGGGTTGGCGTCAATTCACGGCTTGTTTAGAGGTAATACTGACGGCTGTAACGGCCATGGATACGCTAAATGGACAATGAAACCCGCACGATCGGAGCGCAGACCGGCATCCTGCCGGACGAGCAGATTGCAGGACTGCTTGGTGATCACTTCATCCGGATCGGCAAGCCTCTGGACCCCGATCAGATACAACCGGCAAGTCTTGACCTGCGCTTGGGCGCTGTTGCGTATCGGGTCCGGGCGAGTTTTCTTCCAGGGCCTGAGCGGACAGTTGCCGAGCGTCTCGATAGTGTGAAGCTCCATGAAATTGCGCTCTCGGACGGTGCTGTATTGGAAGTCGGGTGTGTCTACATCATTCCACTCCTGGAAAGCCTGAGGCTCCCGGAAGGCGTGTTTGCTTCGGCAAATCCCAAGAGTTCCACCGGACGGCTCGATATTTTTACGCGTCTCATCTGTGACCGTTCCCGCGAATTCGACTCCGTTCAGCCTGGTTATCAGGGGCCGCTTTACCTGGAAGTGTCGCCTCGTACCTTTCCGGTTGTTGTTAGAACCGGGTCTCGGCTTAACCAGATACGGTTTCGCGATGGGCCCTCTGTCATCTCGGATGAGGCGCTGCAGCGATTGCATGAGACCGAAACGCTGGTTGCTGCCGCCAAGCCCTACATCACGAACGGTATTGCGCTTTCCATCGACCTCAAGGGCGATTCAGCGGGTCTTGTCGGCTACCGGGGTAAGCGCCACACCGGCGTTATCGACGTGGACCGCAAGGATGCACATGACGTGAGGCACTTCTGGGAACCGATTTACGCCGATCGATCCGGACCGGAGCCTGGATCAATCGTGCTTGATCCTGACCAGTTCTACATTCTGGTCTCGAACGAGGCTGTCCATGTCCCGCCGGATTATGCGGCTGAAATGGTTCCATTTGACCCCCTTGTCGGTGAGTTCCGGGTTCATTATGCGGGGTTTTTCGATCCGGGTTTCGGGCATTCTGCGGTTGGCGGTATGGGAAGCCGTGCGGTTCTGGAAGTCAGAAGCCATGAGGTGCCGTTTATCCTTGAACATGGTCAAACGGTTGGTCGTCTTGTCTATGAGAGGATGCTCGAGCGTCCCAAAGCGCTTTATGGTGAAATCAGGACGTCGAATTACCAAGGCCAGGGCCTAAAACTCTCAAAACATTTTCGCGCGGTTGACGGATAGGCCCTTGCCGCTGTCTGATTGATCTTCAAGAAGAGGCGGGGCCTGCGAAGAGGTTTCGGCCTTCTTCAAAAGAGGTCACATGCCATGAAAATCGCGATTATGGGGGCGGGAGCGCTCGGGTGTTACTTTGGGGGGCGGTTGGCCCTTGCAGGAAATGACGTTCATTTCATTGCCCGTGGCGCTCATCTGGATGCCATGAAGACCAACGGACTTCAGGTCAAAAGTCCGCTTGGTGACTTCACAATCGAAAAACCCCTGGTGCACGGGGATCCGTCTACTGTCGGTACGGTGGATTATGTCCTCTTTCTTGTGAAGCTTTTCGATACTGAGGCAGCTGCCCATCAGATCGGACCTCTGCTCGGTGAGAAAACCGCAGTGATCTCCTTCCAAAACGGGATCGATCCCTGGGAGCGGATTGGCGCGATCGTTGGAATGGAACGGGTGATCGGCGGTGCCGCACTGATCCCGGCGGAAATCGTTGAGCCCGGCGTCATTCATCACAATGCCGGTTTTGCGAAACTGGTTTTCGGCGAATTCGATCATGAGCTCAGTGAGCGCGTTACGCGTTTCAAAGATGTGCTGGATACTGCGGGGGTGTCGGCGGAGGTGACGGATGCGATCGACGTACAATTGTGGGAGAAGTTCATCATGCTGAGCGCGTTCAGCGCGACGACCAGCCTGATGCGCTCATCTATTGGACCCGTCATGGCTAACCCGTCGGCTCGTACCTTTTTTCAAAATGCCCTTCAGGAAAGCTTCACGGTCGGAAAAGCAGAATGCCCGGCGATCAAGGACGATTATGTTGCCCAATGCATTGCTTTTATGGACAAGGCCGCCCCCGCGATGCGTTCTTCCATGTCCGGTGATCTTGAAAGGGGCAAAAGGCTTGAAGTCAACGATCTGAGCGGTGCGGTAGTCCGCATCGCCGAAAAGCACGGGATCGATACGCCTACCCACCGCGTTACGGTCGAGGCGCTGAGCCTCTATGCAGATGGCAGTCCCTCGTAAATAAAAACCCGGTTCTTGACCGGGTTTTGGTTCTTTTCCTAGATGTCGGCCTCGCAATTAAGCTGCATCCGCGGACAGTGCATTGAGCAGGCCGTAGCGCTCTTCGCCGATTTTCTCGAGAAGTTCAAGCTGCGTTTCCAGGAAGTCGGTGTGACCTTCTTCGTCGGTCAACAATTCCTCAAAGATCTGCATTGACACATAGTCACCCTCTGCTTGGCAGACTTCGCGCGATTTTTTGTAAGACGCGATTGCTTCGAGTTCTCCAGCGAGATCGGCCTCAAGAACTTCTTTCACGTTGCGACCAATCCGCAATGGTGCAACGGTCTGAAGGTTCGGATGGCCTTCCAGGAAAATGATGCGCTCGACGATCTTATCGGCGTGAACCATTTCTTCCAATGATTCTTCCTTTTCTTTCTTTGCGAGCTTTCCATATCCCCAATCGTCAAGGAGACGATAATGGAGCCAATACTGGTTGATGGCCCCAAGCTCGAGGAAAAGGGCCTCGTTGAGCCGTTCGATGACTTTTTCGCTGCCTTTCATGGCGCAAACCTGCCTTTGTTATGTAAGTGAATTACCGGTACGCCGATATAGATTAGAATCATTCTAAAGTAAAGGTCTTTGCATGGCAAGGCTGTGAATAATGCGATGGCGGCCGAATGCATGGTTCGGCGTTCAAATAGCCCAAAGTCTGCAAAATTGTCTGAGGCCTAGATCAGTACTTGGCGGCACAAATGCAACGAAGCGCTTCTTATTTTACCGAAAAATGATCTCAGCACCCATGCACTGTGGCAAAATACACGGGGGCTTGTTGCTTAGGTTTTTTGAGATTTTGGTGAGTTTGTAGATCGTAAAGAAGTCTAAGCGTCTTTGACGTAATCGGAGGAATGCTCGTTTAGGCCGCCTGTCCGGTTCTTTTTTGGCGATTGGTCCGGCGGCGTTCGCGATCTTCCGCTTCTCTGAGCTCGTGTTCGCGGCGAATGCGATCAATGATACAGATGATTTCGGCTTCCGGTGTGAGCGAGTTCTCGTGATAAGCCGTCACGACCTCAATGATAATGCCGATGACGTTTGGAAAGCACCCGCAGCATTTGCCGCGCTTTTCGAGTGCGTGATAAACTTTTAAAGGGACGATCAATTGCCAAGGATCGTCATCCAAAAAATCATGGATCACGGCGACGATTTCGTCTTTTGCAATGACATTACAATGGCAAACGATCATGTCAGGCTCAGGTAGCAGTCTAAGTGGATGAGATATAGTGATTGTTGATACGGGTAGTCAAGAAAATTCAGCAGTAAGATCAATAACTTAGAATTATTCTAATTTAGAAATGTATACGAAAAAAACCGGATACACTGGCAGGTGCACCCGGTTTTTCTTCTCAAATTCAATGATTTGTCAGTTCGGAAGCGTATCGTCCACGCCTTTGACGTAAAAGTTCATGCCGGCCAAAGCTCCGTCATCCGCGACTTCGCCTTCTTTTAACCAGGGGCTTCCGTCTTGCTTGAAGATTGGCCCCGTAAAGGGATGGAACGTGTCATTCTTGATGCTTTCGGCGAGTTTCGCCGCCGCGTCCGCGACATCCTGTGGCATGTTGGTGTAAGGCGCCATGACCACGTGCCCTTCGGTCATGCCGTCCCAGGTTGCCTGCTGCTCCCAGGTTCCTTCCAGAACCGCCTCGGCGCGCTCAACATAATAAGGCGCCCAGTCGTCGATAATCGCGGTAAGCTGAGTTTTCGGGCCGAAAGCAATCATGTCCGATGCCTGTCCGAAGGCGAAGATCCCTCGTTCAGACGCTACCTGCATGGCGGCAGTGGAATCCGTATGTTGGGTCAGAATATCAACACCCTGGTCGATCAGAGACTTGGCAGCATCCGCTTCCTTGCCCGGATCGAACCAAGTGCTGACCCAGACGACTTTCACGCTGAAATCGGGGTTCACCGATTGGGCGCCGAGGAGGAACGAATTGATGCCCTGGACGACTTCGGGGATAGGAAAGGATGCGATATATCCCGCAACCCCGGTCTTTGACATTTTCGCCGCGATCATTCCCTGGACGTAACGTCCTTCGTAGAAACGGCTGTCATAGGTGGAGACATTCGCGCTTTCGCGCTTGTAACCGGTCGCGTGTTCGAATTTCACATCCGGGAATTTCTTGGCAACCTTGTTTGTCGGGTCCATATAGCCGAATGATGTCGTGAAAATCAGATCGTGGCCGGTGCGTGCAAGGCGTTCAATAGCTCTTTCAGCGTCGGCTCCCTCCGGAACACTCTCTAGGAAGGTCGTCTCGACTTTATCGCCGAGAGCTTCTTCAACAGCTAGCCGTCCCTTATCGTGCTGATAGGTCCAACCGAAATCGCCAACCGGTCCGACATAAACGAAGCCGACTTTGATCTTGTCCTTGGCGTCTGCAAGAGCCGCTTCTGGTACGGACGCGATGGACACTGCGCCAATCGCGAGCGCGGCAAGCGCGCCAAAAATCATTCTTTTCATGGATACTCCTTCCTTAGGGATGTCTGTTCGGAAATTCGTGTCTCGATTTGATGGGGCTGTTACCTGCAAACGAAGAGATCTGGCGGTCATTTGTCGGCAACGAAGGGTTGGCCGAGACATGCCGGCGTGTTCATCTGGACGAGTTTTCGGTTTCTCGAAATCAGAATCAAGACCAAAATCGTCGCAATATAGGGTAGGGCCGAGAGGAATTGCGAGGGTATCTGAACCCCAGCAGCCTGCGCATGGAATTGCAGGATCAAAACGGCTCCAAAGAGATAAGCGCCCGCGACGACCCGGAACGGACGCCATGACGCGAAGACCACAAGGGCAAGAGCGATCCACCCGCGTCCGGCGCTCATGCCTTCTACCCATTGCAGCGTGTAGGATAGCGAAAGATAAGCGCCGGCGAGGCCTGCGCAGGCACCACCAAATAAAATTGCAAGAAATCGAACAAGCAGGACGGGATATCCGATGGAATGGGCGGAACTGTGGTTGTCCCCCACGGCTCTCAGAATCAATCCGGCACGGGTTTTGAACAAGAACCAGAAGACCCCGGTAGTTATCGCGAATGAGGCGTAAAGTAGAATGTCATGGCTCAGAAGCAAAGGTCCAACAATCGGCAGATCGCTCAATCCGGGAACATCCAGTTTTGGCAGCTGAACCCCAGGCTGACCGATATAGGCCTGACCGATGAGCCCCGATAGACCGAGCCCGAGAAGTGTTATCGACAGACCGGTTGCCACCTGGTTTGCGGCCATTGCAAGAACCAGAAGCGCAAACAATGATGCCAGCGCCATGGCGGCGATCATTGCAGCAAGAACGCCGATATAGGCTGATCCGGTCGATAGGGCCCCGGCAAAGCCTGCAATCGCCCCGATGATCATCATGCCTTCGACGCCGAGGTTTAAAACACCCGACCGTTCGACAACAAGTTCACCGATCGCGGCGAGGAGAAGCGGTGTGGCGGCGGTCATGATGGTGACAGTGACCGCAACGATAATCTCAGGCGTCATGACGATGCCTCCTGCGGATTGCTGCCATCCATAGTGGGCGGTGTGGCCCGGCGTAACCTCAGCCGATAAACAATGAGAGTATCGCAGGCGAGTACATAAAAGAGCAGAATGCCCTGGAAGACCCGGGTGATCTTGTCTGTCACACCGATCGTGATCTGAGCACTCTCGCCGCCGATGTATGTGATCGATAAGACGAAGGCCGCGACCAGCGTGCCGATGGGGTTGAGACGACCCAGAAATGCTACGATGATCGCGGTAAAGCCGTAACCCGGAGAAATCGCCGGCCGCAATTGATCGATCGGTCCCGCGACTTCGATGATCCCGGCAAGGCCAGCAAGCGCGCCGGATAGACCGAGCACGAAATAGGTCGTCTTATTGCGGTCGAACCCTGCAAACTTTGCTGCTTTTGGTGCATTTCCGGAGAGTCTGACCCCAAACCCGGAAAATGTCCATGTCAGAAAAACAAAAAGCAGAATAGAGACAGCAACAGCTATCAGAAATCCGATGTTCAAGCGATCGTCGCCGATAATCGGCATAGATGCGAATTCATGAAACTGGCGGGTCTCCGGGAAATTCAGACCGCCGGGATTGCGCCACGGACCCCGCACGAGCCAGTCGAGAAAGAGTTCGGCGACATAAACCAACATCAAAGATGTCAGAATTTCATTTGCGCCGAACCGAACCTTGAAGAGCGCCGGAACGAGACCGTACGCCATGCCGCCCAAGAAGCCCATCAGCAGCATAATTGGCAGCACATAATATCCTTGCAGTTCTGGAAAAAGGACTGGCAGGATCGCGCCAATAATCGCTCCAAAAATGAACTGTCCTTCTGCACCAATGTTCCAGACATTGGCGAGGAAGCAGATTGTGAGACCGGCTGCAATCAGCGCGAGTGGCGTCATCTTGACGAGCACTTCTTCGAACGACCACCAGACCGTGAGCGGCTCGAAAAAGAAGAAGTAGAGCCCGGCTAACGGGTCCTTCCCGAGGGAAGCAAAAATGATCGCGCCCGTTGCAAGCGTCAGCCCTACCGCTATGAGCGGTGACAAGAGCATCATCCGGAAAGACGGCGTAACCCTCCGCTCAAGCTGAAGCTGCATGACCGCCTCCGGCTGCAGGTTCGTTTGCGTCTGTTTTCTGCGGGTTCAGTTTTCCTGTATTGGAGGGTTCGAAACCCTCGCCACCCATGAGCAAGCCGATCTGTTCGCGATTGGTGTCTTTCACCGGAACGAATGGTGACAATTGCCCTTCGAACAGGACAGCTATTTCATCCGCGATTTCGAAAATCTCGTCGAGATCCTGCGAAATGACGAGGATTGCCGTGCCGTTTTCTGCGCTGTCAATCAGGGTCTGTCGAATATTCTGCGCAGCGCCCGCATCAACGCCCCAGGTTGGCTGGTCGATTATGATCAGGTCCGGTACGCGCCCGATCTCCCGGCCAACAATGAACTTCTGGAGATTTCCGCCAGAAAGCGATCCGGCTGCCGGATCAGTGCTACCACGCCGAACGTCGAAGGCGTCACATATCGTTTCTCGGATCGACCGCGCACGTGAGCGCCTTACGAAACCGCGGGTCGTCATTTCGGGATCTGCTGCCGTGCGGGTCAGGACAACATTGTCAGTTAAGGACAATGTGGGCGCGGCACCATGGCCAAGGCGTTCCTCGGATACAAAAGCAGCACCGGCACGACGGCGTTCATTGATCCCTGTCGTACCCGCAGGTTGCTCGAACAACAGTATCGTTGAAGCGTCCTGCGTGAGCGTTTCGCCAGAAAGGCACGCGAACAATTCGGATTGACCATTGCCAGCGATCCCCGCGATCGCCGATACGGTCCCGTGTCTTACCGCAAAGGAGATGTCTTTTAGAGCCGTGGCAAAAGGTGACGCCGGTTGGGTAGAGAGGCCGTTCACCAAGAGAGCGCGCTCCCCGATCGCTCGGTCTTCCGTCGCCGCCCGGATGTCGGCAACACTTGCGCCAACCATCATGGCTGCAAGGTCGGCTTTTGACGTTTCGCGCGGATCGCACGTTCCGACGACTTTGCCATGCCTCAGGATCGTTGCACTTTCGCAGAGCGCCCGCACCTCTTCGAGCTTGTGGGAGATATAGAGAATGGACCGTCCTTCCGCCCGCAGCTTGCGCAAAGTCTCGAACAGCGCTTCAGCCTCCTGTGGTGTCAGGACCGATGTGGGCTCATCCATGATGATGAGTTCAGGATTTGCCAAAAGACATCGGACAATTTCAACGCGTTGGCGCTCGCCTGCTGACAAATCGCCGATCTGGGCCTGTGGGTCGAGCGGTAGGCCATATTGTCTCGAAATCTCGGCAAGGCTCTTTGAAATTTCAGAGAGTTTGCGGTCTCCCGGAAGAGCTAGAGCCACGTTTTCGGCTACGTTTAAGGCATCGAACAGAGAGAAATGCTGGAAAACCATGCCAATTCCGGCAGCGCGGGCGGCGGCTGGATTGGCAAAGCGAACCAGTTTTCCTTTCCAACGAATTTCTCCCTCGTCTGGTGCAAGGGCTCCGTATAGGATCTTTACTAAGGTCGATTTACCGGCACCGTTTTCGCCCAGAAGGGCATGGATTTCGCCTTTTGAGACTTCAAGGCTGATGGCATCATTGGCCGCGAGTGTGCCAAATCGTTTTGTAATGCCCGATAGTGAAAGCATGATTGTTCCGCGGCCCCCAGCGGCATTGAAGGAACCATATGCTTAATTTCAGTTCAAGCCTAATTCTTTGGCACGAAAGCTCTCGGGACGTGCTTAGGCTTCTGTTTTGACGTGCCTTTGCTGAACATCTGCACGATCGTAGACTGCCATCATCGTCGCGGACATTCGGGCAATCTCGATCTCGCGCTCTCCGGAAAGAGCAAAGGCTTCCGCTTCGGCGAATGTTACCGTCCGGCCAGCCTTCACGACATGCCCACGAAATCTGAAAAGATTCCCTTTTGCGGGCCGCAAGAAGTTTGTCTTGAATTCGATCGTTAGGATCTCGCCATCGGAGGGGAGAAGGGACATGGCGGAAAATCCGCAAGCGCTGTCGAGGACGGTGGCAATGATGCCGCCATGGAGAAAACCATGCTGCTGGCTGAATTCCGGGTGCTGCGGCATGTCAAACGTTACCCGACCGGCTTCTATCTCCACGATTTTCACGCCGAGACTGGCCATCGTCGACTGGTTTGCGAATGCTTTTCGGCATCGCTCTCCAAACTTTGGGTCCTGAGGAGAAAATGTCATTCCAGATCCGCTTTCAGAAAGGCGGTGCCGCCGCCGAGGATTTTCGGATCGATGTCACCGATAACGTCATGATCCTTGCCGTCATATTCTATGTTCGACAGGACATGGCGAACGGCATTGAGCCGCGCGCGGCGTTTGTCATTGGAGCGCACGATCGTCCAGGGTGCGTGGACACTGTGGGTTCTCGCGATCATAAGATCGCGGGCTGCGGTATAGTCGTCCCACTTACCCAGAGCCCTCAAGTCGATAGGCGACAATTTCCAGCGTTTCAGCGGACTGTGGCGCCGATCGTGAAAACGTTTCAGTTGCATTTCCCGCCCGACATTGAGCCAGAACTTGAAGAAACGAATACCGTTGTCGACGATAACATCTTCGAAACGGGGCGCTTCTGCCAGAAAGGCATCACGTTCTTCGTTCGAGCAGAACCCCATGACCGGTTCTACACCGGCGCGATTATACCAGGATCGATCGAACATAACGATTTCGCCCTTGGTTGGCAGATGTTCGACATAGCGTTGGAAGTACCATTGACCCCGCTCCGTTTCGGTCGGTTTTGTCAGGGCAATGACGCGGGCATGTCGGGGGTTCATATACTCTTTGAAAGCGTGAATCGTGCCACCTTTTCCGGCTGCATCACGCCCTTCAAACAAGAGCACGATCCTTTCCCCGGTTGTTCTCACCCAGTCCTGTAATTTGACAAGTTCAACTTGCAGGTCCCGGAGCGCCTCTTCATAGTCTTTGCGCTTGAGACGCTTGTCGTAGGGATAATCGCCCGAGCGGAAAGCGCACTCTTCGAAACCTTCAGGAAGATCCGGGTCTTCCAGATCGAATCCGTCCACAACTTGTGGATGCGGTTTTCCGCCCAATGTCCTACTCCTGTTACAATACTTATGCTCTAATTGAGAGGCTTAGTGCGTCGATTGGTACATGAGTTAGGCAAGCGCGCAAGCTTTGCGCATCGTTTCGACGTGGTTTGATCGCGCGGATATTCGGTCTGGACTCCTGTAAAATGACAGACAGCATAGCAAATGAGGAGAATTTGAGGGAGGAACGGGGTCGGCAATCCCTGTCCGGCGACGACAATCCCACATCTGTTCCGCACCCGCCTGCAGCCCGCCCAGCCGAACCTGAAGCCGGTTCGAGCGTTGTCGATGCAGATCGGGAAGCGGCTACCGAAGACACGATTTTTAAACGCCTGTTTGATCTGCGTTATTTCTTTCTGGTCCTTGCGGGTGTTTTTACGGTTGTTGCCGTCAATTGGCCGGAAACGACTGAGTGGTTGGTTTTTGGCTATGTGGTGGTTTCCGCTACAGCCTTATGGGGCATTCAACCTCGCAATCGCATCGGTACAAGGGTTCCCGATCGTCGCAATGCGGCCCGCTTAACCTGGCCCGGAACGCAGGTCAAACACTTCATCGATGTTATGCCTGAACCCAGTGTTGTTCTTGATGGAGACGGCGTCGTCCGTCATGCAAATCCAGCCATGCGGGATGCTTTCGGATCGGTACCGCTTGGAGATCCCCTCACGTTTAAGTTGCGTGAGCCGGCACTTATGAGTGCGATCGAAAGTGTTCAAATGGGGGGTGACGTCGTCACGGTCCCTTATGTTGTGAAAGTTCCTTCGGAACGCCATTTTCGCATACACATTGCTCCCATCCGTTTGCCGCGACCTGCTCATATTGAGCGGCGCTCTAGTTCTAAAAGTCAGCAGAAACGGCCCGATTTTATATCCGTCATTTTGTTCGACCAAACCGAACGCTTCAGGGTGGATCAACTGCGCAGTGATTTCATTGCGAATGTCAGTCACGAGTTGCGTACGCCCGTTGCCTCCTTGACAGGGTTTATCGAAACTCTGATTGGTCCCGCTCATGATGATGAAGCAACACGTGATCGCTTCCTGAAAATCATGCTAGAGCAAGCGCGGCGCATGAGCCGTCTCGTCGACGATCTCCTTTCGCTCAGCCGGATTGAAATGCGCAGTCATGTGCGCCCCCGCGACGAGGTGGATCTTGGAAATGTCATCGGGCATGTGAGCGATGTCATGACCCAGATTGGGGCCGATGCCGGCCTGACGCTGTCGGTCGAATTGTCGGATGAAAACATGGTCGTGAGAGGCGATCAGGACGAGCTCATCCAGGTCTTTCAGAACCTTGTGGAAAATGCCTGTAAGTACGGCGCTGATGGCGACCGGATTGAGATCAAAGCCGGCGCCAAACCGCCGCCGGTCGAACTACAGCGATCCGGCATTTCCTGGTTTTGCGTCGAAGTAAAGGATTTCGGGAAAGGGATCGCACCGGATCATATCCCCCGTCTCACGGAGCGGTTTTATCGGGTGGATGCCGAGGAAAGCAAAAAGAAGATGGGCACGGGACTGGGGCTTGCTGTCGTTAAACACATCCTGACCCGTCACCAGGGGCACTTGAAGATCACCAGCGCGCCAGATCAGGGGTCAAACTTCCAAGTTTATCTCATGAAGTTACAGTAATCTGGTCGAAAATCCGAAAACCTGAATTATATCAGGGACTAATACTGTCATCCATTTGTCATGTTTTTGTCACAAAACGTTGGTGCTGGGATTCTAGGTTCCCCGCAACTGCCGACCTTCCAAACATATCGGCAGTAACAATGCGCGCATGGCGGGTTCACGACCTCGCTAATGCAAATAGATACGTTTCCATCTGACAGGGACATTTCCAGTGAAAAAAACAGCTTTCCTCGGTGTCGCTCTCTCCGCTGTAATGGTGGCAGGCGCGGCACACGCACGTGACCAAATCCAAATCGTCGGTTCGTCGACGGTTTTCCCGT
>JBCDCZ010000129.1:0-12020 GCA_039180865.1 Pseudomonadota bacterium | reverse complement strand
CGTGGCATGTTTCTTCACCTCAGCCTTTTCTATACACTCGCAAAGAAATTATTTCAATGCAGTTGTATAGAAACGAGGTGACGGGATGCGTGGATGATGCTGAATGAGTGAATTACGCCTTTCCGGCGAGTGAGAGCGTGAGATCCCAGACCTTCTGTTCCAGCGGAACCGGATCCATCTCCTTCTTGCCCTGACCGGGCATGCGCGTCCCTTCATCGACCGTGACAGCTTCCGCGACCCGTTGCAATCGGTCGAAGAAATCCGGCGCATTGGAAGGATCGATCAGGAGGTAATATTGCCCGAGATTATGGGGTGACCCTTCCGGCACTTTGAGCGGTTTCACATCTGGGCTTGCCGCACTTCCCGTCATTCCTGCCGTGAGGATTTCCGCCATGAGACCGAAGCCCCAGCCCTTATAGCCACCCATGCTCACAAGCGAGCCGCCGAGGGCTGCTTTCGGGTCCGTGGTTGGGTTGCCGTCCGCATCAATCGCCCAGCCTTCGGGGATCCTCTCGCCCGCTTCCTTCGCCATCGTGATCTTGCCGAGCGCTACGGTGGTGGTCGATTGGTCGAACTGCATGGCAAGCCCGCCCTTTCCATCGGGAACGGAAAAGGCAATCGGGTTCGTGCCGAGCACCGGCGTTTTTCCGCCGGGCGGTGCAACAATCGGAGACGCGTTGGTCATGCCAAGCGCGATCAAGCCCTTACGGGCGATCCGCTCGGTGAAATATCCAAGCGATGTGCAGGTGTGCGCGTGGGCAATGGCAAGGCTTGCAAGCCCCTGCTCTTCTGCTGCGAGAACCGCTTCGGGCAAGCCGCGTGTGAAAGCAGGCTGCGCGAAGCCGAATTTTGCATCGACCATCACGGTCGCTGGCTTCGCGCGGGAGACGACTGGCTCGACCGTTCCATCTACGCGGCCCGTCTTCAATTGCAGGCAATAGCTTTCAAGATAATAGAGCCCGCAAATGCGGTTTCCGATGGCTTCGGCCTTACGGACGGCGTGGGCGACCTCCGCCGCAATCCAAGGCAGTGCACCATGCCGCTCCAGCGCGGTTTTGGTCGTGGTCTCAATCTCGTCGAGGGAAATGTTAGGCATGGCGGTCTCTCCTGCGCGTCAGGAGAGAACAGAATGGGAGCGAATGCAATGGGGAGATTTTGTGGTGGGCTTTTCGGTTTCTTATAAGCAGCGGGATATTGGATGGCGGACACAATCTAAGACGTGCAAATGGTTTTCCGTAACGCTTCTTGACTGGCACACTATAGCTTTCCAATCAGATAAACAACTGAAATATCTTACGAAAATAACATACTGACCACAAGACTTGAAACCTATCAAGCGAAAACAAATTACGCAACTAGCAATAAATTTCCGACATCAATCTGGAGTGTATTGCACGTAGCCCAGCTCGTACTAGGTGTCTGCATCTTTAGCGAGCTTGCGCGCGTTTCTTTGCTTAAGTTCAAATTTCGGGCCATCGGGACCAAAAGAAGCAGCTGCACTATAACCAAGCAACGCGCGTAGCGCCTTTGTGCCTTGATCCTCAGGGGTAACAACCGAGCTGCCCTCAAACAAGTTTTTTGTAACACCGTTTATCCAAGCCTCGGGGACTGTTCCCTTCTTCTCATGCTGAACTTCGAGTACTGTCTCGATAATCCAACTTGCGCGAGTGAGGTCATAATTGAACCGGTCAATTTCCCGAGCGGCGGACATCTCAGCGTTGTAGAAACCTCTCAGCCAAGCAGCGGCGTAAACTAGTGCACCGAGCGCCGCGAGAGAGGAGAGGATTCCGCGCCCGATTAGATACCAATTCGTAGGTCCTAAGGATTGATTGATGATTCCCTTGATCGCTTCACGATCGCCGCCCTCGACGACGAATTCCTGCAATTTCGCGACTAATTCTTCAGAGACACCCAGTTGAACGATACTTGCTAACGACAAGTACCCAGCCATAACTGCAAGCGTTATCGCAACAAAGAATACTCCCCAGCGCGAATAAATAGCGCCTCTTGGAGCCATCGATTTTCGGGCCTCTGCAGCAGTATTGTCGGTCATTTGCCTCATTAGTGCACGTCGTTCAGACATGTGTGATTGAAGGCTAAGCTCATCACGTTCTTGCGCAATTTTGTCGAGAGCGACCTGATGAGCCAGAGCCCGCTCTTTCTCCTTTTCATGAAAATCCAACTCAAGTTCAGCTCTCTTCTTCTCAATCTCAGCAACCGAGTAATTGAGCGTTTCAAGCATGTTGCGTTGTACCGCTGAAAAACTGACCAACAGCTCTCTTAACGTTTCTGATCCATCATCGTCGGGCGCCCCTGTTAAATTCTTTGGAACATCAAAACGGCTCACTGTGCCAAGTAATGAAGCCGCAAGTTCACGATACTCCGACCAGTTATTTTCGTTTGTCCCAAAACTAAAATCAAACTCATCATAGCGTGCCGATGGCTCACGGGTATCCTTCGTTTTTACTTCCCGATAAAAACTAAGACTAAACCTAACATCTTGCTTGATGTTCGCTCTAATACTGGCACTCTGAAACGCGTAGCGACCAGCGAAACCATTTAAATCGGCAATTTCATTAATATCAGTTCCGATACCAGGCGCTAAATTCAGAATACAAATGGGGTTTTTACCTGCTAGAATCTGTAGAACATCTTTACAGATTTGAACGAGCGTCAAATCATCTAATTTTTGAACTCTGATAGTAACTGTACTTGCCAAAACTCCTCCGATAATTTCAAAAACTATTATTTAAAAAATGCGATCTAAAATATTTATTATTCAATCCCCTTTTATTAATACTTTCTAATTGTAATTATATTTCCGATATACATACTCTTATTCGGACAACTTTTTGCAAAAAAATAGTGCTATGTACGGTGGCATGTTATTGTGTGGCAGACCACCACCTGCTTCATATGTGCTAGTTATTGCTGGCCGTTCTCCCGGAACCGCCTCAGTTGTAGTACCAAAACGATTACGCACAATTTCGAATCTATCAGTACCTATGTGCGGCCCTGGGCGAACTCCAATTATTGCCTGCAGCTCATGCGTGTGAATCGGAATTTCTTCAGGCTTTAAAGTCACTTCCTTAGCGCCGTCTTGACGACGGAACCAGTACTCTCCCGGATCGTTCTTCGATCGGGAATCCGCGCCAACAATAAATGCACCTTCAGCTTCTTTGAAACGAACCCATCCTGCTGGGCACCCATCTTGAGTTGAATCACTTTTACTGGGATAAGAGTAATCACCGATCGCAATAACTGATCCTAGCGGAACTTGATTCCGCGCTAATCTTTCTATTCTAACTTCAAGAGCTTCTATGTTAGCTATTGCATCGTTCAATGCCTTTTTTGTTTCATGCATTTCAGCTGCACAGGCTTGTAAATCAGCAGCAGTGAAATTGTCAGGCAGCGGATCAGGACATTTCTCTGACTGTGCGAAGGAAACTGTAGCATCGAACGCAATCGAACAAATCACTACTGACAGTGAAATTGTAAAATTTCTTATTCTGCTGATTCTTGCAGACATCGCAAAAGTTCACTCCCTACATATTTTTCGTGGCAATTTTTTTTTCCATCAGAATTGTTATCAACCAATATTTGATATGCCCTGCCACCCAAATTATTCACAAAGCTTAATATGAATATCACAATAAGCGCAGATAAGAACAAAATAGTTGTGGAGATGGGCTTATTCTTAAGCTCAACAAACCACCTCTGAACCTCTCCAAATTTAATCATCGATCAAATTTCCGAACTTTTACACAATGATTCCTTTATACATCAAATTTCACAGCATCGAGAGATTTTAGGAAAAACCCTTACTTACTTCGAGTCCGCAGAGTATTTAAAGGTAGATATTGTATCGAATTGATTAGAACAATTCTGGTCGGGTTAAATACACATTCGCTGCAAATGCGTCATCGTCGGTTAGAAAAATTTTACTTCACACAAGCGGTTTGTCTTTGACAGGTGAAGTCTCTTTCCCACACTACTAATTCTCCCTCCCCCGCACCAAAACAGCCACCGCGCCCACAACAGCAATCCCAACCGTTAACATCCAGACCGGCTCTTCCATCGTGTGCAGAGTGAGGGCTGAGACAGCGAGCCAGAGGAGCGGGATGAGGGCAAGGGCAATGGCCGCAAGGGTGCTGCGGAGGAGCATGAGCGCGCCGAGGACCGCAATCATGGTCGGATCCGGCGCAAGAGCAAAGACTTCCGCCTGAGCCCAAAGCCGCCCGGCCAAGATTCCAATCAAAGGGTAAAACGCGGCGAGCGCAAGAAACCCAAATCCGAGCCAGCGGCGCGCACCGCCGGATGGCTGCGCGAGACGGATGCTTGCCGCCACAAGCCCCAGAGCTTCGACCCAGAAGAGCGGGCGGAGATAAGCAACCGCCCAGTTGATCGGCTGATACCGCATCGCCAGAAAGGCTTCGCTTACAATCAGAAGGGCTGCGGCGAGCACCACACACAGCGCCGTCAATGACCAGCGCCTGCCGCGCCAGACCCACCACGCCAACAGAACAAGGACCGGAATCGTGAACAGCGGCAGCGGCCATAAATCCGCATTGATACGCTCGAAAAGCCGCCAATAGGTATCTGCGGAAAAGAGAAGAAAATCGCTCGGGCTATAGGAAAACCAGAGCTCCATCAAAGCGATGCGACATAGGCCGCGATCTCTTTACGTCCCGCTTCATCCGGCAACGGCGTGCGGGCCGCCCTCTTGTTCTCGGCCATATGTTCCGGTTTCGTCGTCGCGGGGATCGCGACCGTCACCGCCGGATGCGAAATCACGAATTTCATAAGAACCTCTGCCCAGGTCGTTGCCCCAAGATCAGCGGCAATCCCCGGCAAGGGCTTTCCTTCAAAGCGGTTGATGAGCGCGCCGCGCTGATAAGGCCGGTTCACGATGACACCGATCCCGCGCTCTTGAGCGAGCGGCAGAAGCCGGTTTTCAACCTGACGGTCCACGACATTATAGGTGAGCTGAACGAAATCGATGGGCTCGCTTGCCATGATCGCTTCAAGCTCGCTGTGGCGGCGGCCATGGGATGTGGTGATCCCGACATAGCGCAAGCGGCCCTCATCCTTCATGGCGTAAAGCGTTTCGAGATGGGCCTTCCAGTCGACGAGATTATGGACCTGCAAGAGATCGAAGTTCGGAACGCCCCATTTCGTACGGGTCTCCTCGATCTGCCGGACCCCGTCGCGCTTTCCGCGCGTCCAGACCTTGTCTGCCGAAAAGAGTGTTTCCGCCGGGGCGAGCGCTTCCAAGGCATAGCCGATCGTATCCTGTGAGGAGCCATACATCGGCGAAGAATCGATCACGCCGCCGCCTTCTTCAAAGAAGATGCGAGTGACCTTCTTGGAGCGGTCGATCAGAACTGGATCATCGCCGACATTGAATGTGATCCATGTCCCCATGCCAATGACCGGAACCGCTTCGCCGGTTTTCGGGATGAGGCGGAGATCGCCACGCGCCGCAGGCGCCAAGGTCGGCAACATCGATGCTGAAATCGCGGCAAGGCTTCCCGCGGTGAATGCGCGCCGTGTCAGGACCATGATTACCCTCCCTCTCATGTCACCGGATCGGTTTGCTCTTTCCCATGATTTAAGCCGCACGGATTTCAAGTTCAATTGAGCGCGGCGAAACGCTACGGTGCCTTTTCTTGAAGTGGCCGACAAGGCGGACCACACCGGTAGCGGGTTCAAAAAAATGACGAAAGATCGCTTCGACATTGAAGGCGTTGATAAGACCATGATGGCGGTCGTGACGACGGGAAACGGCGGCTATGACAAGCTCGATTACCGGAAAGTGCCGGTTCCCGTGCCTGATGAAGACGAGGTGCTTCTGAAAGTCCTTGGCGCCGGGGTCAACAACACCGAAATCAACACCCGCCTCGGCTGGTATTCCTCGAGCGTTACCGGAAGCACAGACGATTTCGCGGGCGCACAGAGCGGAGACGCTGAACAAAAGGCCGATGGCGGCTGGAACAAAGCAACGCCTTTTCCTTTCATTCAGGGGACCGATTGCTGTGGCGAGGTGGTTGCCGCCGGGTCTGCCGCACACCAGAACTTGATTGATGCTCGGGTACTCGTTCGCGCCTGCATGCGCCCCAACGGTTATGACACGATGGACAATATCTGGATGGCATCCGATTTCGACGGGGCATTCGCGGACTTTGTGAAAGTTCCGGCGTCCGAGATCTTTCCGGTGAAATGCGACTGGACGGACGAAGAACTCGCAACGATCCCCTGCGCTTACGGGACATCGGAGAATATGCTCCACCGCGCCCGTGTTTCCGAGCGCGACCATGTGCTCGTCACCGGCGCCTCCGGCGGGGTCGGGTCCGGGACCGTGCAGCTTGCTAAACGGCGCGGGGCGAAAGTGACGGCGATTTGCGGGAAATCCAAGATCGAGCAGGTTCGCGCCCTCGGTGCGGACCGGGTTATTGATCGCAACGAGGATCTCGCCAAAGCGCTCGGCGAAAACCAGTTCGATGTCGTCGTCGATAATGTGGCGGGCGACGATTTTCCCTTGATGCTGAAAGCCTTAAAGCGCGGCGGGCGCTATGTTTCGTCCGGCGCGATCGCCGGGCCGATTGTGAGCCTCGATATGCGCGATATGTATCTGAAAGACATCCAGCTTATCGGAACAACGGCTTGGGACGAACCGGTCTTTCCCAATCTCATTTCCTATATCGAGAAGGGTGAAATCCGCCCGCTTCTCGCCAAGACCTTCCCGCTTTCCAAGATTGCCGACGCCCAGAGGGAGTTCATGGAGAAAAAGCACTTCGGGAATTTCGTTCTTGTCCCTTGAGAACCGGCTGATACCTATCGTTTAAATCGGCTCAAAGGCATAGGCGGTGTCAGTGGCAACGACCCTTCCGACCCCCGGAAAATCCAGATGGGAACCCGCAACGAAGACATCCGGGGCTGAAGCCCGCTTCAGCATTTCCTTGCGGGTTTCGCGTGCCGCATCCTGATCCGCGTCCGCCCCCCAGGTGAGGTCGGGCTGGGTAAATTGCACCGACGGAACATGGACGATATCGCCCCAGATCAGGAGGTTGGCGTCACCGGCCGAGACCTCATAGGCAGTATGGCCGATCTCATGGCCATGGGCCGCAACGGCAACGATATGATCATTGACGGCATAACCATCATGGATCGGGGTCGCGCGGCCATGAAACCGCTCGAGACGCACTTCGCGCTCGAAAAGCGGGATCTCCTCCGCAGGGACAAGCAGTCTTTCGAGATTGGGAAATCCATCTGAACCATCCGGGGCGACCAAGCCGTGGACATGGTCTTCATGGGTGTGGGTGAGCGCGACGGTTCTGATCGCCTCCCGTGAGATGCTCGCCTCATCAAGCGCCTCAAACAGGCGTCCCATCGTCGGCAACCAGGCATTGGACGCACCCGTGTCGATCAAAGTCAGCTCATCCCCGAACCGAATAAGATAGGCGTTCACCGAGAGCCTCAGCTTTCCCTCATAGAGCGGGATGTCCTTTGGCAGGTCAGAGCCAAACGGCTGATCTCCGGCTTTGCGCAGACGGGACGCCGCGAGATCCACATAACCGTCGGAGAGCGCGATGATCTCAAGTCCGTTCAGTACAAACGTCGCTGAATAGGTCCCACTCTTTAGATACTGCATCTGCCCGCCCCTCTTTTCGCTATGCCTTGGCAATTCTGGCATCGCCAATGGCACTGTTCAAACGCCAAATTGTTTTCATCCATTACATCATGTAATGATTTGGCATGAGCAGGCTTCCCTTCAAATCGATGGAAACCGTTGAAGCTGTTGTGCGACTTCAAAGCGTAACTCGGGCTGCCGAAGAACTCGGGCTCAGTCAGTCCGCCGTCAGCAATTCGGTCCGAAGGTTCGAGCAGGACCTTGGATCTCCCCTGTTTGTGCGAGATGCGAAAGGGCTGACGCCCACCGACGCAGCACTTGCAATTGCACAAGCCACCTCAGACGCGAAATCCATGCTTCAAAGTGCTCTTCAGATCGTCGAAGAACGCCCCGATACACGGGACGTAAAACTTTCCGTACCGCCGACCTTTGCCGCGCGCTGGCTCGCCGCCCGGCTTTCCGACCTCCGCTCAGCGATGAAGCCAGTGCGTTTGCACATCTCCTCGCGCGTGGACCTCTCGGACACATCGGACCTCTGGATCCGCCATGGTCAACGGGGAGATTGGCCCGGCCTCTTCTCCATACCCTTTTTATCGGAAACAAAGGGGCCTGTTGCTTCGCCCGATCTGGTCGGGACCGCCTCGGTGTCGGATATGGATGTCCGGACTTTCCCGCTGATCGGCGTCGATGCACGCCCGCAGGAATGGGCCGCTTGGGCAAAGGAAGCAGGGCTCGATGGCAGCATCGAACCCCAATTCACCTTCGATGTCACAGCAAGCACCTGGGATGCCGCGATGGCGGGTTCCGGTGTGGCCCTCGGCGATCTCGACTTCCTCAGAACAGAAATTGAAAACGGAACCTTGCGCAGACTGGGGGCGACAACACTCCAATCCTATCGGTACTTTCTGTGCTGTCGTCATGAGGAGAAGCGGCGCGAGGTTTTGAAAGTCTGGGATTGGTTTGTGGCTGAGGCCGATCCTTCCTTGTTACGAGAGCAGTAAAGGAAAGTCGCCTAGATACAGAGCGTCGACGGAAGCCCTATCCCCGCAACCTCTCATTCTCGGGATCCCATGGCGCATTTGGGAGAACAGTTGCAGGCACACGTTTTCCGAGGAGAGAGATTTCGAGTTTGGTTCCGGGAATCCGCGCTTCCTCGGTGAGAAAGGCAATGGCCAGGCTTTGCCCCACCGTATGACCATAGGCTGCCGATGTGATCGAGCCCACCAGCCGTCCACCATGGAAAACCGCTTCAGACATCAGCGCATCGGTGTCGGTCTCTTCGAGCGCCAGAAGCGCAATCACCTTTTCCTGCCCCCGCGCCAGCATGGCGTCTTTGCCGACAAAGTCTTTGGTGAGATCGGCAAAGCGCATCTGGTCGACATCCTTGTGGCCTGCATCATTCGCAAGCTCGTGGCCACCGCGATAGAACTTCTCAAGCCTCAGGCTTTCAAGCGCCTTTGAGCCGAACGCGCCGATCCCATGCGCTTCACCCGCCTTCCAAAGCGCATCCCAGAGCTTACCCAATCTGTCGTTCGGTGCATGGAGTTCATAGGCATGCTCCCCGGTGAAACTCAGGCGCATAGCGGTGAGGTCTACACCAGCGACGGTCATTTCCTTGGCCCGCAGCCAACGGAAGGTTTCGTTGGAGATATCGTCTTCCGTGACCGACGCCAGAACCTCTCGCGCCTTCGGTCCCGCGAGGACCAGAATGCCGGTCTCATCGGTGAGGTTCTTGATTGTGCAATCATCCATCGTGACGCCGCAATGAAGCGTCAGCCAGTCCCAGACCCGGCGCTCGGAGGGTCCACCCGCCACGAAGTAAAATTGTTCAGGCCCGAGCCGGGCAATGGTCGCTTCGCCCTCAATCGTCCCGCGCCGGTTGAGAAGAAGCGTCAGGCAGGTTCGCCCTTCCCGCGGCATACGGTTTGCGCAGACGCGGTTCAGGAAATCTTCTGCGCCTGGTCCTCCAATTATGAATTTCGCGAAAGCTGAAAAATCGCTGAGCCCGACCCGCTCGCGCACCGCCTCGCATTCGCGCGCGACGGAATGAAAAACCTCCGTGCGGCGCCAGCCGAGCGGCTCCGGCGCATAGACGCGCGGGCGCTCCCAACCACCGGCCTCCTCAAAAGTCGCCCCAAGGGCTTCCGTGCGCTCATGAGCGCCAGATTTCTTGATCCCACGACACACTTCGCGTTGATGCTGCGGATAAGGCATTGCCTGCCGGTGCGTATAATCTTCTGTGGCTCGGGCGCGGGCAAAATCAGCGTCGGCCCAGATCCCGAAGCGGCGCGGATCAAAGGCCCGCGTGGAGATTTCCGCCGAGCCGTGCACCATCCATTCCGCTAGCGCGCGTCCGGCCCCCGGCCCCCACGCAATCCCGACGGTCGCCCCGCAGGCGAGCCAATAATTCTTAAGACCCGGTGCCGGTCCGAGCAGCATCGCGCCATCCGGCGTATAGGTGATCCCGCCATTTACGACCCGTTTGATACCGCGCTCCATGAGCGCGGGCATACGCTCGAAACAGTTTTCAAGCCATGGCGTGATCCCGTCCCAGTTCGGCTCGAAGAGTTCGTTTGCGCTCTCCCACGGGCAACCATCAAGCCAGACCGATTGCGGATCCTGCTTGTCGTAAAGGCCGATCAGGACCGATCCCTGCTCGCGGCGAACATAGCCGCAGAAATAATCGTCGCGGGTAACCGGAATTTCATGGCTCATGCCATCGAATTCCGGAACTGCATCGGTCACGACATAATGGTGAAGCATGGTCGTGATCGGCAGATCGAGACCCGCCATCGCCCCGATCCGCCGCGCATGATAACCGCCTGCATTGACGACATGGTCGGCTTTGATCGTGCCCTTCTCGGTTGTGACCTGCCAGCTTCCATCCGCGTTTTGGGAAAGGTCGGTGACGCGGCAATGGCGCATCACTTTCGCCCCCAATTGCCGGGCACCCTTCACCATCGCCTGACAGGTGCCGGACGGATCCACATGGCCGTCATCGGGGGTGAAGACTGCGCCGAGAACACCTGCGGCCTCGACATCATAGAGCGGGTTGAGGCGCGCAACCTCAGCGGGATCAACGATATGCGCCTCCTGCCCGCGCGCCAGAACAGCATCGCGGATATGGTTGATCCAGTCCATATGATCCGGGCTCGTCGCAACGCGCAGCGACCCGCAATTGTGCCAGCTCAACCCGACCCCGGTTTTGGCTTCGATCGTTTTGTAGAGGTCAACCGCGTAATCGTGGATCGATCCGAGCGCTTGCCCGGCGACCATCCGGCTCACAAGCCCCGCCGCGTGCCATGTGGCGCCGCTTGTGAGTTCATCCTTTTCAATCAGGATCGTGTCGGTCCAGCCGAGCTTTGCGAGGTGATAGAGGACACCGGCGCCCATATTGCCGCCACCGATCACAACGACCTGCGCGTGCTCTTCCACGGTCTAGAGCCTTCTGAGCGTGATCGGCGTGTTCGCCCAGACGATCTGGGCAACATCCGCACCAACATTTTCATAGCGGTGGGGGATGGCGGCTGAAAACGAGAAACTGTCTCCGGCCTTGAGATCAAAAGTCTCGCCATCAATCGTCAGGCGGATCGTGCCTTTCAGGATCAGGCCAGCCTCTTCTCCATCATGGGTGCTGAGATCATCGCCGCTATGCCCGCCCGCCTGATAGGTCGAAATCCCCAGCGCGAGATTGCCGTCGAGTGAGGCTGACAGGAGGTGATCTTCAAGCCCCATATAGGAGGTGTCGGAGAGGTTGGAAAAGCTCAGTTTCCGGCGCCGATCAGCGCGGACGACATAGGGCCGCTCATTGGCACTGACCGGGCCATCGCTGTCAAAGAACCAGCCAGCAGGCACGCCAAGCGCCTCGGCAATTTCTTGCAACGCGGTCACCGACGGGCGCGCCAGACCACGCTCGATCTTCGATAAAAAACTCACCGATTTGTTTGAAGCGTCCGCGAGATCGGCCAGTGTCATTTGTTGCGCTTTTCGAAGCGAGCGGACATCCGCACCGAGCTGCAACAGCGTTTCTTGAGGGTCTATTTGATTTGATTTCTTGACAATCATGAAAATTTATAGCGCATATTTTTCATAAAACCGCAAGCGCTTTCAAAAAATGGAGGAGCCATGGAGAACGGGCACATGGATAATCCAGTCTTGCAAAAAGTGAAGGATCTTCTCGGCGAGGATGGCTTCGCCCAGACCTTCGCGCCGATTGAAGAGGCGAGCGGGCTTCCGAACCCGGCCTATTGGTCAAATGACTGGCTCGCCCTCGAACAGGAACATTGCTTCCGCCGCTCTTGGGTCTTCGCTGGAGCGACTGCTGAGATCCCTGCAATCGGTGACATGAAGCCGATCGAAATTGGCGGCGCACCGCTCATCATCCTGCGCG
>JBCDCZ010000128.1:0-12103 GCA_039180865.1 Pseudomonadota bacterium | reverse complement strand
TACGGCCTTCGGTCTCGAACACAAAAAGGCAGCCTCTGGGCGGAAACATGGCGAACGAAGCGGTCGATCAGGAAGAGATTGGGGAAGAAGCGGCAGATGCGCCCAAGAAGAGCAAGCTCAAGCTCTTTATCATCATTGGCGCCGTGGCTTTGCTTCTGGTCGGAGGCGGCGGTGCGGCATACTTCTTCCTGGTGCCGCAGGGAGGCGATGTTGCCGGCAACGACTCAGGAGTTGCGCCGCCGCCCGAACCGGAGCCGGTTGTCTTTTTCACGCTTCCGGAAGTGACCGTAAACCTTGCGAACGTCGCCGGGCGCCAGCAATATCTCAAAATCAAGGCGACGCTTGAGCTGCGCGATGAATCCGAAATTCGGGAAATCGAACCTTACATGCCGCGGGTGCTTGATGCCTTTCAGGTATATTTGCGTGAACTTCGCACCACCGACATTGAAGGGTCGGCCGGCATTTTCAGGCTAAAGGAAGAGCTGAGGAAGCGCATCAACGTTGCTGTCTACCCCGTCGAAGTACGCAAGATTCTTTTTGAAGAAATCATCATTCAATAGAGCGGTCGTTCACAGGCCGCCGGAACAGGGCTGATCCGTGGAAGAGGAATTTGGAGACGAAGACTTAGCCGCCATTTGGGGCGAAGCCCTGGAAGAGCAGGGAGCTGGCGACGCAAGTGAGCTCACTGCGCAATGGGCAAGTCTTATGGACGACGATGCTGATGCAAATCAGCAGAACTCCGACCGTTTGATGAACCAGATCGAGGTCGACAATCTCATGGGCTTCAGGGCCGATGAATTGTTGAGTGCCGATCAAAGCGGTGTCCGTGCTCTGGTCAGTTCCGCATTGGTTTCATATGAGCGTCTTCCGATGCTCGAAGTGGTGTTCAACCGTCTCGTACGGCTTGCGACCACATCCTTCCGGAACATGACGTCTGACAATGTTGAAATATCACTCGATTCAATCACGTCAGTGCGTTTCGGCGATTATTTGAACTCTATACCGCTGCCTGCAATCCTGTCGGTTTTTCGCGCCGAGGAGTGGGATAATTTCGGCCTGGTCGTAATCGACTCGCCGTTGATCTACACAGTTGTTGACGTCCTCCTCGGAGGAGGACGTGGCGGCGGTAAGGCGCGGGTCGAGGGACGCCCGTATACGGCCATTGAACTCAATCTTGTTCAGCAGCTCGTTGAACGCCTGCTCGCCGATGCGGCAATCGCATTTGAACCTGTGACGAATGTGAATTTCAATTTGGAGCGCATGGAGACAAACCCGCGCTTCGCCGCGTTGACCCGGCCATCAAATGCCGCTGTTCTCGCTCGTTTCCGTATCGATATGGAAGATCGCGGCGGCAATGTCGAGTTTATGATGCCTTATGAAACGATCGAACCGATCAGGCATCTCCTGCTGCAAATGTTTGTCGGTGAGAAGTTCGGCCGCGACCTTGATTGGGAACGTCATCTCGCGACCCAGGTCAATGCGGCAAGCGTTGAGGTTGAAGCGATCCTTTTTGAAAAGAATATCCCGCTTTTTGAAGTCGTCGATTTGAAGGTGGGGCAGACGTTGTTGCTTCGTACGAAGCCAAGCGACCCGGTTGAGTTACGGGTCGGCAACATCGCGATGAGCGAAGGACAGATCGGGCGTATTCACGATCGTGTATCCGTGCAAGTGACCCGCGGCCTGAAACCGCAAAAAATGACGATGAAAGGCTTTGAACAGGCTATCGCCAATATGGAGGCCGTTGGCACATGACCCCCGGACTATTGATTGAAGGTTTGATTATCGTACTCTTGATTGCGACCATTGCTTATTGTGCGTTGCTAAGCAGCCGCCTGAAGCGCCTGAAGTCGGATGAATCAGGGTTGCGCTCCACCATTGCAGAACTCTTGACGGCGACGGAACTTGCCGAGCGCGCGATCAAGAGCCTCAAAGGGGCTGCGATGGAAAATCAAAAAACGCTTGGTAATCAGGTGCGCGACGCGCAACGCCTTACCGTGGATTTGCGCGAAAAACTTGAGGAAGGCGACCGCCTCATGGAAAAACTGGTTGCGATCACAAGCGTTGCACAAACACCGCCGCCGCGGCGGCCGCAGGTTGCGGTGAGCCAGGCGGCCCGCCCACAGATCGTTTCCAGTCCGCGGGCGGTTAGTGATCTTGCTGCTGAAGCGACCGCACGGATCAGTGCAATACGGGGCAAGGGGGGCTGATCCATGCGCCTGTTGCAGGTCGTTGCACTAGCCGCTTTTTGCCTTGTGGCGATCCGGCTTACCTATTTGGCATCAACCGGTGTCTTTGAAGGCATTGCTATTGCGCCTGCTCAGGCACAGGAAGAACAACAAGATGCCGAAGTCCAGCCAGCTGAGAACGCTGATCAGGAAACAGAACCGGCAGATACGGCTGACGCAAACCCTGAACCGCGCAATGTTGATGTAGGCAATGTGCGCAACATTGAAGAACTCGATAACCGGTCCAGCCGGGCGAAGATTGCCGAGAGGCTAGGTGAACGACGCGAAGCACTTGAAAAACGTGAGCGTGATCTTGAGCTACGCGAGCAATTGCTGGAGGCGGCTGAATCTCGGCTCAAGCGTCAGATCGAGCGCTTGAAAGAGCTGGAGGCGAAAGAAGCAAAAGCTCAGGAGGACGGGGCCAACCAGACTGCCAAGGATCTCGTTACTATCTACGAGAACATGAAGCCGAAAGATGCTGCCAAGATCTTCAATGCCCTGTCTCTCGATATTCTCCACACCATCGCGACCTCCATGAATCCGAGGAAGATGTCGGCTGTCCTTGCGGAGATGGAAGTCAAGAAAGCGGAACGGCTGACTGTGGAAATTGCGCTTCGCGCCGCCCGCGAGCAGCAGATCAGAAGAAACGGTTCTGATCGTACGCTGGAGAAAATAAACGGGTAATCGACCGTTAACGTGCCACCGATAAACTGTCGGTGGTTTAGTAACGAGTATTGGTTTCGTGTTGCCTCGGTTCAATCAGCAGTCCGCAAGGTTTTGCTCGATTTCACGTTGGATCCGCTTTGCCGGGCTGGCGGGCTTCTTCTATTTAACGATCATCGTTTGTCTTTCGGTTTCCGCTGCAGCTCAATCGCCCATCAGAGCGACAACGGAAGTCGAGACGCGTAACGGTTATGGACGTCTTGTCGTAACGCTTCCTGAGCTGACGAAGTTTGTCGATTACACAGTATCGAGTGAAGACAATGTGCTCGTGATCGACCTCGATGATGTTCTCGACGTGGACCTCGTCAGCGCTTCTGCCCCTCTTGAAGGATACATCCGTATTGCCCGGCAGGATCCCGATGGGCGCGGTCTGCGTTTCGCGCTCAATCAGGGTGTCCGTGTGAACACAATGGCGGCTGGTGAGCACCTCTTTATCGATTTCTTGCCGCCGGACTGGCGGGGTGAACTTCCGGCTATACCTGAAAGAATTGTTCGAAAGCTCGAAAACAGAGCGGAAGAAGCGCTGGAAATAGCCGAGCAGAATGCCATCGAAGCGAAGAAAACCGGTGTTACGGCCACAATGAAAGTGCGGCTTGGTCGCCATCCCACCTTCTCCCGCTTTGTTTTTTCCTGGAACGTGCCGTTTGAAGCGTCATTCAAGCGGGACAAGAATGAGGTCTCGATCAGCTTCGATAAAGTGGGGGAAACGGACCTGAGTGCGTTGTCTTCAGAGCTTCCGCCGCTGGTCTCTTCGGTCAAGGCAAAGCGGCTTTCGAAGGCAACCGTGGTCGCCCTGACAGTGGCCGATGACGCGAAGATTCGATCGTACTTTGACGGCGATGACTACGTTGTCGACGTCACAAGCGACGAACTGACAAAGACCGGAGCTGGCGGTGCCAGGCTCCCGTTCGTGATTGGCGCGTTGCCGCCGGTCGCAAGCGACACACGTGAGGTCGCGGAATCCAACACGTTCCCGCGTGAGCGCGAGCTGGCCCGTTTGCCCGCGCAACCTGAGATCCTGGACGATACGCCAACTGCGATTAACGAAGAGGCGTCTGAAACCTTCCGCGACGATCCCTTGCAATCGTCGCGTTCTCCCCTCACCGAAGAAGAGCGCGAACAACGCACAGAGGAAGAACTCGCGCAAAAAACAGCGCAAGAGCCGGCGTCCGATAACAACGTCGAAGCAATTGATACAAGCGCACGGAAGTTTCCGGGGCTAAGCACCGTCCGTGCGGCAATCAACAACAGCGAAGACGCGGTGCGCGTCGTCTTTCCGTTCGATAAGACAACGCCTGCGGCAATCTTCAGGCGCGGTAAAGCGATTTGGACCGTCTTCAAAACAGATTCCATTATTGATATTACAGCGCTTGAGGCGCTCGCTGGTGAGTTCGTCCGTGACGTCAAGCTGTATGAGAAGGACGATTACAAAGCCATCCGGATTGTCTTGCCGAGCGTTCAGTTGGCCTCATCAGCAATCGATGAAAACGATTGGATTGTCTCGATTGGAAGTACCGTCATTCGCGCGTCGACAACCCTTTCGGTCAGCCGCGCGGTGAACGACGAAGGAGCGCTCTACCTGCAGGTGCCGCTCGAGGAAGCCCGCGGGCACCTTATTTTAGAGGATCCGGTTGTTGGGGACGATCTCCATGTCGTGGTTGCCGACCCGCCGAGCAGGGGACTTGTCCGCCAGCAGAGCTTCGTCAATTTGCGGATCCTGCCTTCGACTCACGCCCTCGCGTTTTCCAGCAACGGCGACGGTGTCCGCACGACGCTCTATGACAATCAGGTTGTGATCGACAGCCTTGACGGTATGCCTTTGTCACCGACCAAAAACCTGCGAGCGTCTGGAGCGGGGACCTTCACAGAAGACGAATGGTACGATCTGCCACTCGAACAAAAAACACTTCGTGCCTTCAGCATCGTGGAATTCGCAGCGGATGAGCGAAACCTCCTTGCGGAAATCGCGAATGCGGACGAGAATGAACGGGCGCGGAGCAGGATGCGCCTTGCCCAGTTTTATGCTGCTAACGGTTTCGCACCTGAAGCACTCGCGAAACTGTCGAGAGCCGTTGAAGATGATCCGGTTCTGGAAAACAAAGCCGCCTATGTACAAACCAAAGCGTCAGCAGAGGTCCAGATGGGCCGCTATGAAGATGCGCTGGTTACTCTGGGATCTGAAAGGTTTGCAAGAGATCCGCACGCTGCTTTCTGGAGGACCATTGCCGCCAATAAGATGGGTAAGCACGAAATTGCAAACCGGAACGCACCGATCGGCGAGGAATCGCTTGGCTCACATGATGCAGCCACCAAACAGGCGTTCTTCTTGTCGGCGAGCGATGCGGCTCTTCATGCAAACGATCTGAACGGTGTCAAGAACTACCTGGCCAATGTGATTCTTGATAATTCGGAGCCATACCATCTCGGCCGTTATGAGATTCTTCAAGGGGAACTGGCGCTTGCCGAACAGCGCGAGGCCGATGCCCGGTTTTTTTTCACCCGCGCTGAAGAAAGCGAAGACATCCGCATTGCCGCGGATGCATGGTTACACCGGATTATTGTTGACCATGAAACCGGTGCGATTGGTGCTGATGAAGCAGTCGACGAATTGGAGAGGTTTATCGCAGTCTGGCGCAAGGATCATCTTGAGCTGGAGGCAATCGATAAACTAACCCGGATTCTGGCTGAAGAGCGGGAGTATCGACGAGCCTTTGAACTCGTTGAGGTAGCGATCATTTCGGATAATGAGAACCCGCTCACATTTCAGATCCAGGATAATATGAAAGCGGTGTTCCGCGACCTCTTTCACAAAGGGGTTGCAGACGATCTTCCAGCAATCGATTCCCTATCTCTATACTACGATTTTCGCAACCTGATGCCCATCGGCCGGGTTGGCGATGAAATTGTTCGGTACTTGGCGAGCCGCCTGATTGATCTCGACCTTTTGGCGCAGGCAGCGGAGCTTCTTGAACATCAGGTTGATCAGCGTCTGCGCGGCGCGGCGCGCGCCAAGGTGGCGGCTGACCTTGCTGTTGTTCATCTGCTGGATGACAAGCCACATCGAGCCATCACCACCTTGCGGAAATCGCAAACGGCAAATCTGCCGGCAGCGCTCCGGCGGCAGCGTTTGATGATCGAGGGATTTGCAATTGCGCAAACGGGAAAAACGGACGTTGCACTTGAGCTTCTCGAGCCGCTGAACGGTGAGGATGTGGAGCGCCTGCGTGCCACGATTAACTGGGATGCGCGGCGGTGGCAGGAGGCGGGCCGCCTTCTGGAAAAAACGCATGGTGGTCGTTGGGGCGATAGCGAGCCCCTTGAGCCGCAAGCGCGCCTGGATCTCATGCGCGCAGCGATCGCCTATTCTCTTGCCAAAGATGACTTCGCGCTCAATCGATTGAACCAGAAGTTCGGCGCGAAAATGGCTGAATCGAGCGACGCGCCAATCTTTCAGATCCTCGTCGAGCCGCTCGACAATGAGAGCTTCGAACGTGATGTCGCTGTGGATAACATATTGAATATTAGTTCACAGGACACGTTCCTGCAGGATTATCGCCGCCGTTATTTCGGCCGTACGCGCGCGCCATCCGAGGTCTAGAGGTTGGGTCTCAGGATCAGTCCTAGGCAAAGGATTGAACAAGACTACCGGCCACCAGGTGCCATCCATCCACAAGCACAAAGAATATGAGCTTGAAGGGGAGCGAGATGACAATCGGCGGGAGCATCATCATGCCCATCGACATCAGGATCGACGCTACGACGAGATCGATAATGACGAACGGCAGATAGAGAAGAAAGCCGATCTCGAAGGCGCGTTTTAACTCGCTGATCATGAAAGCGGGAACGAGGACGCGAAGTTCTATATCCTCCGGGTTTTCCGGAAGTTCGGTATTGCTCATGTCGAGGAAAAGCATGAGATCCTTTTCCCTGACGTTGGCTCTCATGAATTCATGGAAAGGGACGGACGCTCTCTGGAAGGCTTCATCAAGCTCGATTTCTTCCTTGATGAGCGGATCAATCCCGTCGTCATAAGCGCGCTCAAAGACCGGCATCATAATGAATGCAGTAAGAAACAGCGCAAGGCCGATCATGACCGGGTTTGGCGGTGCGGTCTGAAGGCCGATCGCCGACCTTAGGAGGGAGAGAACAACCACGATCCGGGTGAAGGACGTGACCATAATCAAAAGAGACGGCGCGAGGCTCAGAACCGTAACAAGCGCAATAATCTGGATTGCCCGCTCGGTAACGGATGTGCCTTCGGCAAAATCAATCGAGATAGCTTGCGCCAGTGCCGGGTCGGATCTAACCAGGAAACCGATGAAAGCGACTATAAAGGCGAAGCCAAGGCGCGTGGTTGGGCCGGAAACACCCGTCCAGATTTCCGTGGAAAACCACGCCCAACGGTCGCGCCGTACGCACAAAGGCACGGTTTTTGTGCCTGAGGTTGGTCCAATATGATTGTCGGCGAGCCGGTCAGCTCCGATCATCTTTCAATGTCTCCAAGGACTTGGCGCTTTCGAAAAATGTCCTTGAAGAGCGTATCTGACTCGCGCCGAGAGCTTAACGAGTTCTTAACGACACTGGATTCGATCTCCAGCTTGAAGAGTCAGATCGAACAGAAGTTGCCGTTATCCATTTAAAGACGCGGCTCTGGAACATCCCGTCGCTTCAAGGGATCGGGAGCGTCGTCCAGGGAAACCTGTGGCCCAGAGGGATTTTTTGATCCTGCTAAATCCGGGTCGTGCGGGAGTGGTGGTTGTTGAGCTCGAACAGGTGTGAGCGACGGCGTATGGGCCTGCGAAGGGGCCACCGACGCTCGATTGTGATTGTGCGCTTCAGCGTCTGAGCGGTGTGCATTTTGAACATGAATGTTTTTTTCAATGACAAGGTCGTTTGGACCGCCAATCATGATCAGGTGTTCGGCGTTGTCGCGTCGAACGAGAACCAGACGGCGTTTTGTATCCACGGCTGCCGCTTCAATGACGCCGACCCGCGCTTGCGGTCTGCCTGCAATGCCGCCCTCGTTAAACATCTTGCTGATTCTCAGGAAGCCCCACAGAAGACCAAGTACGATGGCCAGAGATCCAAGACCGCCAATAACAAGACCGAGGGTTTCGCCGAACAATCCAGTGAGCAGTTCAGTCATTTTAGTCTCCTGAGCATTCGACTTCGTCTCTATCCGGCCATCTGCGCTTAGTGGAGGAGCCACAAAGGCGGAATACGCCTGAATGCGGGATGAATAATGATAAAGAGTTTAAACAATCTTTCACATCTATCTCGTGGTAACAGGGCAGTTAGGCAGGAACTGCCGCAAAATTAAGATCTTGTTAACCATAAACGGGCAGAAATTGCCTATCGGCGTTAACGTCCTGCCTGATTCACGTTCGTTCCTTGTTTCGATTATCGGCCAGAAACCGACGCATCCGATGACGAAATGCAAAGGAGCATCCATTGGACTTTATGAATCTGAAAGTCTTTGGCGCCTTAAAGACCAAGATGCAATGGCATCAGGTCCGTCAGGGAATTCTTGCGCAAAATATCGCGAATGCGGCGACGCCCGGCTATGTGGGGCGCGACATGGCGGCGTTAAAGCCTGGTGATTTGCAACCGGTCGCGCCGGCTGGCGGTAGCGACTTCGGGACCGTTTTGACGAACGCCCGACACATTCAGGGAAACATCCAGCCTGTTTCTTCGTTCAGTGGTGCGCGGGCTTCTACGTCGTTTGAAATTACGCCGGAAGAAAACTCTGTCGTGCTTGAAGAACAGATGATGAAGCTCGCCGGTAACCAGATGGACTATCAGGCAGCGACATCGCTTTACACGTCAAACCTCGGATTGCTGAGAACAGCAATCGGCGCAAACCGCTAAGGAATTGACCGATGGATTTTATGAAATCACTTTTCGTGGCCGCGTCCGGTCTTCAGGCGCAATCCGGACGAATGCGCATCATCGCGGAAAACATCGCCAACGCGGAATCGACGGCTCGCACGCCAGAGCAAGACCCTTATCGAAGACGCATTCCAACCTTTGAGGCGGAATTCGACCGCCGGATGCAAGCGAACACCGTTCAACTCGGAAAGGTCGAAACCGACAGGTCTGACTTCACAATGCGGTTTAATCCGGGGCATCCGGCGGCAAACGCTGACGGTTTCGTCAAGATGCCGAATGTCGACCGGCTGGTTGAAGCAGTGGACATGCGGGAGGCTCAGCGCAGCTACGAAGCCAATCTCAATGTCATCACGGCAACCCGAACCATGCTTGCAAGGACGCTCGATATTCTGCGCGCTTAAGGGCTGAATTCAAGACCGATCAAGGAAATCTGACCAAAAGGACGTTTCTCGATGACCGTGCCAACATCCGCTGCCACCTCAGCATATCAAGCGACCGCTCAATTAGCCGAACAGCTCGGTCAAGGTACTGGATCTGCAACGGGACAGATCGCCGAGGCTGGGGATAGTTTCCAGTCGCTTCTCGCGGAGGCCGTGACGTCGGTTGCCGAATCTGGCCGTAATGTGGAGGCACAGACGATGGCGGCAAGCGTCGGGCAAGCAGATATGATCGATGTTGTGACCGCTGTGGCCGAAACCGAAGTTGCGCTCCAGTCCATGGTTTCGCTCAGGGATCGCGTGATCGCGTCTTATGAGGAAATCATGCGCATGCCGATCTAGACGGGCGTTTCTCTGCTGTGCGTTTCGTTCCATGAATTGGAACGGCTTGAAGAGCGATAGCCGACAAGGATACCGGATCATGGAAGGTCAGGAAGTTCTCGACGTTGCCCGTGACGCGATCTGGACACTTCTATACGTCGGGCTTCCGGTGATGATGACGGGTCTGGTCGTTGGTCTTGTTGTCGCGCTCTTACAGGCACTCACCCAAGTTCAGGAACTTACACTTGTCTTCATACCAAAAATTATTGCCATGTTCCTGGCAGGCATGCTGACTCTCCCATTCATGGGGGCCGTCATGGGCAGCTTCACCGAGCGACTTGTCGATCACATCCTCAATAAGTAAGGCGGGCTCGTCGTGACGATTGAGCTTCTTCCCGAACTCGCGTTCATCTTCATGATGGTGTTTGCGCGCATCGGTGTGATCGCCATGCTGATGCCGGCTGTTGGGGCTGAATCCGTACCTGTCAGGGTCAGGCTGACAATAGCGATCCTGATCACGTTCATTCTGGTTCCGATCGTTGGTGACACGTTCGGAGAATTGCCTGGCTCGCCGTTCGCCCTCTTTCTCGCCCTGGCCCTTGAAATGCTGATTGGTTTGTTCATCGGTATGAGCGCTGCCCTGCTGACATCCGCGCTCCAGGTCGCCGGGACAACGATTGCCTTTCAGACGAGCCTTTCAGCGGCGCAGAACACCGATGTGTCCACCGCCGTTCAGGGAACCCTGGTTGCAAACTTTTTCAATGTTGTGAGCCTTGCCTTGATCTTTGCAATGGACGTCCATCATCTCGTGATCGCCGCCATGCATGACAGCTACACGCTGTTTCCGCCCGGTGGCACGCTTCCGATTGGCGATGTTGCCCAGACAGCAGTCAACGCCTTCGCTCACGCATTTCTCATCGGTGTTCAGATTTCTGCACCGTTCTTGCTGATTGGTTTCATCTTCAACGTTGGTAGCGGGATTCTTGCGCGCCTGATGCCGCAGTTCCAGGTTCTGCTGGTCTTGCTTCCTGCAAACCTCATGATCGGCTTCCTGTTCATGTTCGCCCTCATCGGAACCATGATGATGTGGTACATCGAGCACCTGAGGGCGGGCCTCAGCGTTTTCATCGTGCAGTAGGATAGGCGAGGAAAGCGCTCATGGCAGAGGAAGCGGAAGACGGTGGTGAGAAGACAGAAGACCCAACCCAGAAACGGTTGGAGGACGCCCACAAAAAGGGCGACGTTGCGAAAAGCCAGGAGGTCAACACCTGGTTCGTGATGGCCGCATCGGCCATCATCATCGCCGGATTGTCCGGAACGATGGCGTCTAACCTTATGGGGTCACTTGGCGGGATTATCGAACATGCCCATCAGATACCAGTTGAAGGCGCCGGAATGGAGATGCTTTGGCGGAAGACGGGCGAAATGCTTCTTCTCCCAATGCTGCTTCCCATGGCGCTTCTCGCAGCCGCTGGACTAGTCGCGAACCTCATTCAGCACCCGCCGCTATTTTCTACCGAACCGATCACGCCGAAACTGAGCAAGATTTCGCCAATTGCCGGTTTCGGGCGGCTTTTTTCACTTCAAAGTCTGCTGAACTTCGCTAAGGGCGTTGTGAAGATTTCGCTGGTATCGGCCGTGTTGATCGCGGTCATCTGGCCGGAGCGCGACAAGCTCGATGCGCTTGTGCGCACCGACATCGAGCTCTTGATGCCGATCGTTCAGTGGCTCGTCGTCAAGATCGTCGCGGCGGTCCTGATCCTTTTCACCGTGATTGCTGTCGCTGACTATGCGTTTGAAAAATGGCGTTGGATACAGCGTCAAAAGATGACCATCAAAGAGGTGAAAGACGAATTCAAAGCGCAAGAGGGTGATCCGCAAATCAAGTCCCGTATCCGCCAATTGCGCCAGGAACGCGCCAGAAAACGGATGATGGCGGCAGTTCCAAGTGCCGATGTCATTGTCACCAACCCGACCCACTATTCGATCGCGCTGAAATACGAGCGGGGCATGAATGCACCGGTCGTGGTGGCAAAGGGGATTGACGAAATCGCGTTCCGCATCCGGGAGGTTGCCAAAGAGCACGACATTCCGCTGTTTGAAAACGCGCCGCTTGCCCGGGCCCTTTACGCGACGGTGGAGATTGATCAGGAAATCCCGCAGGAGCACTATAAGGCGGTCGCCGATGTTATCAGCTATGTCATGAAACTTGCTCAGCGCCGCACCTGGCAAACCCGCCGCGCTGACTAGGCGCGATGGTACTCAAAAAAGCCGTAAAGATGTGAAATGCCGTGTGGACAACGCCCCTCCGCCGACTGAAGCCGAGCTTTGTGCGCGACTTGATCTGAGGCACCCGGTAAAATCGACGCGACTCTTAAGATTCGCCGGTCGTCCGGTTTAACCTGAGGCTTTGGATCATTGGACACCGCAAGGACGCGCATGGCTCGCGCAACAAAGGAGGCGGTGAGCAAACCGCCACATAAAAAGGGTGCCGTTACAGGCAAACCG
>JBCDCZ010000127.1:0-12121 GCA_039180865.1 Pseudomonadota bacterium | reverse complement strand
GTTCTTAAGAAACGGCCAGAGCGCTCTTCCCGTTACCGCGTCGGAATGCGAAGCGAGACGGTCTTGCCGGGCCTGTTTCATCCCGGGTCGGATGCGTCGTTTCGTGATTGATGGAATCTCGCGCGCTTATACGCGAGCTTCTATATAATGTCGATAGGCTTTCGGATAAAAAGCGCTTCAGATCAACGCTTAATGGCTGTGGCCCGCGCCATGCCCCGAATGATCGCCATGACCGCTTTTGGCAGCAAGCCCCTTGATCGCGAGCGGGATGGTGATGGTCCCTGCCTTCTCAAAGGTCAGAGTAGCCTCAACCACACCGCCTTCGTTAAGTTGGGTGTTGAGATCTAGGAACATGAGATGAAGGCCGCCAGGTGCGAGGTCTACTGATCCACCGGCAGGAATTTCAATCCCTTCCGGAAGCGGCAGCATGGACATAACGTTGTCTACAACCTTCATTTCGTGGACTTCCCCGCGTCCGGCGACCGGCGTAGACACACTCAACAGACGATCAGCGGCGTCTCCACTGTTGGAGATGGTGAGATAGCCGGCAGCGACCTTTGCTGTTTTTACTGTCGCACGCGTCCAGGGCGTATCGATGGTGAGGCTGCCCAGCTTGTGAGCGCTCTCATGCGAACCATGCTTGGCCGAGTGATCATGCTCTGTTTCGTTGGCATAAGAAGGTCCTGCCAAAAGGAGAGCGGCAAGGGCTGACAGCGCGATACGAACGGAATACTTCATGAATTTTAATCCTTCATTCGGCGCGACCGCGAACGGCAGTTGGATGTTCCTGCCCACAAGAGAGGGTCGCAATTATACATGCTGGTGATAGTCGGATCGAATGTCAGGATAATGGCGGAGCGCGCGATCCCAAAGGCTTGGTCGACGCAACAAGGTCGGCGACCTGCGGCTTAGCAAGCACGACCAAAGATGCCGGGAACACTATCGCCTTTGACAGATCTCCACGCGCTACCGAAGGCACAATTTTGATAGCGCACCCGGGACAATCCGCGTGATTGTGACCAAGCGAACCATCCGCATGTTCGCAGAGGATCGGCAAGCTCCCATCGGGGAGCCGATAAGCCTCATAGTCAATGAAGGCGTTCGCCGGAAAGGTCATACCGGCGAACGAAATCGCGTAAAGAACGAGCGAAATCGACAGAATGAGGCGGCGCATCAACGACATGGTCAAGGTCTACCGCAAGTCGAAATCGGCTGCAATTCCATAACGAAAGACAACGAACATTATCGCGAGAGCGCTTTCATGGCTTCATCCAAGCCGCTCAGCGTCAACGGATACATGCGTCCCTCAAACAGCTGTTCGATGATTGCGATCGATTGGGTGTAAGGCCAGTACTTTTCCTTGACGGGATTAAGCCAGGCCGTGTGGGGGAAGTGCTCCGTAAATCGCCGCAGCCAGATTTCGCCCGCCTCTTTATTCCAGTGCTCAACGGCCCCGCCGGGCATCAAGATTTCATACGGGCTCATTGAAGCATCGCCGACAAAAACCACCTTGTAATCGGACCCGTATTTGTGAAGCACATCCCATGTTGATGTCTGCTCGCGCCAGCGACGGTGATTGTCCTTCCAGACACCTTCATAGAGACAATTATGGAAGTAGAAGTAGTCAAGATTCTTGAATTCTGCGCGCGCTGCCGAAAAGAGTTCCTCGGCGATCTTGATATGATCATCCATTGACCCGCCCACATCCATGAACAAGAGCAGTTTCACGGCGTTACGGCGTTCCGGCCTTGTTTTGACGTCGAGATAACCGTGCTCAGCTGTTGAGCGGATGGTACCGTCGAGGTCAAACTCTTCCAGCGCTCCCTCTCGTGCCCAGCGTCTGAGACGCTTCAGCGCAACCTTGATGTTGCGCGTGCCGAGTTCTCGGCTGTCATCGAGGTTTTTATATTCGCGTTTGTCCCAAACCTTTACCGCGCGGCGATGGCGGGATTCTTTCTGGCCAATCCGAATGCCTTCCGGATTATAACCATAGGCACCGAACGGTGACGTGCCACCGGTCCCGATCCACTTGTTTCCACCCTGATGCCTGCCCTTTTGCTCTTCGAGCCGCTTCTTCAGGGTTTCCATGAGTTTTTCGAAGCCACCAAGGCTTTCTACCAACGCTTTTTCTTCTTCGCTCAGATGCTTTTCAGCAAGAAGACGCAGCCATTCCTCTGGAATCTCTCGTTGATCGACACCCTCGCCTGCGCCTGCCACAGCTTCGACGCCTTTGAAGAAGTCGGCAAAAACAAGATCGAACCGATCATAGTGGCGCTCGTCTTTTACAAGCGCAGTGCGGGCGAGATAATAGAAACCTTCGACATCATAGTCGACGAGCCCGGTTTCCATCGCCTCTAAAAGCGAGAGATATTCGCGCAGGGAAACCGGCACCTGCGCTTCCTTGAGCTTGAGGAAAAACGGGATGAACATACCAGCGTTTATGCCGCCAATTTGCTGCGCGCGCAATGCGCGCGCAGCTCATGGTAAAACTGAGCAGTTCGCTCGATTAGGCCGTCGCCGGATTAAACACGTAGGACTTGCCATCTTTTGTAAGTTTGCCGGAATTCGGGAAGCCGAAGTGATAACCGGCAATCGTCATGTTGTCCGCAATGACGCGATCCAGGAGCGACTTGCGGGTCTTGGTTGCAAGATCCTTGTCAGCATCAAAGACGAGCTGCCAGTCGATGTTGGCAAGAAAGAGTGCCGGAACAATGATGGCATCGCCAATAATCATCGTCTGGTCGTTGCCTGAGGAAACGTGGAACGCAGTGTGCCCGGGGCTATGGCCAGGTGTCGGATGGGCCTGGATACCGTCCGCGACCGTCGCATTGTCTTTAAACAGTGTCACATTCTTCCATGTCGGGAAGGTTGCCTGAATGCGATTGATCAGCGGTTTGCGCCGTTCCGGGACTTTGTTGATGGTCGCCGGATCCGTCCAGAATTTGTACTCGCTCTCGCCAACCATAATCTCGGCATTGGAAAACACCTGAGCGTTGGTCTCCTTTTCCATAAGCCCGAAAATGTGATCCGGATGCATGTGCGAGATCAGGATCAAATCAACATCTTCGTTATTGATACCGGCAGCCTTAAGACCGGCCTTCGCTTGACCGGCAGTCGGTGCCAACTGGCCGCCCGTTCCAGCGTCGATCAGGATCGTCTTGCCTTTTGACTTCACAACAGTGAAGGCAAAATCGATCGGCACGAATTCGTCAGTCAAACCGGCGGATCGAAGGGCAGCTTTCTGGTCTTCAAGCGTAGCTCCAACAGCGAAATTCGGATCATGCCCTTTCTGCCAGACGCCATCGTAGATCGAGATCACCTCAATATCCGTGCCGACTTTGAAGCTGTAGAAGCCTTTCTTCTTGATATCAGCCGCTTGAGCAGCAGGCATGAAGGCAAGGCTGCCGGAAAGTCCGAGCAGCGCGCTTGCCGCACTCGCCTTGAGGACGGCGCGGCGTGAAAAATCAGTCATGGTTCTCTCCCGGGAAATCTGATGTCCCGCCCACGCACTCGATGGAAGCGTCTATGTAGCAGGTAACCTTACGGTACCTTCAAGAGAGGTTTAGGGCGATTGAACTTGATCTCACTTTCGCTTGAAGCGGAGCATACCAAGCACATGTTACTCAGGAATCGATCAGGATTTTGCCGACATCTTTCCAGCCATGCTTCTTTCCAAGGTACTTCTTACGTGCCTTGAGGTAGTGGAAATAGAGATCGGGAAGATGTCCCCTTAGCCCCGGCAAACTCATCATGTCGAGACCATTCCAGGGAAGAAAAGGGTTTCGCCTCAGATACCCATAGAGTTCCACCCGCTTGGTAAGGCGGTCGCTCGGAGAGCGGTGATGAAAGCCGAATGTATCGGCGACAACGAGTGTGTTTGCCTTAACGGTCATACGTTTCGGCGGGCCATATCCAAGCGACGGCAATTCCTCTTCGCGCAAGCGAAAAGAACCAGCGGAATGGTGAAGTCGCGCGTCCTTTGCAGCCGTTAAGCTTTGTTGGAATTCCCATTCGAGCCTCTCAGGCGTCAATTGATTGGATCCGGGCACGTAAACGAACGGCCCATCGTCCTCTTCAACATCGGTTAGAAACAGCCACATTTTGGCAGTCGAATGGAACGTATCCGCATGCATGTCCGTTTGCGGGTCCGCCGTCTTGATAGCCGGGTTCGCAATAATCGCTTGAATTGAGATTACCGGTTCGCCTGATCGGCCGGCCGCATAAGACATATAATCGCGGATCTGCCGGTTGCGGAATATCGATTTCGCAACCCTTGATTCACTTCCGTCTGGCGTCATACGCCGGGTGATCGTTTGACCCTGATGCATTTCATGAGCTTGATGGGGCGTGTCGAAGAGTTCCCGTTTGACCGTCGCGAAGTCTTCGTCGGAGAGGAAGTTCTCTCGAATAAAGTATCCGTTTTCCTCGAAAAAACGACGATCATCGCCATCAATCAGATGGGCAAGCCGCTTGCGCCGCCAGGTGGCAAGGTTGGCCGCGAGGTTCACCCTGAACCTGTGCAAACCCCAGCGGTTGAAGCGCTCGGACCCCAATATCGGATTGCGCCGGAACGATTTCTCTTTTCCCAAAACACCCGGGATCGCTGTTATCGCTTTTATTGCATTCATAGTATCCTCGCGCTCCACATCTCAAACGCTGCAATCAACGGCTTTAGATCCACCTTTGTGATGGATTTGCCCGTCTTTTCACGAAGGTTGCATCCTAACTCCCTGAGAACGAACTACCCCCCAATGGCCGCTGATACTATTCCGGCCCGAGGATCAGTTATCTCTTTAACCCCCGCGTCCTTCCACTTTTTGCTGCGACCTGTGAACTTCTCGTAGGCATTTAGATAGCGGAAGAAAACATCGACCTGCCGTCCCCGTAATCCCGGAAATCCGGCCGGGTCAAGATTATTCCAGGGCATAAAGGGGTTACGGCGCAAATAGCCATAAACCTCAACACGCGTGGTCGGTCGCGTACTCGCTGATCTGCGATGAAAGCCGTAAGTGTCGGCGACAACGAGCGTGTTGGCCTTCACCGTAATCCGCCTTGGTTTCTGATAGCCAAGATCCGACAAGAGCCCTTCATCGATACGGAAAGACCCGTCCGAATGATGCGATTTATTGTCGGCAACGGCTGTCAGGCTCTGCTCGTACTCCCAATTGATGCGCTCTTCGGTCAGGCGGTTGGATCCGGGCGAATAAGCAAAAGGCCCGTCTTCCTCACCGACATCATTGAGAAAGAGCCACATTTTCGAGGTGGAATGAAACGTGTCGGAATGCAACATCGTCTGCGGATCATTGGCAGAGATCGCCGAGTTAACGACAATGCTCTCAAGACAGATGATTGGTTCGCCAGCCCTACCGGCAGCATAAGACATATAGTTGCGAATAGAGGGATCGGTCGCAATTCCGACACCGGTTGCCATACCTGAACCGGCCAATGGCGTGATCCGAGTTATCGCCTGCCCCTGGGTCATCTCGCGCACATGTATCGGCCGCCCAAAGACTTCCTTCTTCAAAGCCTCGAACGTCTCTGGCGGAAGAAAATCGGTCTTAAAAAAGAAACCGTTTTCATCGAAAAATGCACGGTCTTGCGGATCGATCTTGTGGGACATGCGTTTGCGCCGCATGGCAGCAAGATTGGCGGCAGCTTTGACGCGTTTGCGGTGCAGCCCCCATTTATTGAGACGTTCTGACCCGATAATCGGATTGCGCCGAAACGATTTTTCCTTGCTCAAAACACCAGGCACGGCAAGAACGGCGCGAAGCGGATTGACCATAGCTTTATTCACCAAATGATGTGCGAATCTGAAAAACAAACACCCTCACGGCAAAGATGATTTTGCCGATTTCAGGACCGCCCTTCCTTAACCGAAGGCCGTGCTCTTTTCAAATCAAGTCAACAGCACTTGGGGTGGCAAATAGTCTGTAAAATGCGCACGAGATGTCAGGATCGACCGCCATAGACGTCCCAAACCGGCGGAAGGCACAGATTAAGCCGTTTTTCTGTTCAGCCTTTTGGGTCGTGTTTCCTGCGTCTGCTTGATGAATGACCGCGCGTCTGTTCCCTACGCGTTTATGATCAAAGTTTGGATGAAATTGATCGCCGCTGGAGCATGTCCAATGATCTCAGACATGCTCCAGGCGGATATAGAAATCAGAATTTCGCTGAGATGAATCCAAGCGCCGTTGCGCCTGAAATATTGCTGACTTCATCACCAGGTATGTTGGTGTTCGTGTCGATGTATTGAACCCCGATGTCGAGGTGCTTGTGGATCTCGGCTGTTAGACCGACATGCCACGTAACGTAATCGCCCGTTCCTTCAAACTCCTGATATCCGACCGATCCGTCGAGTGTCAGCGGAAGAGCATCGATGAGCGGTATGGAGTAAGACGCAGTGCCCTGAATCCAATGGGCAACGCCAATGCCGCCAAAGAAATCCGGCGAAACATTGTAGTTCAGGCCTACATTGAAACCGTCGAAAACGTCGTAATCAAAGGCAAGCGTCGCTTCCACATAATCCTGATCCAGAGTGCTGCTGGCGTCTGGATAAAAGAAGTAAATGGCGCCAACGGCCCAGTTAACGTCGTTAAACGTGCCAGCGAGACCTCCGTAAAAATCAAATTCAACAGATCCATCCTCAACCGGCGCTACGGGTGTGAAATTGATGTTAGACCCGAAAGCGCCGAGATAGATATCGATCCCTTCGACAGGACTACCGATGCTGTAATCGATCGTGCCTTGGACAGAAGGACCACGGTCGGTTTGCGAAATCCCTCGGAATCGATAGTCGGAATAAAGACCGACAGATCCGGAAATTTCGCCTGGCAGCAACGAGGATTTCTCTTCGACCTCTTCGACCAACGGCGCTGTGTCGAGATCGGCTGCAAAGCTTTGTTGGGCAGACGCTAATGTGAGAAGCGCTATTGCCGCCATGGAAAGTGTTCTTTTCATTGGTTTTCCTTGCTGGATTTGGTGACAGGTTTCGTTGCCGTGATTTCGAAAAACCACACCAACTCGGAGTTGCAGTCGCGAAAAATCACAACGCGATCTCAACTGGCCCGCACGTTATCGATGAGGTCAAAAACTGAACAAGCCTAACATTTATGCAAATAAGTTAAGCCGCCCGAGTGTTACAACAAAACAACAGTAAAATGCTCGAATCTTAGTCAAATGCTATCATTTCAAGCAAACTATATTATAAATGAGAAAAAATATAAAAAAATTTTGAAAATTTCCATATGATTTTATTGAGAAAATCGGTAAAAGAAAAACATCAATACTAACTAATTACTGCAATTTGAGCTCAACAAACGCCTTAATTCACTTACTATTTAAGTAAAAACGGCAAGCAGGTACGAGCATGGTGGAGCGACAAGCCCGCTGAAATAGGATGATTCTGTTGAATGAATCAGCCGACCGCCTAGCGGTCGATCACAACCGAGACGAACACAGCGAAGTAATGGCACACAGTCGCAGCAAGCACGAAAACATGCCAGATCGCATTGGAGAATGGCAGGCTGTGCCAGGCATGAAAGATTGTTCCAGCCGAATAAAGGACCCCTCCGGTCACAATCAGGGTCAGTACAGCAGACGATAAGGACGCGAAGAGAGGCCAGACCACAAGGATGCCCAGCCAGCCGAGCGCAAGATACAGGAATACCATCAAGTTGGTTTGCCGCGCTTGCAGAATAAGGAGCCCAATCCCGAAAAAGGCCACGGCCCAGACTGTGCCGAGAAGACCATATCCCCAAAAACCACCCAGCTTCAAAGCCGCGAATGGAGTGTAGGTACCGGCAATTTTGAGAAAGATGGCGGACTGATCGACACGCCTCAGGAGTTCCTTAAGACCCAACACCGGAACCATGTGATAAGCTGCGGAGCAGGCAAACATCAATACCATTGCCACACCGTATACGAGCACCATCATCGTTGTGAACGAGGGATGGTCGTAAACAGTATATAAGAGCAGAATTGTCAGTGCTGTGATGCCGAAAACAAGTCCGACAACATGAACAATCCCATCTGCAAGGCGCTCATTAAAAGAATAGTCGGGATAGGGTCGGGTCATTCACCGGCCTTCTTTACGCAATACAGGCTCGACTCGTGTTGCACATCTGGAGTCTGACAGAATACCAGCGAAAGAAAAGCCCAAAACTTGGGCGGAGTGCCGCATTACACTCAATTGTTATGCAAGAACAGCCAGAGTAATAAGGGAAATTACAGTCGAATAGATGATGGCTCGAACGATGCGTGATGTGTCGACGCCGAATTGCAAAGCAAGGGCAAACGGCATCGCACCGGCCGGCCCCGCAGCTGTAAAAACGAGCGCCTTGTACCAGATATCGGTCGGTAGAGTTGCAGTCTGAAAGATCATAAATAGGCCCACCACCAGCGTTGGATGGAGAAGCAGCTTGGCTGCTGTCGCCGAAAGGGCGGGCCAATCAAAACGCGCCAGAGTGACACCGGATAATATCAGCCCCAGGGCAAACATGGATGCGGGCGCTGCGGCTCCGCCGGTAAATTCGGCATATGTGATGAAACCTGGATGAATCGGGAAATCACCCCACCCAACAGCCAGACCGAGCGCGAGTGCAATCAGCATCGGATTCTTGGCAAGGACCAGGACTGCGCCCATTGGCGAGACCTTAGGTCCTTTCATAAAGTCAAGAACGACGAAGGTCCCGCCGAAGATCACGAACGCATCGAACGTGATAATTGCAAGAACGGCGAGCCGCGCGGTTTCGCCGTACAAAATTTCGGCGATGTGCAGAACAAAGAAAACATGGTTGGTAAAGCACGCAACCATCCCAAGCAGCAAAGCTTCGCGCACGGGAAGACAAAATATAAGACGCATCAGCGCAAAAACGATCGCATAGACCGCAAGGCTTGCCGCAAAATACCCTATGACCAGCGGCCATTCGAATTGTTCGAACGGTGCTTCAACGAGAAAAGCAAAGAGGAGCGCTGGAAGCGCAACCAGAAGAACGAAAGAATTCAGCACACCGGCCATTTCGCGCTGAAACAGGCCCATCCGGCCAAAAGCAAAACCAACAGCTGCAACCGCGAAAATCGGCAGGATCGGATTGAGAAGCGCCTCTAAGATAGCGCCCATTGTCAGCGTCCGTCGCGCCTTGCCATAAATGCAAGCCGTTCAAAAAGATGAACGTCCTGCTCGTTTTTTAGGAGCGCTCCGTGAAGCTTCGGCAATGCGTTCTTGGGATTGTCGCGTAGCGTGGCCGGATCCACATCCTCTGCAACCAGGAGCCGGATCCAATCGAGCGCTTCGGATGTCGACGGTTTTTTCTTAAGACCCGGGGTTTCCCGGATCTCATAAAACTGTGTGAGCGCCGCATTGACGAGGCTGTGTTTGATACCCGGATAGTGGACATCGACAATCGCTTTAAGAGTGTCGGGATCCGGAAACTTAATGAAGTGAAAAAAGCAGCGGCGCAGGAAGGCGTCAGGCAGTTCTTTTTCGTTGTTGGACGTGATGATAACGATTGGTCGGTGCCGAGCTTTTATGGTCTCGCCGGTCTCGTAGACGAAAAACTCCATCTTATCGAGCTCCTGCAGAAGGTCATTCGGGAATTCGATGTCCGCCTTATCGATTTCATCAATCAGGACCACGACTTTTTCATCACGGACGAAAGCCTCCCAGAGCTTTCCCCTTTTTATGTAGTTCGATACGTCTTCGACCCGTTTGTCGCCAAGCTGGCTGTCCCGCAACCGCGACACAGCATCGTACTCATAGAGACCCTGCTGCGCTTTCGTCGTTGATTTTACGTGCCATTCGAGAAGGTCGACATTAAGTGCCGCCGCCACCTGACGTGCGAGTTCAGTCTTCCCGGTCCCCGGCTCCCCTTTGACCAGAAGCGGACGTTCCAGCGCAATGGCTGCGTTGACCGCGACGGTCAGATCATGATCGCTGATGTAATGCTTGGTACCCGAAAACTGCATAGACCGCTCCTTGGCTAAGCGCCCTGCATCGGCTGCACAAGCGGTCTTGTCAATTGAAAAATCAGTCAAGATTGCGTTGGGAAATCCGATACATGGTTTGGCGGACGAGACAATTAATCGCCTGCCATTCCCGCAACATTCGGTAACCAGGAATTTTGCGCCTGAAGCTCTTTCAGCATCGCAAGGGCGTACTCGCTGTCGAGAGATCGGTAGTCTTCCGCGGCTTGTTCGCCAAGGCGGGCAAGTTGACCAAGCCGCCGTGATCTGAATTGTGCAACGACGCTGAAGGCGTCGTCACCCACTCCAAGCCCCTTGCAAAGGATGGAAAAGGGCTCTGCCTCTGGTTTGCTGAATAGCTCCTTGACGATCGCTTTCGGCAAATGCGCATTCTTGGAAAGCGTTTCGATCAAATCGGAGTATCGGCTCTTAGCAGCAAAACTCGACACCATGAGATCGAGTGCATTGACTTCCTGCGCCGCACCTGAGTTGTCACCGTCGTCATCACCCTCGCCCGGTTTCGCTTCCGGATCGATTGTATCGTCGTATTCAAAGATAACGGCATCTTCCTGGTTCTCATTAAGTGCCCTGACAACCTCAATCTCACCGCTTCGCATAAGCTCCTGAACAACAACCGATGGGAGCTCCGCACGTCTGGTCAACGCCACACGATGCTCTTTCGTAGTATTGCGGGCGATATGCAGACAGTCTTCGACTGATAGATAGAAATCAGGCATCAGAAACGGCTCTGCGATTGAAAAACGATCGCAAGCAAAGCAGAGATAAATCTGGGAAGACAGCCCACTCATCGTAATCACCCTGTCGGCGATCTCTTTTCGCGCGGACCAATCGGCGATACCGAGCAGATATTCCACAATACCGATGAGCTTTTGCTCCTCACCGGTGTCGGAAAGGTCTTGCTCCAATGAGGCTTCGCACAATGCAATCACGAGATCTGGAAGCCGCTGAGACTGCAGTTCCTGAAGCGCCGTTTCGAATAGGCTGGCAAGCGACATCGACGTGAAAGCTTTTGTAAGTGCTGGGAACCTCCCGTTCACTAAGAATTATAACGATTTTATTAAACAGCTATTAAGCCTTAATTTCCCCTCAATTGCGTCAGTATTATGAAGTTTATCGTATCAACCCGCGAAATCATTCTGTGAAATTTTAAATATTATTATCTAAACATCAAACTACACCTAATGTATTGTTTGACAATGTCATCGGTATACAAGTGAAACGAAATTTTTAAGCCATTGATAAAAAGGACATTTTAATTTTTGCTGCATCGCAGCACAAGTTTTGTTAGACAGGCCTAATTTTTTCCACCAAACTTTGATTTATATTCCGGCAGCAGCGCGCTTTCGGACTGGTTATTTCAATCGGCGATCCGGTCGATGACGAAGTGACCAACTGATCGATATAGGGAGTATCGTGCTGCAATCGGATTTCCGGCCCGGAGGTATAAGGCTGGAACACAGAGGAGGCGAATAATGGTACGTTCGTTTGGTACTCTGGTTATGTATGCGGCATTTGTCTTTTTGGCGGCCATCGTAGCCGGTTACATCTAGACATGGCCCATCTGGCCAGACCCATGCAGCTGGTCAGATCGTGGCTGTGGCAAGAAACCGAACACAACCGGGATGCGAAAAAAGCATCCCGGTTTTTCTTTGGGGCCAGGAACCTTTCGTTATAGCGCCGGAAGGCGCCCCTTCGGCTTTAAGCCGCTTCTTGATCGGTTACCGGAGCCCTCACGCCGAGCATGTGGCAGATCGCATAGACGAGCTCAGCACGGTTCATCGTGTAGAAATGGAAGTCATTGACCCCTCGGTCGACAAGGTCCCAAACCTGTTCAGCAGCCACTGCTGCGGCAACCAACCGCCGGGTCTGAGGATCGTTCTCAAGTCCACGGAACCGTTCAGCAAGCCAGCGTGGTACATGAGTGCCGCACTTTGCTGCAAACCGCGCAACCTGTTTGAAATTATGGACAGGAACAATCCCGGGAATAATTGGAATTGTGATACCGGCACGCCTGACACGCTCCAAATAGGCCTCAAACGCATCATTATCAAAAAAGAACTGTGTGATCGCGCGATCGGCACCCGCATCGACTTTACGCTTCAAGAACTCGATATCTGCCCAGATATCCGGGCTTTCC
>JBCDCZ010000126.1:0-12479 GCA_039180865.1 Pseudomonadota bacterium | reverse complement strand
TCCTTCGAAGTTCAGCGACACTAACGACACTGTCTATGTGGAAGGCCGCTTCGTCTTTCGGCACCGCGAAACAACGAAGGTCGCCATCAGCGACTTCATCGCCCGCTTTGATATGCGCGACGGTCGCGTCGCAGGCGGTCAGTTCTATGAAAACACGGCAGCAATCGCCGCGGCGCGCATAGCCGCCTGATCCCATCAGCCCATAACAAACGAAAATCTTTCGCCCGCAAGGCGAACCCTCAAGAAGGAGACGTATAATGACGACGCCCAATACGACGGAAATCGGAAAACCCCTTAACGGCAAACGCGCGCTTGTCCTCGGCGCCAGTCGCGGCATCGGCGCTGCCATCGTAAGACGCCTGGCGGCGGACGGAGCCGATGTGACGTTCACCTTCGCCAATGCCAGGGAAGCCGCGACCACGCTTACCCAAGACACCGGCAGCACCGCCAAACAGGTCGACAGCACCAATCGGGACGCGCTGATCGATTCCGTCGCGGCCGAGGGAGCGCTGGATATCCTCGTTGTGTCTGCGGGCAAGGCCGTCTGGGGAAATCCGCTGGAACTTAATCCCGATGACGTGCAGAGCAGTTTCGATCTGAACATCAATGCGGCCTATTTCGCGATCGCCGAGGCCGGTCGGCTGATGAAGTCCGGAGGCCGTATCGTTATTATCGGGTCCACGAGCGGTCAACGGGTTCAGTTCGGAGGGCAAACTGCCTATGCCGCAGCGAAGGCCGCAGTTGACGGGATGGCACGTGGTTTTGCGAGAGATTTCGGCGACCGGGAGATCACGGTCAACGTCGTCGCACCGGGTCCAACCGATACCGAAGCGAACCCGGCGGATAGCGATCAAGCCGAAATGCTCCGCCAGCTCATGACGATCAAGCGCTATGGCAATCCCGCCGAGATTGCAGGCGCCGTTGCCTACCTGACCGGCCCGGAGGCCTCTTTCATCACTGGCACAACGCTCATGATCGATGGCGGTTTCGGACTATAGAAAAAAGACTGAAAGTCGTGTCAAAGCCCCCAACTGAACGGCCCCTGCGGTATGAAGTTGGGGGCGGTCACCCCGCTCGCTATTGGATCAAGAGCGGCATTCGCTGAAGCCGAAATCTACCATTTATGCAGTCTGAAGCATCGTTTATCTTGGGGCCAGATCGGACGTTCGCACCGCCTCAAGACGCCGTTCTCCCCCGCCCATCCTCGCTCATTCGTGCCTCCAAGGCCCAATGGTCAACACACGCCATGATGATGTGCCGTGCGCCCGTTAGAAGCTCGGCCTTGCTCAAAGTGGTGAGGGGTTTTTGTCGATCATGTTCACCGAGGTGTGGAAGTTGCTCATCAAGATAGGGCACGTGGATGAAGCCTGCGCGCAGGCCGACACGCGCGCCAATGCCATGGTGATGGGCGTTGTAAAAGAGGTAATTGCAGACATAATCCCCGGCATTGTCGGAGCGGTAGACGGGAAGGTTCTGACCGGAAAGGCGCCGGTGAATATCGTCAAGGGGAAGGGTGGTTTCCATCAAGGGTCCGCCCGCCACGATCTCACCTGAAGCGGGGCGATATCCTGTCACATCCGGCCGATTGATCGCGACGTGATTGCGGGCAGTCGTTTCCAGCTGAAACCCTGTTGCTTCGGCGGAGAGGCCGAAGAAGATAGCTATGTCGGGTTGGATGCCCGCCTTGATCGCCGCGAGCTCTTGATCGACCTTTCGATAATCCGTTGCGAGCAACCGGAAATGAAGATCGGGCTCAACATCGGCTCGGAGGGCAGCCCAATCTTCAGCCATAAGCCATGTGATCAGACGTTCTGTCGGATTCACCGGAGCACCGGGAAACTTTGAGAACCCGGTGATCAGGATTTTTGGCCGTGTGCGCTTCAAATCGAACCCACTGTCTTAAAGAACACCCTCAAACACTCAGGCCGCAGGGCGTCCGGCTTCGGTCGCCCGTTCCACCTCGATGAGCCGTCCGGTCATAGACATAACCATAAATCGGGATCGCCGGGTTCACCAGGGGATGGGCACGGATGCGCAGGACATCCTCGACGACGGCTTCTTCCTGATCGCGGATTGTGTGCCATTTCACATAGCGACCTTCGGGCGAGCCGCCGGGTTCGCTCGCATTTTCAAAGCCGCTTTCGGTGAGTTGCGCGGATTCCAGTGAGCCTTCAAGAAGATCCGCCATCGTGCTGTCATCAAAGAAAAGCAAGCCGCAATCGGAATGGTGGATGACGAACCATTCCTTTGTCTTGAGAAGCTTGTGGCTGATCACGAACGAGCGGATTGTATCGTCGCTCGCCCGGTCCCCTGCATTGCGGACAACATGGGCGTCGCCCTCCGCGAGACCGGCGAATTTTGCGGAATCGAGGCGGGCATCCATGCAGGTCAGGAACAGAAAACCGCGCGCGGGCGGAAGGGCGAGATCGCCCTTATCGAAAGTTTCGGCGTAAGCATTATTGGCAGGTTCGACATCCGACTTGATTTGAGACATGAGCTTCTCCTGTCAATTGTCAGACACTCTAACATCGTGGCCGTATCGCCGGAAAGGAAATGCAGCGGGCGAGGAGTGAGGCAGGGCCGCAGTATCGGAGCACACAGCTGCGCTCGGTAATTCGACCGGAAACGTTATTCTTTGCTGGTCTCGGTTTGCCAACTCCGGTGGTTCTCGAAGCTGGCGAGCGTACGCCCATCCGGTGAGACAATTGCAATCGGGTGCTTTCCCGGCCCGTCGGGTCCGTCTTCAATCCGCACGATAATCGCGTCCGGCTTGTCGCGCTCGAAAAAACGGGTCCAATCCATTGTCCTTGAAGGCGTGGATGTGAGTTCAAGGGCTTTACAGTTTTCATCACCGCACCAGCCCGCTTTGAGACGGAGGGTCGGTACTGGGTCTGGGACGACCGCCCAGGAGAGCTTGCCGATACATTTTTGGTCGCTCTGTCGATAAATGAACCATCGCGCTCCCCCGATAGGAATGTTCAAAAACCCCCGGTCGGAGAGTTTACCGTCAGGCAGGGAGTAGGGCGGATCGCAGACATCTGCAAATGCAGGTGTTGGAAGGCCGAAGAGGACAGCCGCGAAAATCAAACGTCCAAGCCACATCATGACGCGTCTCCTTTGGGTTTATCATGCCTTTCTCTCGGCGCTTTCTGTATTCTACCGAGAGCGGTGACCCGTCCTGATTGCGCTCTCATCAGCGTCCGTTGCGCAGCCTATTGCGGAGCGAGATAACGCCCCAGCACATATCCGCGCGGAACACCCCGCGGGCTGGAGGCGATTTCGCACCAGGCGGTCGCAAGAAGCCTGAGTTTTCCCTGGTCGCTCGCCTGCTCGAATTGACCGACATCGATTTCTGGCGTGCAGGCGAGCACTCTGAGACCTCTAGCCGATGATGGCAGGTTCCCGACGCCCGGCGAGTTGCGGTCCGGTCTTTGGCGGATGACTAGCGAGCGGCCTTCCGGAACATTTCTCAGGCGATAGATGAGGTCTGATGGATCGGATGCGGCATCGCCATGGCCATCGCCCTGCCAATTCGGGTCTGTGCCGTCCGATGGCGCCATGTTGGTTCTTGAACGGTTGACGCCATCAAGTCTCGCATGGGCGGTTTTCCGCTCATCCTTGCGCAGATTGAATTTGCGCAACGTGCCGCGCTGACCGAAGAGACCCAAAGCCTTGTCTTCGTCGGCGGCAATCTCCCGCAACCGGTCGGAAGTGCATTGCGTCGTTTCGCAGATATGGTCGCGCACTTCGGCGACAATCTGCGCATCGAGCCCCCGGTCCGGATGGAAGACCCTTACATCGGCAGCCTGCGCGCTTGCCGATTTGCGCTGAATGATCAGGGCCCGCACGGTGTCTTCATCGGCAAACCGAAAGACGACAAATCCGTCGTTGGCGCCCTCGTAGACGACACCGAGAATGACGATATCGAAGGCGGATCGGTCATTTTTTGCGCGCTCGGACCGTTTGTCGAGCTCATGACAAAAGGCCGGGTGGGCAATCCTCGGGCAGGCGACATCGTCAAAGCTTGGAACGAAAAAGAGCGCGGCAGCTCCGGTTTCCGAGCCCTTGAGCTGGTCCATATCGATTGTGATGTCGATGCTGCCGATATTGCTGGTGAAGCCCTGATACCAGGGGCCCAATTCGAACTGCTGCGCTGACGCTGGCGACAGGGTGAGACAGGCGGCAAGGGCGAGGGCCGTGTGTTTCAAAAAGGAAAGGCGTGCGCATAGCGTCGCCGCGACGCGAAAGACAATCATCATCACTTCCATCCCGTTTTGAAAATATAATCGGGAGTCTATGCGTTCGCTCCGACGGCGATCCACCTAGGGAAACTCGTAGGGTTTGCTGCTGGGCGTATCCATGACGCGGTGGCCTTAGGGTAACGGTGATCAATCTCCCCGCCATTGATCATAACTTGACTATCCAACTCATAAATAGAAGATGTGTGGCTGTGGACGTTGGGAGCACTTTGCTCAATGAAAAAACCGGTTCGAGCCATAAATGCGGAGAGTTTGGAAAAACTCAAAATTCCGGTCGATATCAATTCGATGGATGTGCGGGCGCCCAAAGGTGACGCGTTGGCGACCGGTTTTATCTATCGCGACATTCCGGCAGACGGTGTTTTCGTTTCGGTTGGTAAGCTCTTCGGACAGCGTGCTTATCAAGCCAAAGTCACGTCTGATGTTGGCCTTTCAATCGAGCTGCGCATAAGCGGACATTCGAGGTCGCAGGAACTTTCCGGGAAGCGCCGTAAGACCAGTCTTTCCGCTTCCGATCTGTTGGTGACCGGCCTCAAACGAAGAACGGAATGGCTCGTCGCATCAGACAACCAAAAAGCGTTCGAAACGGTCTCTATAAATTTCACGGAACCGTTCCTCAGGGCAAGCGCGGCGCAATCGAAAGCGGTTTCCGCTTGGGGGATTTCGCTCCTCGAGAGCGAAGCCATCTGGTGCGTCAAGCAGAATTCCGATCTTATGCGCCTTGCAAGTCAACTGGCCGCCGCAGCCGAAATGCAGGACGAGCGAAAAAACTTTCTCCAGTTATCAATCGCGCTCAGAGTGTTGTCGACCACATGGTGGCTCAAGACAAAGGCATATGAGAAGGTGGAGAGTTCGCCAGCCGGTACGAGAAACATCGCGCCGATCCTCGACCATATTCGTGAGAACATTGATCAACCGTTGCGCATTGCCGATCTCGTGCGGCAGTTCGGGATGAGCGAAACCGCACTGAAAGTTCTGGTCAGGCATGAGGCAGGTGTGTCGGTCGGCGAGTTGGTGCGCCATGAGCGCATGGACACCGCCGCGGAGCTCTTGAAGTCAGGGGTGCCGATAGCCAAGACGGCTGAGATGGTCGGGTACAAAACTCCGGAAGCCTTATCGAAAGCCATGAAAAAACAGATCGGTAAGCCGCCCGGGAAATTCGCACCGAGAGTCTGACTGGACAGTTTTTTGGCCGGATTGGACAGTCCAAATCGATAGACACGGTCGCCGCATGAATTAAACTTGACTTTTGTAGTTAAGTTATGGGGCGAACTACTCGATTATGGGGCGTTATCAGATATGAAAATAAGACAAACGTCGTTTGCGCTAACGACGATGGTCAGTGCCTTGGCTTTGAACAGCGGGCCGACATTTGCTCAAGATGCGGAGCAAGGTACATTTCTCCTGGATGAGGTGACGATCTTCGGAGAGCGACAGGAAAAAACACTCCTGGAGACAACAAGCAGTGTGACGGTCTTTTCCGAAGAAAGGCTTGATCAGGAAGTTGGGCAGACGATCAATGACGTGATCGAGTCAGCGCCCAACGTCCTAACAACATCGATTAGCGAAATTCCTGACATCAGAGGCGTCGAAGGGGGTGGCCCCGGCGGGCTCGTCAATGTCTCGCTCGGTGGGACGCAACCACGCGTCCCCATCATCGTGGACGAGATCGCGCGCCCTGCGTCGCTGCAAAACTCTGATTTTAACAGCACCTGGGATGTCGAGCAGGTGGAAGTTTTCAACGGACCGCAAACGACGCTGAGAGGCCGGGCCGCGTCAGCCGGAGCGATTGTCATCAAGACGAAGGATCCAACGTTCGATCCGGAATTCGCAACGCAGTTCATTACGGAGTTCGACCGTTTCGAGGAGCCGACCTATACGGTCAATGGCCTCGCGTCTGGCGGGATTATCGACGACATTCTGGCTGTTCGCTTAACCGGAGAGTTCGAAACCGGTGAAGATCCCAGGACCATTATAGGCGTGCCTCCAGGCTTCGAGGCTGCTGCGGATGAGATAACCGATTTCAGGCAGACCCGTTTGAGAGGCAAAGCGCTCATCACCCCTTTCGGTGAAAACGGTCCGCTCAGGATCAACGCGCTTGCCGAAGGCCAGTTTGGACAAATTCCGCAGACGCGGGGTACTGTCCAGACGCCCTTCGAAGAACGGGAGATCAACTTCATTGGTACGGGCTTGCGCCTTTTCGATACCGAAGCGTTTACCGGTGGGTTGGACGCCACATACGAGGTCGGTGATATCGGCGAACTCCGATCGATCTCAAGTTTTTCGCTGACGCAGTTTGACAGCCTGCCTGAGCAACCGGATCCCCTGTTTTTCGGTTTCCGCGAGGAAATCGTCAATCAGGATTTGATCTTCAATTTTGGTGACAAAAAAGATCGGGTGAGCGGCCTGGTTGGTTTCAATTATACGCGTCGTGAACAGACGGTATCTATCGATAACGTTGCGGTTCCCGCTCCTATTGCACCAAACACATTGACTATTGACGGGCTTGAAGAACAGATTTCCGGTTTTGCCGATGTAAGAGTGCGCCTCGTGGGTGGTCTTGATCTGCTTCTTGGCGGACGCATCCTTCGCGATGAGGAAACGCGGATTACGACGTCCGATCTGACAGAGGGCCTGTCGCCGTTTATTCCGATTGGATCGCCTCCGGTCGTCAATGTCTTTGAAGAAGATGAAGTCGAGTTTCTGCCGAAAGCTGGTCTCCAATATATGTTCAATGACGAGCACACGGTTTCATTCACCTATCGGGAAGGGCGTTCCAGCGGAGGGTCTTCGGTTAATCTCTTCTTGGGGAGCCCCGCCGATTTTGAATCGGAAGAGGTCCAAACTTATGAGGTCACGTATCGATACGCGTCGCGGAACGGCAAATATGCCTTCGGTGCAGTTGGCTTTTTCAATGAATATGATGACCTGCAATTGTTTTCTGAAACCATCCCCGGTGTGCCTTTCACGCTGCAAGTGTTGAATTTCGATGATGCACAGAGCTTCGGTGCTGAGTTTTCAGGCGCCGTTGCGCTGACCGATGAAGTCACTGTTACGGGTGCTCTCGGGCTTCTCAACACGGAAATCACAAGCGCTTTCGATCCGGCGCTCGTCGGAAACGAATTTGGGAGTGATCCGACGGTTTCCGTTTCCGCTGGCGTTGTCTACAAGCCCGATTTCATCGAAGGGCTGTCATTTGATGCCGATATCTCTTTCACATCCGAATATTTTAATAATTTCGAGAATGTGGCAACCGAAGTCGTTGGTGGCTTTGTTCTGGTGGATCTTGGTGTCTCCTACGAGCGTGACCACTTCAAAGCCCGAGCTTTCATCAACAATGCGACCGCCTCGGACGGTATCACGTCGCTTGCCGTGACAGATCCGACATCTTCGTTCGCTGAAATCACACCCGCCATTTCAGGAGGTATTGCCTTAACCGCCAAATTCTGACCCGTCGACAATCCGAGTGGTGGTCGAAGGATAAGACATGGCGAATTTCCGGAGGTTAGTGCGTGGTGCGTGAAGCAAAAACAGGAAACACTTTCCTGTTTGTCGTCATGTTTTTATCCGTGACGCAAGCGGTTGTAGGCCAGTTTATTGGGCACGGTGTACCGCTCTTTCTGCGCGCTGCCGGGCAACCGAGCTACGTTATCGGACTGGTCTATCTGGCGGCTATTCCCTACGTGCTTCGGGTTGCCTGGTCACCCCTTGTCGATCGATACGGGTTCATGTCTCTTGGACATTATCGGTCGTGGTTGGTTTTCGGTCAGGCGGTCTTTGTCGCCTTTTTGGTTCTGCTCTCTTTCATTCCGATAGACGGCCTGCACCTGATCCTGCTTGTCCTTGTTTTTTCGCTGATGTTGTCGCTCGCCATGCAGGACGCAGCCACCTCCGCTTTGATGGTACGAGGGCTCGCAGCGGAAAAGCGCGCAAGGGGCTCGGCCTTTCGAGCTGTTGGAGCAGGTCTAGCAGGTGCAATCGTGGGCGCCGGTACGATTTATCTCTTTGCCGATTTCGGCTGGCAGCCAGTCATTCTGACGCTTGCAGCAATCAGTGCGTGTGGCTTTTGCGCGGTTTTGTGTCTGAAGCTCGATCTTGGCTGGAGCCACGATGGGCCACCGCCGACATACAGCCTGATTTTTTCAGTGTTCCGATCGCAAAAGGCACGATCTTTGTTTGTGATCAAAATGTTCGTCGGTATCGGCCTGGCGCTCACATACGGCTTTAAGGCGATTGTTCTGATCGATGCCGGTCTCAGCACCGCCGATGCAGCGCTTGTGGGGCTTGTTCTCGGGAACATTGCCGGTCTTGGTGCTGCTCTCGCGATCAGACCTTTCGTCGACCGGTTCGGTGGCTTTGCCGTCCTGGCAGCAATTGGTGTGACAGTGAGCTTCTATTGTCTGATTTTCGCAGTACAGTTTTCTGACGGTCTGGAGCCTGCGGAAACGGTCATATATGTGCTGATCGCCAATGCACTCACCTTTGCCGCGTTACCTCCGAGCCGCAGCATCTTGATGGGACTTTGCGACAAATCGAAAGCCGCAACGGACTTCGCGGCCTTTGTAAGCCTCGAAGGTGTGGTTCTGCTCCTTTGTGCGGGCGCAGGGGCAGCGCTTTCCGATGTGGTAGGAATCCATGTGCTCCTGGCAATCGCCGCCCTGGGGTCGTTCGTAGGCGCCGTTTTCGCGCTCCGCGCTGCCACCCGAAATCGCATATCCTCAGAGGAGTTCGTCTGAATGGAAGCCCAGGCAAAAACGAGTGTTCCGCTGAAAAATGTCTCAACCGCTTTTGACCATTTGATCGACCATATTCTCGAACACGGTCTTCCCGATGAAAGGTTCAGCGAACGTCATGTCCGGTTTTCGTTTGAAAACTGCACGATCGACTTCCTTCATGACGATCACGCGCTTCAAGTCGAGGTTCGCGCGCCAAGCGACAATATGCTGTTTTTTCTGAAGGAAGCGGCAGCTGCGCATATCATGGGAATAGACAAAGCGGCGGGTGCGGACCTGCGTTGGAACGATGCCAACAGCACGAACGACGGAACCGGCCGACCAATAAACTTCCGGGAACTCACCGTGACCAAACGCTCGGAAGTGTTCCCCGGGATGATCCGGGTCACTCTGACGGGCGAAAACATTTCCGGGCTTGGTCTCGATGGTATGCATGTCAAATTGATGCGCCCTGCAAGTCCCGCCGCGACTGAGCCGACCTGGCCAAGCGTTCTGCCAAATGGCGTTACATCTTGGCCGGAAGGGGACGAGCAGCTTCATGTCCGGTATTTCACGCTCAGACATGTGCGCGAAGAGGCCGGAGAAGTCGATATCGATATCGTGCAACATAAAGATGGGATGATCTCCGATTGGGCGATTGAAGCCATGCCCGGAGACAGGATCGGTGTGATGGGACCGGGCGGCGGCACTGTTCCTGACGTGGACCAATCCCTTCTGGTTTCTGGGGACCAGACAGCACTTCCTGCGATCGCACGGATCCTCGAAAGCCTCCCCGACCATGTGACCGGGCTTTGTGTGGTTGCGTTACCGGACGGGATGCAATGGAGTGATTATCTGCCAGCGTCGAAGCTCGATATGGTGCAGATCGAGACAAACGCATATCCACAATCCTGTCTGACGATCTACCGCGACGCGCACGCCAATGGGTTCAGTCCCGACTACGGTTGGTTTGCAGGTGAATTTGAAACCGCCAATGCCATGCGCGCGTTCTTTAAAGGAGATCTGAAGCTTCCAAAAGGGCGCCAGATGAGCGTTTCTTACTGGGAGAAAGGGAAAAGAGGACGAGCTGATCTCATCGATTGAGTGAAGCAGTCCTGATCTGCGGCGGCGAGCGTCTCAAGAGCGCCTTTATAATCAGCTCCGGTCTGTCAGAAGTTTGAGGCCCGCCGGGCCAAAGGTCGTCCCAAGTGCGCCCTGGATCACCCGTCGTGCCCGGCCATAAAGGCTATCCATCGCAGTCGGGGCCTTTCTTGATAAAGGTTGCTGGTGTCACTGGCTCTGTTACCAAGGGCTTCTTAACGATTATCGACGATGCCTGTCGGTGCGCCATCGATTGTTTTGATGTTCTTTCGCTTCCAATAGTCACGCACGCCGTCGTCGCCCATTCGCTCATAGAACGGGACGAGTTCGCTCTCGCCGCGACTTTCCTTAAACTCCATTAGGGGCACACCGGTGCCGCATGAGGTTTGCACAAGATCGATCGTGAGATCGAAGATCTGGCGGCTTCCCGCGATCTCCGGAAAGCCGGCGATGAGATTGGCCCAATCCGCATCACGCGGGTGGCGGACACGAGCTTTGCCGTAGAGGCGGAGGATCATGGCATTTCCCTCAAAGGCGCAGAACATCAGCGTCATCCGGCCCGTTGCCTGCACATGGGCTGCCGTCTCGTTTCCGCTGCCGCTGAGATTGAGCCAGCGTACCGTTTGATCGTCGAGTATCCGAAGCGTGTCCATGCCCTTCGGCGAAACGTTCACCCGCCCGGAAACATCGGCGGTCGCGACAAAGAAAAGCGGCTGGCGCTCGATGAAGGCGCGCAGGGTCTGATTGAGGAAGAGTGCTGTTGCCATGAGGGTTGGCTCCTTGGTCCCGCCGGATTTGGCGACTTTCCAGCCCCCAATAACGCACTCATACTGACAGCGTGGTGTCAGTATGTTTTTCTGGAAACAAGTAATTCGCGAGGGGCGATGCAAAGGACCGACCGGTTGTTCGAACTCATTCAGGTGTTGCGGCAGGCGACAAAGCCGATGACGTCCGCTGCGCTCGCCGAGCGTCTGGAAGTCTCGCAGCGCACGATCTACCGCGATATTGTCACGCTCCAATCCATGCGCGTTCCAATCGACGGTGAGGTCGGCGTCGGCTATGTGATGGCAAGGGATTATGATCTGCCACCGCTTAATTTTGCACGTGAGGAGGTCGAAGCCATCGTTGTCGGATTGAGCCTTCTGGCACGCACTGGCGATGTAGCGCTCCAGAAAGCGGCCGGGCGGGTATTATCAAAAATTGATGTCGCAAAGGTTCCAGCCGACACGTTGGGCGTTTCCAATTGGGGGATCCGGCACGTCGATCCGGTCCTGATGGAGACCTTGCGGGAAGTGGTGCGCGAAGAGCGCAAGATCAAAATCACCTATCTCGACCTCGATGATGTCGCGACGCACCGCACTGTCCTGCCGCTTTCCGTCACCTATTACGTGAAAGTCGCGGTTCTTTCCGCCTGGTGCGAGCTTCGCTCCGACTTTCGCCATTTCCGCATCGATCGGCTCCAGAGTTGCGAGCCCCTCGATGCGTTCTTTCCAGGTGACGGGGCGGCCCTTCGGGCACAGCTTCATGAAATCCGCGCCGCAGAGGAAGACGGATAGGGACGCCGATGTTTGCGGCGCCCCGCGCTTCGGGCTTTGGATATCATCAAGCCGCTTTGCGGCCAGCTTCCCAAGCGAATTGGGCTTCAACCGTAGCGCCGCCGCTGAACACGCCGGGATCGAAAGGCAAGATAGCACGGCCATCCCTGACACGTTTCGGCCAGTCAGGATTAAGGAGGGCGCCCAAACCGATAGAAATGAAATCGCCCTCTCCGCGAGCAAGAACATCCGCTGCAAGCTCCGCGTTATCGAGTTGTCCATTGGCGATCACAGGAAGGCCCGTTAAGCGTCTTGCTTGTGCCGTAAGGCTCTCACCGGCGGACGTGTGAGCGCCCACGCTATAGGGGACACTTTGACTTGCGAAGTGGATGTAATCGGCTCCGGACTTTGCGACGGTCGGAAAAATGATTGCACCGTCAGTGCTGCCACCGGGCCACTTGTTCTCGAAGTCATTTACCTTTCCCTGGGAGAGGCGAACCCCAAGAAGCCGATCGGGACCGATTACTGTGCGGACCGTTTGAATTGCGTCTGCGATCAGGCGGACTCGGTTTTCGGTCGGACCGCCGTATTCGTCCTCTCGCTGATTGGTATAGTGCGTGAGAAAGCTGTCCAACAGGTATCCGTTACCGGCGTGGATTTCTATTCCGTCAAACCCGGCTTCCAAACCACGCACTGCCGCATCTGCAAGCCCGTCTATGGCGCGGCGACGCTCGCCGTCGGTAATGGGTGTTGTTTCCGGGAATGGCCCCTGTTTTTCGCTATAGGCGGGCAACATACGCCGCAGGGGTTGAAACCTGGAAGGGCCGCGAGGTTGGTCCAGAGATTGGGAGAGGGGACCGGCGTGCATGATC
>JBCDCZ010000125.1:0-12614 GCA_039180865.1 Pseudomonadota bacterium | reverse complement strand
GCACCCGCCAGGGTCGTGATTACGAGCGCCTGGAGGAGTTCGTCAATTGGATGCAGCGGCAACCCATGCGTATCCTGCGAACAATTTGGCTAACCGAGGACGCCAACGAGCGTGCTTTGCGTTTCGATCGCTTCAATTATGGCGAGGACGGCTCGTTGCTGGATGCCATCGAAAACCGACCCGTGGGCGTCGACGGGAATTACGTTGCGTTCCCGCTGGCAAACAACAAATATGTCTCGCCACCGATCGATGTGGCCGATCTACGGACATCACGGGCCGTTTCGGTGCCGACCCGCGGGGTTTTTGCAGAGATCTATCTTTCCTGCAATAATGCGACGGAAACCCGGGACATCACACGCAAGATCGATCAGGACAGCGTGACGCCTTTCGCCGCGCCCGATATTGCCCCGGTATCAACAGGTTCGCGCAGTCGCGCTGTCATACCTGGTCAGGCCCAGCTGCCAGCCAATATCGTCAACTTTCAGACGCCTCCAACGGCACCGCAATCCCCGATGTCCGGGGTGCTTCCGGCGCTCATGTCACCAACGCCGTTTCACGATGCCTCGCACGGTGAAGCCGCGATGGAGGCCGCGCGCAGCCTCGCAAACACCGCAATGACCGTCGATGCCGACAAGCAAAAGCAATATGTCGATGCGGCATTGGAAGTGGCCCGCATGGCCGGCAATGCGGCCATGATGGCGAGTGGGCTGCCGCCCGTCCTCGGTGGAGGCGGAGGGTCTTCTTCCGGTGGCGGATCAGGTGGCGCAGAAGGCGCATCAGCCCTGGCTCAAGAAGCGGCCGCTCATATTGCCTCGAGAGCGCAACGTATCGCCGCGGGAAGTAATCTGCGCGATTCCGATCCGGCGGCTATTGTCGACCACCTGAAGACAATCGGACAAGCCGTCGAAACCGGCAGAATCAGCCCGGAAGAAGGGCAGGAAGCCGCTCGCAACCTGCTTGGCGTCGTTGGCGAGGATGTGCCGGTCTTGACACCGAACGCCCTTGCCAACACCGGGTCGACAATCCCGACCGCCTCCCACGTCGATTTTCTCCTGTTGGTCCAGCGCGATACTCTCGGTAAGTCAACGAGCAACGGTTTGTTGAGACGGTTCACAAAGTATCGTGACCCTGGGGATAGCCGTGATGTTATTGAATATGAAACCAAGAACGAGTTTCTGGCGGCACTGACCAAATATCAGACCGCTGATGCGGTTGTTATTCACGGTCACTCGGACCCGACAGGCCTCTACTTCAATGGGACCTCGAGCAGCTCAGACTTCAAACCGCTTGCCGATTTGATCGTTTCGAAAAAACTCACACCCGTACAAACAAAATCTCTTGAGTTTCAAAGCTGCAATGTGGGCCTTAACATCGGGTCGACCGCGCCATTCGCTAAGCTTTTGGGCTCTCCGCCCGTCACAGCATACACCTATTGGCTCGGCACATGGTCCGCGAGCGTCGAGTTTCCGCTCGCAGGGCCGGGTGCCATGACAGATGCGAATATCCTGAAAGAGATTGAGAAGACGAAATCCCTGGAGAAATTCTTCTTTAATTACACGCATGATGAAGTGGTAGCGGCGGTGACATCGACGCTTGCCGAGTATAGAGCAAGCAAGAAAAGCAAACTCAAAGTCACATTGTACTTCCGCTTTGCATCAGAAAGCGGCAACCCGAATATCGCATCAAAAACCAACCTTACCGATTACGTTAAGGCCGTTGAGAGTGCGGCGAGTGCAAAAATCATAACGCCGGCCCGGGATTCGAAATGGTATGCTGTCTCGTATGAAGACGCGAAGTCGATGCACAAGAAGTTTAGAGAAGTCGGTGGCAAATATCCGTTTGAGAATGGCGAGTATCGCATGGTCGTCATGCAACCTTAGTCCTCACACCTCATTGATTGTCAGGGGACAGTATCCCTGCGGTGATCGTGATGGCCGCGAGGAAGGGATTGCCCCGAGCTGGTCGATCTTTCAGTTTGAGGTGGAATGCGCCTCTAACAGGAAGACGAGACGCGATGGAGGCTTGATGCTTCCGCCGCGTTTTTTGGGGTGTACGTCCTTTGACGCTGATGCTGTGACGAGGCGCATATTTGCGCCCCATCATTGAAGTCTTACAAAGGATTACTCAGCCGCGACGTTTGAAAAGGAGGCTCGTTCCGAAAACAGCTTTGTCAAAGCACTGAAATCTTCCTCGCCACGGCTCTCTCTCGCGGCGTTTTCTTTCAAGAGGCCGACTGTGAGGTCCGCATAGGGCGATGCGCAGTTAAGCTTCCCGGCGGCCTCCGCGAAAAGCGTAATATCCTTCACCATCGCGGTTGTCGGGAAGGCAGGCGCATAGTTTTCGGCCTTCAGAGTTTCCGCCTTGTATTTGACAAGCGGCGATCCCACCGCCGATTGGGCGAGAGCATCCAAAACAAGATCACGATTAAGCCCGGCCTTTTCACCAACTATCAGGCTTTCAGCCATCAATCCGGCGGTTGCACCAACGAGGTTGTTGATCAGGAGTTTCAGATACCGCGCCTGATCGCCAGGCCCGACATAGAGCTGAGTGTTTGAGAAGACCGAGAAAACCGGCGCAAGTTCATCAAATGTGGATTTGATACCGGAACCCAGAACAACCAGGTTCCCCGCCTTTGCATGGGTGACCGATCCTGAAACCGGCGCACGGACAAACTCACCACATTCCTCGGAAACCTTGATAGAAATTTCAGGCGAGACAGTCGAAATATCGCAATAGATTTGCCCCGGCTTCAGCGCCTTCAGGACTTCGGTCGCAACCGATTCAAAGGCCTTATCACCAGGCAATGCAGAAAAGATGATATCGGCTTCGGCGGCAACTTCTGCGGGTGAATTGACTAAAAGCGCCTTGCCTTCGAACGCCTCAAGCGACTGGCGGCGTCGACTATGGAGCACCACGTCATATCCAGCGCCAAGGAAACGCTCCACAATGGGCGTTCCAAGCAGCCCAACACCGATCCAACCAATCTTCTTATCTGGCATTTGATGCTCCCAACATCTTAAGAATAAAGTGAATTTCGCGTCGCAAGGCGTCGAGACCTCCGATGCCGGAACGCACGGAAACGGTCTTCGTCCTTCGAATACCAAAGTGCTAACAGAGCGCGCGGTGACAATAAAATATCTAAATTATAATTCAGATATCATTTTGTTATGAATGCCAATCCGCACGCCTCTAAACAAGGGAATAAACCTCACGCTCGTGGGAGTTGATTTGGTCTTGCATGGCGGCCATCCGCGACTTCATGAACTCCGATAATTTACGAACCACCGGTATCATCGTGCCGAAGCGAGGTGTCAGAATGCCAAGGGTGCGGCTTGGGTGGTTAAGATCTACCGGTAAGGCAGATAGCGCACCTTGATGGCGCATGGCGAAGACAACCGTGTGCGGGAGGATCGTGAGACAATCGGAATGGACGACGTAATTCACCACACTTCCCAATCCGCCGCCGGACGCAATGACATTGATGTGCGATGCCTCAAAGGACGAGAGTACCCGCTTAAGATCATCACTCAACGGACTGAGCGGCGGTGGTGCCACCCAGGGGAATTGTAACAGGTCCAACGGCTTGATTTCTTTCTTGGACCTCAGCGGATGGCCAACCCGGCATGCGACGACATTATGCCCTCGAATGAGCGGCACAAACTCAATTCCTGCGTCTGGATCGATGATATCGATGGGGCAGAGCGCTGCATCAAGACGGTTTGCTATTAACTGGGCAATCAAGTCATCCGGGTAACCGTGGATCAAACGCACAGTCACATTGTAGCGTTCGGTCTGGAATTCAGCGATCAGCCCGGAGATAAAGCCGTCAATGAAAAACGGTGTGCCCCCTATCCTGAGTTCGCCTTCTTCGCCACTTCTGATGCGATCGACACTTTCCGAAGCCCGGTTCGTTGCCGTTCGGATCGCCCGGCCCTGGTCAACAAGGCGCTCGCCGATCGGTGTCAACTGTAAGGGCTTGCGCACGCGGATAAAGACCGGTTCACCGATCCGTTGTTCGACAGCCTTCACAATTCTGGAAAGGCCAGGCTGCGTGGTGTTCAGGCTGATTGCCGCTTCGGTGAAGCCGCCAGCATCATAAATATCGGCCAACATCATCAGATGTTTCGGATTTAGCTGCATTCCGCATCCTCCCCAGAAGCGCTTCTATAGCTGCAAATTTATATCATTATGTTATGGATTTTCTATTCTTGATATTTAATTTCCCTCAAAACTCCCACTAACCTGAGGGCACGGATCAGACTGGACATAAGTGGGAGGTGTTTAGAATGGAAATTTCACGTAGAAAAGCGATGGGACTGATAGGCGCTGCGGGCACGGCTTTATGCGCACCCAACATTGCGCTGGGCGCAAGCAAAGTCAGGTTGACGATCGCTTCGAGTCACCCGACGACGGTGCCTTGGGTCGGCACAATGCAAAACCATGTGGTTCCTGAAACCAATAAGCGCCTCGAAGCGATGGGCTCCGATGTGCGCGTTCAATGGACGGAATCTTACGGCGGAGCGCTCTTTAAATTCGACAAAACACTAGAAGCTGTTGAACAGGGCCTCACGGATATCGGTTGGGTCGGCACCCTTTGGGAAGAATCCAAAATGCCGCTTCAGAACGTAACCTTCTACGCACCCTTTGTGTCGGATGACATGCCGACCATGCTGAAGGTCATCAACGAAATGCATGAAGAAATGCCAGCTCTAAATGAGGCCTGGACCAAGCAGCGCCAGACTTATCTCGGCGCGAGCGGCATTGAGACTTATCACGTCATCTCCAAAGAGCCGATCAACGGCATTGCCGACATGAAAGGCAAGAAATTCGCTGCGGCCGGCACTGTGGGCGCCTGGCTTAGAAACACCGGCGCAACTGCAGTGAACCAGGGCTTGCCAGGCTTTTACAACCTGATCAAGACCGGCGTCGTTGATGGCGCGGTAATCTCGAACAGCGGGACCTTCCCGTTCAAACTCTTCGAGGTCGCACCTTATCTCAACCGCGTCAGCCTTGGTTGCCAGTGCACCGGCGCTATGACCGTGAATGCGCGTGTGTGGCAGCGCATGCCTGAGGAGCTTAAAACAGTCTTGACCGAACTTGGTCAGGAGTACAGCCAACTCCACGGCGAAGCTTTGATGGGTCTTGCCGATTCCTTTGAAGGAAAAATGAAAGAGCAAGGCGCGACGATCAATCAGTTGGATGAAAGCGCCCGCGTAGAATGGGCAAACACAATCCCGGATCTTGCCGATGAATGGGTTTCTTTCAACAAGGGGAAGGGACTTCCGGCTGATCAGGTTATGGATTTGTATCTAAGCAAAATGAAATCCAATGGCGCCACGCCATTGCGCGATTGGAGCGTCTAGATACGAACGGGGCGGATAAACCGGACACAATCCTCCTGCCGGTTTATCCACCCTCCTTGCCCCTTTTAAGACTGCTGAACGGTGGTTGAAACGGTCACGAGCGTTGTGACCGAACAAATTCGCATGCGCGGATGAACATCGCGCTTTTCGTAAAGGGACCCAACATGAGTGAGCCGAGAATTACGAAACACGACATCATGGCCAAGACCCAGCAGATGCTGCAAAAGCAGCTTTATGTCGTGCACACAACTCCGACAAACGGCCTTGGACCCGTGATGGAGAATATTGCCGAGCATCTCGAGTTTCAGGTGAAGATCGAACAGGAAGGCATCATGTTTGCCGCTGGTCCGCTCTGGGCCGACGATGAGGAAACGTGGAACGGTGAAGGCATGGTCATCATCCGTGCTGAAAACCTCGTCGAGGCGCGCAAAATCGCGGAATCCGATCCAATGCACCAAAGCGGCGCCCGTGATTTCGCCGTTCGGCCTTGGATGGTGAATGAAGGCGGGTTCTCCGTTCGCGTCACGTTCTCTGATGGTTCCCGCACGCTGGAGTAGTTGCCATGTTCTTTGTCGTTCTCGGTGTCGACAAGCCACAAAGCCCTTTAAGGCAACAGCTCATCGATGAACACCGTGCATATCTGAAAAAAAGCCCCATTCCGGTGATCTCCGCAGGCCCGCTTATGGATGAGAACCGGGGCGACATGATCGGCAGCCTCATTATTCTGGAAAGCACCAGTCGGGAAGACGTCGAGGATTTGATGGCGGACGAACCCTTTAATCGCGCAGGCCTTTTCCAGATCCTGCACATCCATCGCTGGCATCAAAAAGTGGGTGCCTTTCAGAAAGAAAAGGAACTCGAAGTATGAATATCAATGCTCCCGCCCCCGCAATCGACACGGCGCACAGCCGCCTTAAAATCGGAACCAAGGCCCCCGACCTGACGATACCACTGACGGGTGGCGGCACCTGGTCGCTTGCCGATCAAAAGCCTGAGCGCTTCACCTTGCTTGTGTTTTTCCGCGGTGTTCATTGCAGCTTCTGCAAGCCGGAAGTCGAAAAGCTCAACACCTTGCAGGAGAAGCTTGGGGACCTCGGCATTTCCGCATTCGCACTCAGCATGGACGAAGAGAGCCGCGCCGAGCGCATGGCGAACGAATGGGCAATCGAGGGTCTTCCCGTCGGCTACAGCCTTACAGAAGACCAGGCTCGAAGCTGGGGGCTCTTTATGTCCAAAAAGGTGAAAGACAGCGAACCTGATCTCTTCAGCGAACCCGCAGCTTTCCTCGTTCGCCCGGATGGTACGTTGTTCTCACAATTCCAGTCGACCGTTCCGTGGTTCCGGCTTGACCTCGATGTCCTGGCACGCGGCGTGGCCCTCGCAATTGAGCGCGGCACGCCTCCGCGCGGCGCCGATTGATCCTGAAGCGTGAGGAGGAGGAGGAGCAATGCAAAGCAAATTTGAGGTCACGCTGAACCCGTCAAAGATTGTCTTTGGCGAAGGAAGCCTTGCCCGCACCGCCGAGATGGTGGAGCACTTGGGCTGTAAGCGCGCGTTCATTCTCTCAACGCCGTTCCAGTCCGAACAGGCTGAAGACCTGGCCGAAACCATCGGAGCTCTCAGCGCCGGTGTTTACACAAACGCGACCATGCACACGCCGGTTGAGGTGACAGACGAGGCGCTCGCGGTCTTTAAAGACACCGAAGCGGATTGCACAATCGCACTTGGCGGCGGCTCAACGACCGGGCTCGGCAAGGCCCTCGCCTATCGCACAGACATGCCGCAAATCGTCATTCCCACGACCTATGCGGGCTCGGAGGTAACGCCGATCCTCGGACAAACCGAAGATGGCAAGAAAACCACCGTAAAAGACCCAAGCATCCTGCCTGAAGTTGTGATCTATGATCCGCTTCTGACCCACGGTCTGCCGAAAGCGATGACGATCACGAGTGCGCTCAACGCCTTGGCTCATGCAGCAGAAGCGCTCTATGCGGAAAACCGAAACCCGATCACATCCCTCATGGCGGAGGAAGGCATTCGCGCGCTGACAGCCGCCTTGCCAAAAATCGTCGACAATCCGACAAACTCAGACGGACGCACGGAAGCGCTTTATGGCGCATGGCTCTGCGGCACTGTGCTTGGCGCTGTCGGAATGGCGCTCCATCACAAGCTATGCCATACGCTTGGCGGCATGTTCGATCTGCCGCACGCAGAAACCCATGCGGTTGTCCTTCCCCATGCAATTTCTTTCAATGAAGGGAAAGTGGGGAACCTGTTGGCGCCGGTTGCCAAGGCCCTGGGGCAAACCCATGCGGGTGCAGGCCTTTATGCGTTCTCCAAGGAAGTTGCGGCACCGCTCGCGCTTAAAGATATCGGCATGGCGGAAGATGGCATCGACGCCGCGGCGGATCAGGCAGTATCCAATCCCTATTGGAATCCGAGGGAATTCGACAGACCGCAAATCAGACGCATTATTGAAAATGCCTTTCACGGCAACGCGCCGGAGATGATGGTCTGATGGCAAGGCAATATCCAAGCGCCTGGACACGGAACAATTGGACCACAGGCCGCGATCTCGTCCCGCCTTTCATGCATTTCGGCTCCCTCCTGAACGGCGTTGGCACCGTATGGATCGTCACGCTCATGCTCTTGATTTGTGCAGACGTCGTCGCACGGGGATTTTTCAATCAGCCCCTGCCGCGCATACCGGAATTCGTCGGCTATTCGATTGTTGCTATCGTTTTTCTGCAACTCCCGAACACGCTGAACCTAAAGAAGCTCACACGGGCCGACGCCTTCATCAATCTATTGATGGTCGCGCGCCCGATTGCAGGCAACATCTATAACGCCGCATTCAACTTCTGCGGTCTGTTTGTGATGTCGCTGATTGCCTATGGCCTCGTTCCGGACGCCTTGGAGTCCTATGAATTTGGCGAATATTTTGGCCAGCAAGGCGAGATCATCATTCCCGTCTGGCCGTTCAAGGCGGTCATGGCGTTTTGCGCGATCATAACGGCCTTGGAGTTCCTCAATCAGACGCTGCGCTATGGGCTCAAAGCCTGGACCGATGAACCGGATCATGTGGACGCACGGCAAGGAAGGCCGGCCGGATGGATGGCTATCGCCGTGCTCGTGGCTTTTCCGGTTCTTGCCTATCTGCTGCTTGATCCGAATATGCCGCCCGTCAGCATTGCGCTTGTTCTGGTCGGTGCAATGCTCGTGCTCATTCTTGCAGGTATGCATATCGGCGTCGCGCTCATCCTGCTCTCATTCATTGGCACCTGGCTCATTCGCGGCGATTTCGAAACCGCGGTCAATCTCCTGACCATCGCCTCATCGGGCGCCATTCAAGATCAGCTCTTCGGGGTCGTGCCCCTGTTTGTCTTAATGGGAATGCTCGTCAATATTTCGAATGTCGGCCGCGATACATTTGAAGTTTGCCAGTGGCTCCTACAGCGCATCCTGGGTGGGCTCGGCGTTGCAACCGTCGTTGCAAATGCGATATTCGCGGCGATCACCGGAGTGTCGATTGCCTCCGCCGTCGTCTTCACAAAGGTCTCCGTACCGCCCATGGTTGAGCAAGGCTATACGCCGAGATTCTCGGTCGGTATCGTCGCGGGCAGTTCCGTACTCGGCATGTTAATACCGCCAAGCCTGCTTCTCATCGTCTATGGCGTGCTTGCCGAAGTCTCGGTTGGCCAGCTCTTCACGGCGGCGATCGCGCCAGGCATCCTGCTCGCAGCCGGTTTCTGCGTCGCGATTGTTCTTCTTTGCAAATACTTTCCTGACTTCACCGGACAGCTCAAAGAACCTGATGCGAAAGATGCGCCAACGGCCTGGACCCGAAAACGCGAGCACACCGAAACCGCGCGCTCGGCTACGATCAAAATGATGCCGATCGCAATCCTGATCCTTGCCGTTCTCGGCGGCATCTATGGCGGATTCTTCACGCCGACAGAAGCCGGAGCCGTCGGAGCGTTCTTCGCCTTCATCATCGTACTTGTGAAGTCGTATTTCAACCCAGGCATGCTCACCTGGAAGCGGCTCTGGAAGGTGCTGATCGATACCGGCCACATCTCCGTGTCGATCCTCTTCCTGATCATTGCCGCCAATATGTACACACGCATGATCGCGGTCTCCGGCCTGCCCAATGAGATTGTCGGCATGATCACGACTGCGGATCTCGGCTTTTACGGCGTGATTATCCTTTATCTCCTCCTGGTCATCGTCATGGGCATGGTGCTCGACAGCGTCTCAATCATGCTGATCACGCTGCCGCTCATCCTGACAACGCTGATCGGGTTCAACACAGATCTGATCTGGTTCGGGATTGTGACAGTCGTTGCCGTTGAAATCGGCCTCTTAACGCCACCGCTCGGACTCACGGTCTACATCGTGAAAGCGGCCCTCGGGAACAGCCAGGTGACCTTGGGCGACATTTTCAAAGGATCCTTTCCCTTCGTCCTTGTGATGGTGCTTGTCACCATCCTCCTCGTCATGTTCCCCGGAATTACGGAGATAACACGGTAAAATGAACGATAGACAGACTCTCAGCCAGGATGGGCGCACGCTCCTTTTTAAAAATGCGCGCACTGCCAATCTCTTCCTCGATACACCCGTTGAACCGGCACTATTACGTGAGCTCTATGAGCTTGCGAAGTGGGGGCCGACATCCATGAATTCCTGCCCTGTCCGGATCGCGTTTCTGACAACTCCAGAGGCCAAGGAGCGGCTCATGCCCGCGCTATTTGATGGCAATATCAAGCGGGTTCAGTCGGCACCGGTGGTCGCCATCATCGGACAGGACATGGAGTTCTTCGAACATTTGCCGCGGCTTTTCCCGCATGCGCCGGAAAACAAGAAGATCTTTGAAGACAATGAATTCGCGGCACAGGCTAATGCCTTCCGCAATGCAAGCCTCCAGGGCGCTTACTTCATGATGGCAGCCCGCGCCGTTGGCCTCGACTGCGGACCGATGTCCGGTTTCGACAACGCTGAGGTGGACCGCACCTTCTTTGCCGGCACCCATGTGCGCTCAAACTTTCTTTGCTCGCTCGGCTATGCCGACAGCGAAGCCACCTATCCGCGCGGACCCCGCTTCGAATTCGAAGAAGTCTGTCAGGTCATTTGAGTGCGTCAACGGGAGCCTGATACATGACGATCCTCTATCTGCTCTTTGCAACAAGCCTCGGCGCTTTGCTTGCCTTTCAACCGGCAATCAACGCGGCAATGGCAGCCAAACTTGGAGGGCCGCATATTGCCGCCGTCTGCTCGATCTTCATAAGCCTCATTGTAGCGGTTGCAGGCTGGATGGTCTTGGCCCGCGCGGAGGTGCGCTGGGAAGATTTTGGCACGCTTCCCTGGTGGGTCGTGATCGGCGGGATTGCGGGTGCGATGTTCGCCTTCGGCGGGATCGTTGCCGCACCGAAGCTCGGTGTCGCGGTTTTCTTCGTCTGCGTCATCGTCGGTCAGACGTTCGCCGCCGCCTTTGCCGACCAGATCGGCGCATTCGGGCTTGAACAACGCGACATCAATTGGACGAGAGGCGCTGGCATTGCGCTTGTTGTGGCGGGCGCCGCCCTCACACAGGCAAGCACCTGGCTGGATTCTTAGAGATAGAAACAAATCCTAATGGAGAAGGACATGAACGAAGCAGCCCATAACGGCTTCAAAACAGCCGCAGAAAAAGGATATTTCACCGAAGAAGAAAGCGCGGAAGTCGTCATTGCGCGCAATTCTGGTGATGAGAATCAACGCCTGAAAGAGGTGATGGCGGTATTCACCCGCCATATCCATGCCGCAGTGAAGGAAATCGAACCAACGCCGGAAGAGTGGTTCCAGGCGATCCAGTTCCTCACCAATACCGGCCATATGTGCGATGACTGGCGACAGGAGTTCATTCTCCTGTCAGATGTTCTCGGTGTCTCCATGCTGGTCGATGCGATCAACGCAAGGCGGCCGGAGGGTGCTACTGAAAACACCGTACTTGGGCCTTTCCATTTGCCGGATGCCCCCGTCATGGAAAATGGCGGCAATATCTGCCGGGATGAGAAGGGCGAGCCCATGGTCGTCCAAGGAACAGTAAAAGACATTGACGGCAACCCGGTTCAAGGCGCGCGCCTCGATATCTGGCAGGCAAATGACGATGGGTTTTATGATGTTCAGCAAAAGGGCATTCAGCCGGATTTCAACCTGCGCGGCGTGTTCGAAAGCCAGGAAGACGGAAGCTATTGGTTCCGCGGCGTGAAGCCGAAGTATTATCCGATCCCCCATGATGGCCCCGTGGGGCAACTGCTTGCAGGCCTTGGGCGCGATCCGAACCGACCGGCTCATATCCACTACATCATCACTGCTGATGGCTATGAAGAAGTCATCACGCATATCTTCGATCCGGATGATCCTTACATCAATTCCGATGCCGTTTTCGGCGTGAAAGAAAGCCTGCTCGGTACATTCAATCGCGTTGACGACGCGAAACGGGCTGAAGAATTGGGCGTGCCAAATCCCTTCTGGAATGTGGAGTTCAACGTCGTGCTCACACCCAAGAAGTGATCAAGAGCGCAATTCAATTCAGGGAGGAGAGGTGAAAATGAGGACCGTCATCACATGTGCGATAACCGGCAATTTGACACGGCCTGAAGACTGCGAAGACCTGCCCATCACGCCGGAACAGATCGCAACCTCGGCCCTTGAAGCAGCCGATGCCGGGGCAGCCGTCGTCCACATTCATGTCCGGGAGCCGGATACGGGCGCCCCATCCATGGAGCTCAAATACTACCAGGATGTGGTGGAGAGAATCCGGGCGAAGAATTCAGCCCTCATCATCAATATCACGACGGGACCGGGCGGACGCTACCATCCAAGCGAGGATAATCCTGCGCAAGCAGGCCCGCGCACGAACCTTCTGCCACCGGAAGAACGGGTCGCTCATCTTGCGGCGCTCCGCCCTGATATCTGCACCTTGGACTTGAACACCATGACCTTCGGCCGCGAAGTGGTGATCAATGTGCCGTGGTCGGTGGAACGCATGGCGGACGTCATTTATGCAAGCGGCGTTCTGCCTGAGATCGAATTGTTCGACACCGGCGACATTCACCTTATGAACGATCTCATGGCAAAAGGCGTCCTCTCCGGCAAGACAATGTGCTCGATCGTGACGGGCGTGAAATATGGTTTTCCGTCGGACACACGCACCCTCGCCTTTGCCGCATCCATGCTGCCACAGGATGCCTTCTGGACCGGTTTTGGTGT
>JBCDCZ010000124.1:0-12719 GCA_039180865.1 Pseudomonadota bacterium | reverse complement strand
CTATTGCCGAGTTGATCCCCGGACACCGCGATACGTGTTTCGTTAGTTCAAGGGCAATCCTGGCGGGGATGCCCTTTCAGATTGGAACAAGATGTGCTGGCCGAGAATTATGATGGTGCCCCCAAACGCCGTCCCGCTTAACCGATCCGAACCTCGGCTGGTATCCGGTCTCCCGTAAGACCCTAGCCTATCGATCTTAAATCCAGATTAATCGTTAACGCATCCGGTTTTTGTTGCACAGCTTCAGCGAATCTGCCAGCCCTTTCGAGCAGATATGGATATTCTTGTGGGAAATACCAGCTCCCCATTCCGTGACAGATAGCCCTTAGGCGATTTTTTTCTACTCTGTGTTGCCGTCAAGCCCGTCAATAAGCGTGGATGCGCCTTCCATTCGGGCGATCTGGGCGTTGACATCGAGAAGGCGCTCAAGGTTCGCCTCGCTCTCTTCTTCCGCCAACGCGCGCTGCGCTGCTTTTAATTCATCGTTGAGCGTGTGAGCCCTATGATGGAGCGCAAGCGCTTGTTTCCAGCCGATTTCCGCAATTGAATTTCCGGATTCGGCCCGTATCTGCCAAAGTCCGAGCTTCTTTACGAGGCGGTCAATCTCCTCCAGCTCGGCCGCAAGGCCGCGGTTCACCAAAAAGCCGCGCATGGTTTCCCCATCCCCTCCGAAGTCCCGGCTCTGCCCTTCGATCAGGGCATTCTGGATGCGCTGAAGTAACGTGTTGTTGAAGCTAAGGCTGGCAAAATCTTCCAAATGGTGATCAAGAAGCGTCGGGTGATAGATCAACGTCGCCACCAGTAACAGGTCGCGTGGCGTGATATGATGGCGTTGGATTTTTGAACCATAGTTTCGAGCGGTCAGGGGATTGCGACGCAGCTGCTCGCTCATGGCTATGGTGCCGGAGGAGCGAGATTGCATCTGATTGCGTGGTGAGCTCCCGTAGCCGGGCCTCGAATTATAGTTTGGTCTGGCGCCTCCGCCCTTAGCAATCGTTCCTCTGTTATCCTGCCCGTAAAACAGATCTCGCATTTTCGTCCGGAACGCATCTTCGTAGTGGCGGCGTACGTTCTGGTCTGCAATGGCGCTGAGCACTTCCTTTATTTTGGCTTCAAGGGCTGCCCGGCGCTCCGGCGTTGAGAAATCGGTTCCTTCCGTTTCTCGCACCCACAGGATTTCGGAGAGAGCGCGCGCGGACTGAAGGATTTCGTCCATTGCCTCACGACCCTGCTGGCGGAGAATGTCATCCGGGTCCATACCATTTGGAAGCATCGCAAAACGCGCGGTTTTTCCGGGTGCCAGCAGCGGAAGCGCGACATCAATCGCGCGGTAGGCGGCCCGTTGACCGGCGCCATCTCCATCGAAACACAGGATCGGCTCGTTCGCCATCTTCCAGATAAGGCTCAGTTGTTCCGGTGTGAGGGGCTGTCCCAAGTGGCGCCAGGGCTTCATCGATGCCGGCTTGGGCGAGCGCGATCACATCCATATAGCCTTCAACAGCGATGACCCGCCCCCGATCCCGAGCAGCGCTTCGGGCTGCGGCTGCGTTATAAAGAACCGAGCGTTTCGAGAAGAGCGGTGTTTCAGGCGAATTCATGTATTTTGCCGGATTATCCGGATCCATCGCACGTCCCCCGAAGGCAATGGGGCGTTCGCGCAAATCGAGGATCGGAAACATGATCCGGTCCCGGAACTTGTCATAGGATACTGGAATGTCGGGCCCTGCCACGAGCAGACCCGCTTCCACCATCTGGTGATGATCGATCCCTTTGCCTGCAAGGTGTTCTTTCAGGGCATTGCGAGATTTTGGCGCGTAGCCGATCCCAAATCGCCTTTGCGTTTCTGGCGTAAGGCCACGCTTTTGCAGATAACCGCGTGCGGCAGCCCCTCCGCTTTCCTGCAGGGATTGCCGGAAAAAGTCCTGGGCAAGTTTCACCACATCGAAAAGTGTCGCGCGTTTCTTTTCGCGTTCGGCTTCCCTCGGATCAGCTTTCGGGAGGGCAACGCCCGCTTCATCGGCAAGGCGTTCGACGGCTTCGGGAAAAGACAATCCTTCCTTGTCCGTCAAAAAGGTGAAATGGTCGCCGCTCTTTCCGCATCCAAAACACTTATAGATTTCCCGCCTGTCATCGACGTGAAAGCTCGGCGTCTTTTCGTTGTGGAACGGGCAGCAGGCCCAATAATCGCCCCTCTGCGGTTGGCTCTTCTGCCTGTGCCATGAGACCCGGCGCCCGACAATATCGGATAACGTCAGCCGGTTCTTAATCTCTTGCAGGAGTTGTGGGGAAAAGCGGGCCATAAGTTTAATCTAACTCTTGCGGTGTTACCGTCCAAACCTGGCCGGGTTCTAATCGCACTCTTGTCCACCGGCATTTAACAAGTCGTGCTCTTCGTGAGAAAACCCGGCACGCAGCCTTCGCCAATATAGCGTCAGTCGTTCAGCGGGTGATGGTCTTCGACCAGTGCGCGTAAGCGCTCATCGAGGACATGGGTATAAATCTGCGTCGTTGAAATGTCGGCGTGTCCCAAAAGCTGCTGAACCGATCTCAAGTCAGCCCCGTTGTTCAGGAGATGGCTTGCAAATGCGTGCCTCAGGACGTGCGGCGAGACGGCATTTGCTCCGAGACCGACGGAAACGGCGAGATCTTTGAGATCACGGGCGAAGGCCTGGCGTGTGAAGTGTCCCGATTTGCCGGAAGATGGAAAGAGCCATTTTGACGCCACACCGTGATAAGCCGTCGCGGTCTCTTTGAAATCAATCATCGCCAGGCGGGCAGCGTCGCTCAATGGCACGAGCCGTTCCTTGTTGCCCTTACCCGTCACGGACAGAAACCGTCTTTCAGAACCGAGTGACGCGGCGGGCAGGCTGACAAGTTCCGAGACCCGCATCCCGGTTGCGTAAAGGACTTCTATCATTGTGTAGAGCCGTTTTGATCGTAGCGTCTCTGCTTTGCTGGCGACCTTTCGTTCCGCTCGTTCAGCCGCCGCCTCGATAAGCCGATCCACGTCATCTTCACTCATGACTTTCGGTAATGGACGGGTTTTCCTCGGGCTTTCGACCGGCCCACTTGGATCGTCGGTCCGGAATCCCTCAGCATAGAGGAATTTATGAATCTGCCGGACCGCCGAGAGGTGCCGCGCCAGTGTCGATACGGCGAGACCTTCGTCGAAAAGACCGGACAGAAAGCTTCTGATATCGGCGGTTTCCGCATTATCGAGGGTTTTTCCCTCGCGCGATAGGTGGGCGGAATAGGCGCTGAGATCGCGGGCGTAACTCTCAAGCGTGTTCTGCGCCGCGCCGCGCTCCACGCTCATCATTTCCAGGAAATATTCGATCCGGTTGCCGTCAGACATCAGCGTACCCTATTCGCCGAAAACCCGGTCACGGATTGATCCGGCTAGAGGGAATCCGGATTGTCAGATCGCGTTCTGTTGGTTCCACCAATGTGCCAAGCGCAAAAAATGCACCGGCAGACAATCCAGCGAGCAGAATGACCGTCATTAGGAAGCGGATGAAGGTCGGCATGGAACCACTGGCTGAACAGAATCATCGGTTTTGGAAAAAGCGATTGGTGAAGTCGAAAAGTCGAGCTGCGTCAACCGCGCGTGAGCAAACCTTGCACGTACAATTCGCTATTTCAATCATGCTCGCTTCACCTATACCAGTCTATCCAATGTTTAGTTGAGGAGGGGAGTGGGCATGCGAAAACAGGCGATCATCAAATTGAGTGCGCTTGAAGACCGAAAGCCCGCCTATGCCCTTGTCGGCGAAGTTGATCTTGTTGTGGTGCGTTTCGACGAGGACGTCTCCGTCTTTTACGGCCGCTGTCTGCATCGTGGCGCCTTGATGTCGGATGGATTCGTTTCCGGAAACAATCTGATTTGCGGCCTGCACTATTGGGACTATCGGCTCGATACAGGTGTTTCGGAGTATGAAAACAAAGAAGCACTTCCGAAGTTCACATCCTTTATCGAAGGGGATGACATTCTCGTCGATGCTGGTGAGATCGAAGACTGGGCGCGTGCTCATCCGCAACCTTTCAATCGCAACGCTTATCTTGGGCTTTATGCCGATACGAGCCACGGGATTGAGGAAGAGCCATATGCAGGGTTGATTCAGCGCTATGCGCGCGAAGGCCTCTCCAAGACGGGTCATCATGGCGTTGTTGACGCGATGGGCGTGCCCCGTGGGGATCTGCCGGACTGGGATGATATCCAGATCCTGACAGCACAGCTTCACCGTGCGCCGCTTCTCGATGATGAGCCGGTTGCAAGCGATGTGGTGATCGGACCCAACGCCCAAAAACCGCTTCACCTGAAAATCCCTCTGTTTGTCTCCGATATGAGCTTTGGCGCATTGTCTGAGCCTGCAAAACTTGCGCTTGCGCATGGAGCCGAGCTCGCCGGGACCGGCATCTGTTCCGGCGAGGGCGGCATGCTTCCTGAAGAGCAGGCAGCGAATTCACGCTATTTCTACGAGCTCGCTTCAGCGCGTTTCGGATTCTCCTGGGACAAGCTTGAGAGGGTTCAGGCATTTCACTTTAAGGGCGGACAAGGCGCTAAAACAGGTACTGGCGGGCATCTTCCCGGCGCGAAAGTCAAAGGAAAGATTGCCGATGTGCGTGGGCTTGATGAGGGAGAGGACGCGATTTCGCCCTCGCGGTTCCCGGAATGGACGAGTGCTTCGGAAATCCGGGCCTTTGCCGATGAGGTGCGAGACCACACCGGTGGTATCCCGATTGGATACAAGCTTTCCGCACAGCATATCGAGAAGGATATCGACGCGGCCCTCGAAGTCGGGGTCGACTACATAATCCTCGACGGACGTGGCGGTGGTACGGGGGCAGCACCCTTGATCTTTCGCGACAATATCTCTGTTCCCACAATTCCGGCCCTTGCCCGCGCCCGTCGGCATCTCGACGGTTTAGGCCGCAGGGATGTCTCGCTTGTAATCACTGGTGGATTGCGCAAGCCAGCCGATTTCGTCAAGGCGCTCGCTCTCGGTGCGGATGCGATCGCGGTCTCAAATTCCGCCATGCAGGCGATCGGGTGTATCGCGATGAGGGCCTGTCATACGAATAATTGCCCCGTGGGTATCGCCACCCAGAAACCGCAACTGGTCTCCCGCCTCGTCATTGAAAAATCAGCCCAGCAGTTGAAAAATTTCTTCGACGCTTCGGTTGAGCTTATGCAGGTGATGGCGCGCGCCTGCGGCCATCGTCATCTCTCGGATTTCAACAGGGACGACCTTACGACCTGGAAAAAGGATATGGCCGACCTTTCCGGCGTGTCGTTTGGTGGGATTTCCTAAGATCGACGCCCATGCGCCTGAAAAGTGATCGGCTTTGCTCTTTCTTGCGTTGTGTGATGGTTGCTACCGGTAGGGTTTGCTGCACCTTCTGGTGCATGTTTGATGAACGGTTTTGGAGTATCGCAAGGGAGGCATGGGAGAGATGACGGCAGAAGACCTCGATTGGATTGAAGTGGCGAAAATCACTGACCTTCCCGAAGGACGGGTCAAAACGGTAACGGCACGCACTATCTCCATGTGCCTTTCCCATTTTGAAGGCCAATGGGCTGCAATGGACAATCGCTGCCCGCATCAGGGCGGCCCCCTCGGAGAAGGATCGATCGAAAAGGGGATTGAGGGGCAATGTTGGATCAGATGTCCGTGGCATGGATGGGACTTTGATCCTCTCACTGGAAAACCACCAGGCGGTCACGAGGATACAGGGCAGCAGATCTATCCCGTGGAGGTCCGCGATGGGGCCGTTTTCGTCGGCTTAGATCCGGACCCCCCGCATGAGCGGACACTCACCGATGTCATGGCTGAGACGATGGTGAATTGGGGCGTGAAGCGAGTCTTCGGGATGGTGGGTCACTCCAATCTCGGCCTTGCAGATGCGTTACGGCGGCGCGAAAACGATGGCGAGATAAGCTATATCGGGATCCGTCATGAAGGCGCGGCGTCATTCGCTGCCTCAGCCTACGGAAAACTGACTGGAAAGCTTGCCGCTTGCCTGACGATCGCTGGACCTGGTGCGACTAATCTTCTGACGGGACTTTGGGATGCAAAGGTTGATCGTGCCCCGGTCCTTGCCCTTACGGGTCAGGTTCAGACACAGGTTTTCGGTCCGGGAGCCTTTCAGGACATCGACCTTGCAAGTGCTTTTGCGGCGGTATCACGGTTCTCTCAAACCGTGCTGACAACTTCCAATCATGCCGAACTGATGTCGCTTGCTTGTAAAAATGCCATTGTCGAGCGGGATGTCGCGCACCTGATTTTCCCGGATGATGCCCAAACCAAGCCCAGCGATCAGAAGGCTTCAGGACCGGAAGGGCGTATGGCGCATCCGGTTGTCTATCCTTCGGGCGACGACGTGAAGCGGGCCGCTGACATGATAAACGATGCGAAACGGCCGGTGATTGTCCTTGGTTACGGCGGGCTTGAAGCGCGCGAAGATATCATTGCACTCGGCGAAAAGATTGGCGCGCCGATCATGACCACGTTTAAAGGCAAAGGGCTGATACCGGACAGTCACCCACTTGCGGCGGGTGTTCTCGGGCGGTCAGGCACTCCGATTGCGAGCTGGTTCATGAATGAGGCGGATCTTATCATCGCGCTCGGTTCATCCTTTGCCAATCATACGGGCATCGAGCCTTCAAAACCGATCATCCAGGTCGATTTCGAACGGATGCAGCTCGGCAAGTTTCATCCTGTTGCGCTTCCGGTCTGGTCTGAACTTGCTGCGTTCTGTAAAGCAGTCAGTCCTCATCTCAATCCTGGATCCGGCGATCAGATCGAAGAACTCAAGGAGCGTTGGGATATCTGGAGACGGGAAAAAGTTCGCAGGCTCTCGGAAGAAGGCTCCAGAGGTATCCATTCTGCTGCAATTTTCGCCGCTCTCAACGACGTCTGTCCGAAAGATGCGGTCATCGTTTGCGATGTTGGAAACAACACCTATTCCTTTGGGCGCTATTTCGAACCGGAAGGTCAGAGGATCCTGATGTCCGGCTACCTCGGCTCTATCGGATTTTCGATGCCGTCAGCACTCGGCGCCTGGTGTGCAACACAGGATTTCGAAGATTACAAAGATCGCAAAGTTATCTCGATTTCCGGTGACGGTGGTTTTGCACAATATGCCATGGAGTTTACAACCGCGGTAAAGTATAGGATGGATATTACTCATATTCTCCTTAATAACGGAGAATTGGGTAAAATCACCAAGGAACAGCGGGCTGGCCAATGGCAAGTCTGGCAAACGGGACTTCACAATCCATCCTTTGCGGCCTTCGCCCGGCTTTGCGGCGGACACGGAACACGCGTTACGGAGTCCGACAAGCTGAAGGAAGCTCTCGAAGAAGCGATGAATTACGACGGCCCCGCACTGGTGGAAATCATGTGCGACGCCGAACTCGTCTAGTCCGACGTTGCCCGTCAACGGCTCTTCCGGTCTCTGTGGTTCTCCTGCAAGAGGCCGAAGTGTCATGTCAGTAGGGAAAGCAATCGAACATTGATGAAAAAATGCCTGAGCGCTGATCTGGCGTCGCGTATCCGCCGCGCTCTCAAGACCCGCAATATTGTTTTCGTGGGCATGATGGGTTCCGGTAAGTCTGCGATCGGAAAGAGGCTCGCTTTTAATCTCGACCTGGACTTCATCGATGCCGACCAGGAAATTGAAGAAGCTGCCAATATGTCGATCCCGGAAATGTTTGAAACATTTGGCGAAGAGCATTTTCGCGACGGCGAGCGTCGCGTTATCGAACGCTTGATGAACGGTGGTCCGATTGTACTCTCAACAGGTGGCGGAGCCTTTATGAATGAGAGGACCCGTGAACTGGTCGCTGAAAAAGGCGTTTCGATCTGGCTACAGGCTGATTTTGAGACGCTTATGGAGCGAGTGCGCCGAAAGGAAAACCGGCCACTTCTAAAGACTGCCGATCCGGAAGCGACAATGCGCAAGTTGCTTGCGGAGCGGGAACCGGTCTATGCCGAGGCCGATATCACGGTCGCATCCCGCAATGAAAGCCACGAAACGGTTGTGAGCGCCGTCGCAAACACGTTATGGGACTATCTTGATACTCACGCCGCATGAGTGCGGGCGCTGAACCAAGGGAGGCCTTTTCAGTGTGTTGACGCAAGGTGACGAGGTGCATACCCCGCAAATCCCGTCCGACGTTGAACGTGTCGTCGTTGAGCTCGGGGAACGATCTTATGACATTTTGATCGGCGATGCTTTGATGGAACGCGTTGGTCCGCTCATCAGGGATCGCTTCGGGTCGGTGCGCACCGCAATCGTTTCCGACGAACACGTTGCGACATGTCATCTCGAAGCTCTCCGGGAGTCACTGGCATTAGCCAGCATCGAGACGGCAGATATTATTGTCCCACAGGGCGAGAGTTCCAAGAGCTGGCCGATCCTTCAGGATGTTGTGGACAAGGTCCTTCACAACAAACTTGAACGCGGCGATTTTCTGATCGCGCTTGGCGGCGGGGTCATTGGTGATCTTGCCGGCTTTGCAGCAAGTCTGGTGCGCCGGGGAATGCCGTTCATTCAGGTACCGACCAGTCTTTTAGCGCAGGTCGATTCTTCTGTTGGCGGGAAAACGGGTATAAATGCATCGCACGGAAAAAACCTGATCGGGGCGTTTCATCAGCCACATCTCGTTGTGGCGGACACGACAGCTCTCGATACGCTCAGTGCGCGCCATATGAGAGCCGGTTACGCAGAAGTTGCAAAATACGGCCTGATTGACGACGCAGAGTTCTTCTCCTGGCTTGAGGAGAATGTCTCGGGTGTTTTCTCAGGCGGCGCGGCGCGGCGCCATGCGGTGGCAACATCCTGCCGGGCCAAGGCAAAGATCGTGGCTGCAGATGAACGGGAGGCCGGTGTCCGCGCGCTCTTAAATCTCGGTCACACATTCGGTCACGCGCTTGAGGCTGCGACGGGTTATTCCGATCGACTTGTCCATGGCGAGGCGATTGCGATCGGTATGGTGCTTGCCCATCGCTTTTCCGCTCGGTTGGGTCTTGCGCCTGAAGGGGATGCGGAACGGGTCCGCGTTCATTTCGAAAGGGTTGGACTACCCTTTGAACTGGCCCATATTCCAGGCGAAGCACTCAATGCTGACGAACTGATGACGCATATTGCGCAAGATAAGAAAGTAAAACGCGGCGCGCTGACCTTCATTCTGACGAGAGGGATCGGCAAAGCCTTCATTCAAGACGACGTCTCACCCGGCGATGTGAAGACGTTCCTGGAAGACAATCTGGTTTCCTAAATGTTTCTTGGCCTTACTTCCGACCAATGGTTTCTCGTCTTATCGATAACCGGTTTGATCCTCGTTTCCGGCTTCTTTTCAGGATCTGAAACGGCCCTGACGGCCGTTTCCCGGGCACGTATGCTGCAGCTTGAAAAGTCCGGCAATGGGTCAGCCAAACGCGCCGGGATGGTCAGCGAGCTGACACGGGTGCGCGAACGTCTCATCGGCGCGCTCCTGCTCGGCAACAATCTTGTCAACATTCTGGCATCAGCCCTTGCGACAAGCCTCTTCCTAAGCCTTTTCGGTGAGGCTGGTGTTGCGATCGCGACCCTTGTGATGACGGCGATTGTCGTTGTCTTTGCCGAAGTCCTGCCGAAGACATGGGCGATTGCCAATCCCGACCGGTTTGCGCTTGCCGTTACACCGGTTGTGCGGGTGATTGTCACCGTCTTCGCCCCTGTTACAGCTGTGATCACCGAGTTTGTGCGTTGGTTGCTGTCTCGTTTCGGCATCAATGTCGAGGACGACCAGAGTGTCCTATCCGGCTCCGAGGAATTGCGTGGCACGCTCGACCTCATGCACCAGGAAGGAGCCGTGGTGAAGAGCGACAAGGATCAACTTGGCGGCGTCCTTGACCTATCTGAATTGGAAGTCGCCGACGTCATGATCCACCGCACCGAGATGCAGACGATTGATGTTCAGGCAAGCCCCGCGGAGCTGGTTTCTGAAATTCTCTCAAGCCCCTATACACGCTTACCTCTTTATGAAGGGGATTCCGACAATATCGTCGGTATCTTGCATGCAAAGTCGCTATTCCGTGCTCTTGCTGATGCCAAAAACGAGCCGGAAAAAATCGATTTTTTGGCATTGTCTCAAAAGCCCTGGTTCGTGCCTGACACGACATCGCTTCAAGCACAGCTTAATGAGTTTCTTCGGCGTCAGGCCCACCTCGCGATCGTCGTCGATGAATATGGCGAGGTCGAAGGGCTTGTAACGCTTGAAGACATTATTGAGGAGATCGTCGGTGACATTTCCGACGAGCACGACATCGATCTGAAAGGTGTTGAACCGCAAATGGATGGTTCCCTGATTGTCGATGGCGGTGTGCCGATCCGCGATATCAACCGGGCGATGGATTGGAGCCTTCCCGACGACGAAGCAACCACAATCGCCGGGCTTGTCATCCACGAGGCGCGGGCGATCCCGGAACGAAATCAGCAATTTACGTTCCACGGATTACGGTTCCGGGTTCTGAAAAAGGTGCGCAACCGGATCACGTCGATCAAGATCGTGCCGCCGCCGAGTAATGCCGCTAAGAGTTAGGACTTATGGTTTTTCCGGCACCCATAAGCGCGTAACCGCGAAGTGCCCCATAAAGCGCAGCCGCCATTAGGATGAGTGAGGCAATCGCATTCCATCCTGCAAAGGATAGGGTAAGGAAACGAACGGGGGGCTCGTCGCAAAAGCCGATCTTTGCGTTCTGGATAACGTCGAGCAGCGACTTTCCGCCCTCGATCCCGGTAAAGCCGGCCGACGGACATGGCGGGCCATCCCAAAGATCCCATTCGACCCCAGCATGACGGGCTGCCAGGAACAGGCTGATCGCGAAGATGCCTGCGGTCAGAAACAGCAGCGGGCGGACGAAGCGGCGCCAACCCGCAACAGACGCAGCGAGAACGGCAAGGGCCGCAACAGGAACGCCATAGTAATAGGGAAGGCGTTGTTGAAGACAGAGCCCGCACGGTTCATAGCCGCCAATTACTTGAAAACCCCAGGCAGACGCTATCACTGCCGCTGAAAAGGCGGCGATGAAGATTGCCGTGGTCTTGGTGCTCAACATACCGGGCTCTTGCGCTACACACTCATCTAGAAGAGCAATTTAACGGCAAGGAATCCACCGATCAACAAAACCATTCCAACGGTCAGCGTTAAACCGAGGCGTTTTTCGATAAAGGCCTGAACCGGCTGTCCAAAAACGTATACAAGCCATGCCACAAGAAAGAAGCGCATCCCGCGACCGATAATGCTGACGACGGTGAAGGTAATGAAGTCGAGGCCCGTTACGCCTGAAAAAATGGTCAGGACCTTGTAGGGAAAGGGTGTGACCGCGGCGAAAAGGACCCCAAGGCCGCCATATTCATTGTACCAGCCGCGGATTTCATTGAATTTTTCGACCTTGCCGTAAAACGCCAAGATTGGTTCCGCAACGCTCTCGTAAAGAAACGCGCCAATCGCATAGCCAAGAAACGCGCCGAGCACAGATGTAAGTGTGCAGATCGTGGCGTAGAAAATCCATTTATGGCGCTTTGCAAGCACCATCGGGATTAGCAGAACATCTGGCGGGATCGGGAAAAAGGAACTTTCAACGAACGAAACGGTGCCAAGCGTGCTTGTTGCGTGTTTTGTGCCAGCAAGCCGCAACACCCAGTCGTACATGCGTCTCAAAATGCCCTTTCGCTCGTCGCCAAGGTGAGCTTCCGCCAATGCTTTCTCCTGTGTCCGGCCCCTATCTTTGGGGCTTCTTGTTGATGACATCCTGTAGCTGCCGACCCGTTAGCAGATTTGGCGGCAAAGCTTAAGCAGCGGAATGGCTCAAATTTTAATTGTTTGCGAAAATGGTGAAGACCGATGGGACTTGCGCCTTGACCGGACAGAGTCTTTGCCTATGATCCCGCCACCGGTTCAACGGGTTGGTATTCCGTGCGCGAGAGCGTTCAAAACAACCTCCGACCCTTCTTAAATGATGCCCCTCTGGCGGAACTGGTAGACGCGCGGGATTCAAAATCCCGTTCCTTTACGGAGTGCCGGTTCGATTCCGGCGGGGGGCACCATCGGACCGTTTTCCACGATCCATTATTGTCCGTGATAGTCCAGAATATTCCCCTATTTTCAAGAATTTATTTCCTCTTGACGCTTGTTGTCGTCCGATATCGTTTGCTGAAAGCCGATGATTTTTGTTGGTTTTTTGCGTTGGTCCTTTGGTGAAATTTGGTTCATTGTTGGTCTCGAATGTTAGGTTGTTGTTGGGCCGTTGTTGGTCTCGCTTCTGACGGCATTCTCACGACCGGCCGAAATCATGTTGACAGATACCATACTCAAGAACCTTAAGTCGCTGGAAAAGCAGGTAAAATACAGTGATAGCGGTGGCCTTCATATCTTAGTGAAGCCAACCGGATCGAAGCTTTGGAAGATGGCCTATCGTTTCGACGGCAAGCAGAAGACGCTTTCGCTAGGCGCTTATCCCGCAGTGACGCTCGCCCAAGCCCGAAAGAAACGGGATAATGCTAAATCACAGATCGCTGCCGGGATTGATCCCTCTGAGGAGAAGAGACAGGAGAAGATCAAACGCAAAATCAGTGCCGAAAACACATTCGGTGCAATCGCCGAAGAATTTCTCGCAAAATGCGTTCGCGAAGGAAAATCTGAGCGAACGATTGTCAAAAAGCGTTGGCTT
>JBCDCZ010000123.1:0-12727 GCA_039180865.1 Pseudomonadota bacterium | reverse complement strand
TTGCCCGCTGAAGCCGTCCAGAGTCACATGCTTGCCCACGTTAGCGCCCCCGCTTTTGCGTGAAAGTCATTTCTATCGGCATTGCGACTTCATTCTCAATGGATAATAATCACAATCTATACCCGTATGGGTATAGACGTGCCGTCATGAAAGGATGGTTGGGACTGTGAGCTTCGATACATTCGGAAACGACGTATTGAACTATCTTGAAACGGGTGATTTTGAGGCCTTGACGGAGGCATTTTGCCAGGGTCGAGCGGAAATGAGCGCCTTTTTGGCCTTTCGAATGCAAGATCCGGCGTCTCCCATGTTCCTGGGTTCTGAACGCGTGGATCCCGAGCTTGTTGAGGTCATGCGCTCGCATTATCTGACACCGGAAAGTAATCCGGTCATAGCAGCGTTGCCCTATGCTCTTCCTGGCAAATTGCTTCATAAGACGGAACTGGTCAGTGCGGACCACTTCGACAGGCAGGGTGTCTACGATAACTTCGTAAGGCCATCTGACACCGATCACTTCGGAACAGCTCTCTACCGGGGAAATTCCGGACTCTTCATGTTCACGATCGGGCATTTATCGGCGTTCGACTGGATGAACGAGAATGAGGCGACTCGGACATCGATGATGCTCCAGCAAATGGTGCGCGCGGTTGATTTGCGTCTTAGGATGGAAATCGGATCGTGTGCAAGTCAATGTGTGGTTTTGATCGACCAGGCGGGCGTGATCCGGGTGATGGATGACCTGGCAAGGGCGACCATCGAAGAATGCTTCAAAATTGCGAATGGCAGGTTGTGCCCAAAGCTGAAAAAGGATGTGCGTCGGTTTGACAAAGCCGTCGAGCGGGCACTCAGCGGGCAAAACAACACGGTGTTCCTCTCCGACCGAAACGGATACGGCGTTTCCGTCGCGCTTAGCCGCGGGCCGGACTTTCCTTATGAGAAAACCGTTCGTCTCGAACTCGGTCCGTTAAAGCGCGCAACCTGGGATGTTGAAGGGCTCAGGGCCGCTTACAATCTGACGCATGCTGAAGCTGTCGTAACACTAGCCCTTTTGGAAGGACGCGATGTCCGGGGCATTGCAAATCATCACGGTTTGAAGCCGGATACGGTGAGAGTTTATCTCAAGCGCGTTTACCTCAAGACCGGTAAACACGGACAGGCGCAGCTTATCAGTCACCTGCTGAACTAGCACGCCTACCGCCAGTTTGGACCGAGCCCCCTATGAAAACTGGTAGCTTGGTGCGCGCCTGCGCGCGGAATAGTTTCTTTGCTGAAATCCTGAGAGCCGATGGCGGAAGTCGTTTAATCGAAGACCTGCGCCAATTCCTGCGATGCTAGAGTCAGTACGCCAGTTTAAGGACTTAACGAGATGGAATTTCTGATCATTATCCTCCTGTTTGCAGCCGTGATAGGGGGGTATGTCTATTGTTACAACAGTCTCGTGACCGCGAAAACGAAAGTCGACGAGGGCTGGTCCGGAATTACGGTTCAGTTGAAACGCCGGCATGAGCTGGTGCCAAATCTCGTTAGCGCAGCCCGCACCGCGATGAGCCATGAAAGTGGAATTCTGGATCGCATCCTTGACGCGCGAACCCAGGCGCTTGCAGCACTTGCCGGAGGAAACCATGAGGATGTCAATAAGGCGGAAGGCGAACTCACCGCGGCTTTGCAGGGCTTTGTCGGATACACCGAAGATAATCCGGAAATCACCGCGACGGAGAATATCCGCCTTCTTCAGCAGCAACTTGAGGAAACGGAAGATCAGATTGCTGCCTCGCGTCGTCTCTTCAACGGCAATGTACAGGCCTTTAACTCGAAGGTCCTGTCGATCCCGTGGAACATCATCGCGAATATGAAGAAATACGAGACGCTACCGATGTTCGAGGTCGAGGCGACCGAGATGAAAATGATTTCCCAGCCGGTCAACATTGCAGCGCTCGGCATGGATGGTGAGAAGAAATGATTTTCCCAGCCGTCAGAACGACCACAGCAAGGGGAGCAGTAAAATGAGTGCAAGCCAGCGTATGTGGGATCCGTTCGACGGTGAAATCAACTTCAAGCAAGAGGTTGTTGCCAAACCACGCAAAGGTATCAAGCTGCCGGACTGGATCCGTAGTGTCGCCGGAATACTGCTCCTTGTTGGTTTTGCGCTGTTTTTCGTCGGTTTCTTTTATCGCGACATATTGTGGGTCGCGGCTCCATGCGCTTTTGGCGGTGCGATCGTCCTTCTAGGCGCTGACTATCTGAACAATTCAGAAAAGCGGATCGATTTTCTTCTCTATCAGCTTGCAAAGAAGAACAATTGGGGCTTCGAAATCCTGCCCTCCACGAACGCGGAGAAGCACGCCGCCGTTAAGCACCTGATTGACGAAAAGAGAAAACAGGGGCGTCACGTCGAGGGCGAATTACCGATGGACCCGCGCATCCGCCGGGTCAGAGACCGCGTCGGCGACCTGCTCGATATGAAAGTCGGTCGGATGACGATGATTGACATCGACGCCTTTTTTTGGGGGAACACCACAAAAGCGATCCCATTCTGGATGGCATTCGGCATTGTGCAGTCGGACATGACGCTCGCCGCTCCGTCACTCAAAACCGATGCATATGGCAATACCGGCAATCAGGCGTATCTGCTGCAGATGCTGTGCGCTTACAAACTTGATCGCGACACGGACATTCGGGCGCGCCTGCTCCACGAGAGTATTCTTGGCGAGAGCAGACACGACTTTCAAACCGAGTCTGTTGAGTTCAACCGACAGTTCAACATTTCGATTGCCGATAGAAGAGGCAATGTTCCCGAAAATGCTTCCGCGTATCATCAGGCACTTCTACAGGCGTTGACACCGGCGACCCAGGCGACGCTCATTGAACTGAAGCGCAAATACGACGTTCAGGTTGTGATCGAGAATGACATCGTGTTTTACGCGGGTTGGGATAAGGTCAACACCAGCGACTTCGACGTTGTCGGCGAGCATCTGAGTGCGATTTCCGAAGCCTTTGCTGATAGCGCGGTCTCATTCAAACGCTATGTAGAGTAGCGCCCGATTGCCATGGGGAAGATCGACGGAATACCTCTAAGAGTGGTTCCCCAAAAGCAAACCCGAGACCGCAACGCAGCCTATTGAAAGACTATGCAGCGCGTATCTTGTGCAGAAACGCATCTACCTGTTCATCAAGAGCGGAAGATTGGATAGAGAGCTCGTTGGCCGCACTCAGAACCTGTTCCGCAGCTTGGCCGGTATCACCGGCTGCAGCCTGAACCGACGCTATGCTTTCTGCAACATTCTGGGTTCCGTTGGACGCTTCAACTGCGTTTCTGGATATTTCCTGTGTTGCGGAATCTTGCTGATCGACGGAATCCGAAATCGCGACCGCCGCCTCGCTCAAATCGGCTATCACCTTCTGGATCTCCCGGATTGCATCTACGGATTCACCGGTCGCAGCTCGCATGGATCCGATCTGCTTGGAAATTTCTTCAGTTGCTTTCGCCGTTTGACTGGCGAGTGACTTAACTTCGGACGCGACGACTGCAAAACCTTTGCCAGCTTCACCCGCCCGTGCCGCCTCGATGGTGGCATTGAGGGCCAGAAGGTTGGTCTGTTCGGCGATATCGTTGATCATGTTCAAGACAGAACCAATCGTTTCAGCCATTTCTGAGAGGTTCTCGATTGTGCTCGCAGCTTTGTCGGTCGTCACTTGAGCGCTCTTGGTGGCATCGCGCGATGTGGTGATCTGGCGACTGACCTCACCGATCGATTGCGAGAGCTGTTCCGAGGCAACAGCCACGGTGCGCACATTCATGGACGCCTCTTCGGTCGCGCCTGCTACGGTTGTCGATTGGTTGCTCGCGGTTGCTGCGGACTGTGACATGGTTTCCGCTGTCGCCTGCATTTCGGCTGCCGCGCTCGCGATCGTCTGAACCACAGTCTTGACGTTTGATTCCAGACTATCCGCCATCGCAATTTGAGCCTGATGTTTTTCCTGCTCCAGTCGTCGGCCGGCTTCGGCCTGTTCTTCTTGCAGGCGGTCGTTCTCTATAGCGTTGTCTTTAAAGACCTGAACCGCATCTGCCATTTCGCCGATCTCGTCGGCGCGTCCTTTGCCGGGAACGTCGACACCGTGGTCCCCATCGGCGAGCTTGCGCATGGTCGTGGTCATACCGGTCAATGGTCCGGCAATACCACGCCCGGTTAGGAAGGAAAGAAGAAGGGCCAGAAGCCCGCCAAGGATCGTACCACCGGCAATCGTCAGGTAAGTGTTAGAAACAGTTTGAGAATTCGCCTTCTCACGTTCGGCCATCAAAGCCTGCTCTTCTGCCGCGAATTCAGCCATGATGCTACGGAACTCATCGAAATAGATTTTGCCGCGCGCTTCGCCGACAAGGTCAGCCATATCGTCCATGGTTTTTGCGTCGCCAATCTCACGGCGCAGTGCGATCATTGGTTCGGTTACATTGGTTTTCCAAGCTTTCAGGTTTTGTTCGATTTCAGTGAGAAGGGAAACCTGATCAGGATTGTCGCTGACGGTTTGCCGTAACTCATCGAGTTTTGCGAAAAAACGCTCGGATCCGGACGTATACGGCGAAAGGAATTCTTCTTTTCCGGCGAGCAGGTAGCCACGCATGCCGGTTTCCATATTGATTGCTTCGGAGAGCAACTCGTTTGCTGAAGCAATCACGCTATAGGTATGTGTCACCCACTTGGCGTTTTCGTCCATCGTCTTGAGTGCAGCTTGAGCACTCGCATCTGCGCGATCGGTACTCACCTCGCGTTCAATAATCAGATCGGCCTCAACTGATGTGAAATCGGCCAGAATGGCGCGAAACTGGTCGAAATAAGTTTTGCCAAGTTTGCTGGCGATAAACCGTTCCACATCGTCGCGTGGGCGATCCCCATTATTGATATCCCGGCGCATTAGAATTGCAGTCTCCGCAACAAGCTCCTTCCACTGCGTAACAACTGAGCCGGCTTCGGCAAGACGTGCGACTTGGGGCGGATTATCTGCGACAGTTTTCTGTAGTTCGGAAAGACTTGTTTCCAACAACTTGCTTCCGGCGTTGTAAGGTTCCAAGAAAGCTTCGTCACCGGTCACCACGAAACCGCGCATGCCGGTTTCCATGTTCACCGCATTGGTAACAATCTCATTGGCGGCAGCGATCACTTTCTGGGTGTGTTGAACCCATGCTGCTGCTTCTCGCACTTGTGCAAGGTTGTTGAGGAGATTGGTCGAAGCCACCTCGGACGCACGTTCGCGCTCTTCAAGGAGTTTCTGCTCCCGCTCGACAAACGTTGCGAGTTGACCACGAAACTGGTCGAAATAGGTTTTGCCCCGCGCTTCGCCAACAATCGAGGCCATATCGTTCATCGTCCTTGCGTCGCCGATTTCCCGGCGCAATTCAATCGCCGATTCTGTCACGTTGGCCTGCCACTCTTGCAGAATACTTTCCGCCTGCCTCAGGCGTTCAACTTGCGCGGGATTGTCAGAAACCGTCGTGCTGAGCTCTGAAATTGCTCCGTAGGTTTTGTCTTGGCCTGTCCGATAGGGCTCGAGAAATTCCTCTCGCCCCGCGAGGAGGTAGCCGCGCATGCCGGTTTCCATGTCGACGGCCGATGCCACTATTCCGTTTGTTTCCGTGAGCACCCTGTTTGTGTGCGAAACCCACTTGTTCGTATAAACGATAGAATTGATGGAATAGGCCGCAAGTCCTCCGAGGCCAGCAAGAAAAACAATCGGTACACAGCTGCTCATCAGGATTTTTGTCTTGGTCTTAATTTTGAGGATGCGTTGAAGAAGCTGCATAGTGTAGGTCCGTCTTTGTATTCTTGATTTTGCGAGGGACCGAATGACGTATCAAAAGGTCCGTAGATTCGCATAGATCGCAGATCTTCGTAAAGAATTGTAAACCATGAGGGGTTTTTCGTCCTTATCCCGTATTCAGGCGAGGACCTGGTCAACAGGTCGCCGCAAAGACATCGGGAGAGCAGGTGCGCGGCCAAAACGAACAATCAGATCGGGCCGGGCTTCGGGCATTCCAAGCCAGTTTGCAAATTCTGGGCGAACAGACGGCACTTCAATTGGTTGATTGATATGCGCATTGCGGATCCCAAGCGCCGTCGCCTGCAAGGCGAAGCGTTCGAAGCTGCGTCCGACTTTAATCCAATGCTCCGGATCGTCCTTGTCACCGATAAAGATGGCAATTCCAGCCGATGATCGAATATGGGTGCGATATTTGTCGTTCTCACCTTGCTTCGTAAAGAAGGACTGAAACATAAGCCCCCCGAGCCATTCCGGTACGACTGGGTTGCCCGTGGTGGCGCTAAAGAGGCCGTCACCTTCGGCAATCGCCCGATCGGGGCTGAAGCGCAACCACTCCCTGAGTTCTGCGACAAATGCGGGGTCGTCCATTTGTGCGCTGTTCCCTGCGACAACGAATTCGAGAATGGCTTCAAGATCGGATGGTTCGTTGAAGAAGAGGACTGAAACGCCGTCCTGTTGAGCTGCTTTTTTCAAAAGGTTCAGATCTGCTGGCGATACCGGTTGTCCATCAAACTCGGATCGCGTGGATTGCCTGTGGGGAATGGCCTCATACAACGCCATGTTCAAAGGCGGCCCGTTTTCGAGGAGGATGTCGATTTCTGTTTCAGAGCCGCTTTCAATCGCGACATTCGCCGCGCGGCCGTGTGCGCTCGCGGCGATGGCGAGGTTCTCTGCCGCACATCCAAGGCTTACATAGAGATGGTGATCATCGGGGTCGACGATCTCGGTCCTGCGCGAAAAGTCCGGCAGGATGCGAATACGTGTTTCATCAAGGCGAAATCTCCACGGCTGCGAATTGTGCCCGTTCGCCGCCAGTGTCGATAATCTGACGAGTTCAAGAAGGGTCGGATCGTTCGAAGTAAGTCGTCGCTGCCGTTCCAGTTCCTCGTGATAACCATCAAGCCGCGGCCACACCGCATATCCGGCAGCCCCGATGGCAGCGACAGACAAACCCGAGACAATCAATGTTCGACGCGAAAGCATGCGTTCCTCCGCTTCAGGTTCGTGAATTCGATATACGTATTTTCTACAGGTGAGCGCGTCGGACAGCATTGATGTCCGTCAACCCGGGAACTCATCGGCGCTTGGGCCCATTGACGGTGCGGGCGTGTGAAGCGGCTATTCAGCCGCCTCTGCCAGATGTGGGTGGATCCGGGGGGTGAGCTTGGCTGGGGCCGCAACTGTCACTTTCTCTTCCAGATCATTCTGCGCGAGATCCTCGTCATCCTTTTTGCGTCCTGCATAGGTGAGAAGAAACATCGGTGGTGTGAAATAGAAGCTCACAACGGTCGACAGAAGAACACCACCCGCAATGGAGACCGCGAAGGGTGGCCAAAACCCGCCGCCTTCCAGAATGAGCGGCAGGAAACCTCCGAAAGTTGTGACCGTCGTCGAGACGATATGGCGGCTTGCACCAATCACGATCTCGGTGATCCGCTCGCGGTCACCCGCCATGGCGCGCGCATCAGCTTGGAGGGCGGTCATGATAATGATCGCCGCATTGATCGAAACCCCGATTGAGCCGATCACGCCGATCACCGCCTGAATCCCGAACGGATATTGCATGATAGCAAGGGCAAGCAGCGACAAGCCCGCTGAGAGCAAGGCAACACACAATGTCACCAGCGACAGACGGAAGGAGTTAAAGGTGAGGATGATCGCTGCAATCGTCAGCGTCACGATGAGTCCGACCGAGGACATGAGATTTGTCAGCGTTTCCCCACGTTCGTCGGCATCACCACCCGTTTCCATCCGGTAGCCTGGCGGGACAATGAAGCCGTTCTCTTCAAGGGAAGCCTGCATCTTAACGAGAGCTTCCTCCGGCAGAACGCCATATTGCACGAAGCCCTGAACCGTGTTGGTGCGTTCGCCGTCCCGACGGTTGACCGTGCCTTGCGCAGGCACAAGCCGCATCTCGCCAAGAGCTGAGAGCGGAATGCCGCGATAGGCGAGGGGATCGTCGGCATTGAGCCCGGAGATTACGTCAAACGATTGGATGAAGGCAGCATCGGCACGATAGCCGCTTCCGACCCGCACCCGGACGGGAAGTTCTTCGGTGCCTTCAATCAGGGATCCACCTGTCACCCCTTCAAGGGCCGTTTCGAGCTGGCGAGCGACCTCTGCCATATCGAGCCCGGCGACATCGACCTTGTCTTCGTCAAGGATGAATTCGAGCTTCGGCGCGCCGCCAGGTATAGATGTGCGGACATGGGTCGTCTCGTCGAGCGCGTCCATCAAAAGCCGGGCTTCATCACCCAGACGGCGTAGCGTTTCAATGTCAGGCCCGACAAAGCGCAATTCCAGCGGTGCATCGACCGGCGGCCCCTGGACGAGATCACGAACCAGAATGCGCGCCATCGGAAATTCGGCGTCAAGCGCGCGCTGAAGGGGGGCAATCAGCTCTGCCGTTGCATCATCGGAACGGGTCGTGATCAGCGCCTGCGCATAGTTTGGCGACTGATCCCGATTGCTTACCATATTGTAGTAGAATGCAGGCGCGCTTTCGCCGATCACCCATTGAATGTCGCGGATCCTGTCGTCGCCGGAAAGCCGCGCGTCGATTTTTTGCGCGATGGCATCAGTCCGGGAAATCGCCGTTCCGGAAGGAAGCTCAACCTCGATATAGAACTGGTCGCGATCAACGCCGGGGAAGAACTGCGCAGTCAACGTTGGAAAGCTCAAAAAGCCGATGATTGGAAGGATCATGGCGTAAAGAACAGCGAGACGCGGATTGGCCATGGAGAGTTTGAGGGAATAAGCGAAGAGCCGACCGACCGGGCCTGCACGCAGGCCTGTCTTCCAAAAGCGCGGTTTCTCGCCTTCTTTGGTCTCGGGCAACCACCAGCCGGCAATGGCAGGCGTAACGGTCATCGCAATCACGAAGGACCAGATCAGCATGACGATGACGGCAATGGCAATCGCGCCGACGAAATCGCCCGCCGGGCCAGGAAGGAGCGCCATTGGCATAAAGGAAAGCGCGGTTGTTACGGTCGAGGCCGCGAGGGGTGCAGCGAGTCGTTTGACCGATGCGCCTGCCGCCGAAATGCGGTCCTCACCCTCACCGAGCCGTTTGCGGATTTCATCGGTCATGACGATTGCCGCATCAACGAGGAGACCGAGGGCAACAATAAGACCCGTCACGGACATCTGGTGAATGCTGAGGCCCAGGAAGTTAAGCGTTGCGATGGAGGCTAGAGAGACGAGGGGTAGAACAGTTGCGACAATCATCGCAGCCCGCGCGCCGAGCGTGAAGAAAAGAACGATGATCACGAGCGTGATCCCTGTCAGCATGTTAAGGCCGACTTCGCTCAACCGTTTCACGGTATAGGTGTTCTGGTCGAAGACGAGGCGGTGTTCGAGCCCGGCGGGAAGCGTTTCCTCAAAGGCTTGAAGTTCGTTTTTGACGCGCGCCATCCAGGTATCGACCTGGAGGTCGTTTTCCATCTTGGCCGCGATCAGAACCGCGCGTTTTCCGTTCGCATAGGCGATGGACTGTTCGGGTTGGCGTTCTGTCTTGCGCACCGTCGCGATGTCGCCGATCCGGGTGATCGCGCCACCAGTGGATGTGATGACGGGGATTTCGAGGAGCCGGTCGAGATTGGTGATTTCCCCTTCAACTTCGATCAGAAGATCGGATTGCGTGCCCCGTAAGCGCCCGGCGCTCACCTTCGAGTCTGCTTGGCGAATGGCGTCGGCGACCCGCTCCGGTGTTAGGCCGAGGGAGGCAATCATTCCGGGATCGATTTCTACGACAACTTCTTCTTCCGAAGCGCCGTAGCGTTCGACAATCTTGGAGCCGGAGAGTTTTCTGAGCCGATCCTGAAGATCTTCCGAATAGCGGTTCACGATCGAAAGCGGAACGCCGTCATGGCGCGGGACAAGGGCACTGATCGCAGTGACGGCACCGGTCCTGTCATTGTCGAATGTCGGCTCTTGTGCGCCCGCGGGAAACGACTGGGCGGCATCTGATAGCGCATCGCGGATCTCAGACCATGTTTGTTCGATGGTCTCGTCCGAGATCGTCGAGGAGAGTTCAACCGTGACAAGGGAGACGCCGACGCGTGACGCCGATTCAATTGTTACGATCTCAGCGATTTCGCGGAGTTCCTCTTCAATCGGCTCGGTGACAAGCGCCTCGACGCGGGTCGGCTCCGCTCCGGGGTAGGACGTGACAATGGTCGCGAAGAGATTGGTGATTGTCGGGTCTTCCTGTCGTCCGATCGAGAGAAGCGAGGAGAGCCCAGCCGACAAAACAACGAGGATCAGGAGCGCGGTTAGACGCTTCCGGCTGACGAAAAGGGTTTCCATGATCTAGGCGTCCTTATCAGCGCTTGCAGTGACCAGGGTTCCAGGAACAAGCCTGTGATTGCCGTTGACAATGACTTCAGCACCGTCGGTGAGCGTGCCGCGTACAAAGGCACGGTCGCCGTCGCTTGTGAGGACTTCGACGCTTTCAAGTTGCGCTTTGCCGTTGAGCACCGTCATGATCGTCCAGAGACCACGCGATCCCTCCTTAAGGGCCGTGACCGGCAGCCAGAAGCCGTCTCGGTCATCCTTCGTTTCAATCGTCACATCGGCAATTGCGCCGAAGCGATATGTGCCGTTGGAAGGAAGATTGAAGAGGGCAATAAGAGACCGGGTTGCCGGGTCGATATCAGGCCGGAGTGTGTGAAGGCGGGCCTTCACCACCACGCCGTCGATCAGCACGTCATAGGTTTTACCGATTTTCAGGGAGTTTGCCCGTGCTTGAGGGAAGCCGACGCGAAGCTGCGGTTTTGATGTTTCCATGAGGTCGACAAGTGCTGCTCCAGAAGAAACGATTGCACCTTCATCGAGGCGTCTGGCAGCGATCCGGCCGTCGAAGGGGGCTTTGACGATGGATTTGTCGAGATCGACATCGACACCGGAAAGGGCGGCTTCAACTTCGTTAATCGAAGCATCAAGGCGCATAACGTCATGGCGGGCTTCATCGAATGCCTGATCCGTCGACCAGCCGTCCTTGCTGAGTTCGCGGCGCCGTTCTGTGGTAATCAGGGCAAGATCACGCTGGGCAGTGAGCGCTGTCTTGCGCGCCTGAAGTTCCCGCTTACGTGTTTCGAGAGCGCGCGTATCAAGGGTCGCAATCACGTCGCCGGTCTTTACGAGATCGCCTTCATCGACGGTCACGTCAAGGAGCGTTCCCGCTCGCTCGAAGGCAAGCGCGCTGGTGCGCGCCGGTTCAATCAAACCGGCATAGGAAGTCATCCGCGAAAAGCTATCCTGTGCCGCTGCACGTATAGTTTCAACCAGGATTGGATCGGAGGGAGCAACAGTTGCTCTTGCATCGGACCGTTCCTGGATAATGGTAACGCCGGCTCCAATGCCTGCCACGGCGATCCCGGCGAAGATGAGCACTTTCATGCCGTTCAGAACGTGGGAGACGCCTGTTTTCAGGAGGGATTTGAAGGTGCGTCCTGGTGTTTTCCGGGGCTCGGTGTCCATGCTCATCCTCGCGTCGCTGCGGAAAGAATTTGATAAGTTAGTGTCGCTAACATATGTTAGTAACGCTAACCGGACAAGCTTTTCTCCGGATTTTTTTTGAAATATGATCGGCAGGACGACGGGCTAGAATCATGGCGACAATGAAAAAAACCTATCATCATGGAGACTTGGCGACTGTTTTGACACAAGCCGTCCGCACATTGATCGAACGCGATGGTGCGGCACACTTTTCAATCGCTGAAGCTTGCAAGATGGCGGGCGTCAGCACCGCAGCGCCCTACAAGCACTTTAAGGAAAAGCAGGAAATCCTCGAAAGCGTTGCCAAATCTGGCTTTCAGGACATGACCGAAGAAATGATCGAGGCGCGCGATTCAGCCGGGCCGAATGAGCCTGGACGTGCGGAACGGATTGCTGCGATCGGCAAGGCCTATGTCGGCTTTGCGAGAAAGAATCCCGGGGCTTTTCGCCTGATGTTCGGATCAAGCCCGAATGTGAAAGAAAACGACACGGTCCATGATTGCGGGCATCGCTGTTTCAGCATTTTGATCGAAGAGGTCGCCGCGCATCTGGGCATGACCCCGGACGATGACCGAACCAAACAATTGTCAGTGTTGCTATGGACCTTCGTGCACGGAGCAGCTTCGCTTGAAATCGACAATGATTACGAAGCGGCCGATACGGTGATCGATGTTGATGGCATGGTCGATCTTGCAACCTATCGGCTCTTGAATACAGTCAGCTAGGGCTATCGGCTGGCAAGGTTGAGTAGCCGCGCGACGGCATCGTTCACCGACAGGCTTCCGTCTCTGACTGCGCCGCAGATTGTGTCCATATCTTCTGTCTTGATCGCTTCGAAGCGTTCCCGAAAGAGCTTCTGGGTTCGACGTTTCAGAAGACCGCGTAGCCTGCGTCCCTGTTTTACCTCATGTGACTCCACATTAAGGCGTTCCGATAGATCTAAAATCGCGGCTGCAAGTTCCTTGATGCCGGAAAGCTCCGTGGCCGAAGTTGTGACGATGGGAATCTCGCGGCTTTCGCCTTGTCTGAGATCGAGCATCGCCTGCAACTGGCTGACGGTCCGGTCGGCAAGGGGAAGGTCGCTCTTATTGACGACCAGAATATCGGCAATCTCCAGAATGCCTGCTTTGATCGCTTGGACATCGTCGCCTAGGCCGGGTGCGTTAAGAACGATTTTGATATCGGCAAATTCGGC
>JBCDCZ010000122.1:0-12892 GCA_039180865.1 Pseudomonadota bacterium | reverse complement strand
GCGGGTGAAGGGCGCAAAATTCGGCAATTTGATCAAAGCTGAGCGCTGTATTGTCGACAAGCCAGACCGCTGTCGCCTTAGGCATAAGAAGCTTTTGTGTCATCGTGCAAAAATCCTTTTTTTTAGCCCCACCGCCATCACGCGGAACCTGGGCTGCCATGTCTCTGAATTTTCAGGGAAAATTGCCGGATTGCCCGGGAAAGACCATGACGGTGTAAGTTCTTATAATGATTTTGCCTCATGTTCGCAATCTCCCTTTTCAATAGGTTGAAAAGACTTCCGATAAAAAGCTTGTTTCAAGCAGAAGGAAGCAGTGTGCAAAACCGTCTAAGAATAGCCGACCTTGTTGGCAGGCGTATTCGATAGAAAATGTAATGGGTCAAAGACGAGACGAAGTGATATGAGCGATATAAATTTCTTCAATATCAAGACTGCACCGAAACCGGTCGCGCCATTCTCCCATGCCGTGGAAGCGGGCGGCTTTGTTTTCATTACCGGGCAAATGCCGACCTTTCCTGATGCGCCGGATGAGCCCCTACCGGACGGGATCGACGCACAAACACACCGGGTCATGGAGAACCTGGCCATTGTGCTTGAGGGCGTCGATCTTGATTTGAAGGATGTTGTCCAGGCGCGTGTTTATCTCACGCATTTCGAGCGCGATTATCAGACCATGAACCGCGCGTATGAATCTTATTTCCCGCCGGGACGGCTACCGGCAAGAACCTGCATCGGTGTCACAGGGCTTGCGGTCGGTGCTCTCGTCGAAATTGATCTGATCGCCCGAAGGCCTGATTAAAGAATGAATGCTTCAAGTTATTGTTGGACAAGGTTGGTGCTGGGTGGATCTTGTCTCCCAATGGGTATGAGCACAATCAACGCTTCTGCGACATTCAATCCCGTTGAATTGGCCGTTTGGAGACCGATCTGACTGATCTAGTCAGAATCCAGTCAGTGGATTTGTACGCTCACGTCCACCGAGGGAAACCAATTTGAAACACGACATTACTTTTGCCCGGCTCTCAGAAGTGGAGCCAGAAGAGATTTTGGCCCATATGTCCGACCCTCGGGTTGCGGAACACATGCCGCTTTTGACCTTCGACTGGGATACTGCGGCTGTGGAAACTTTCGTTGCTCAAAAGGAAGCGTGTTGGCAACGCGACGGACTTGGACATTGGGCGATCTTGTCGAACGGCCGGTATGTCGGGTGGGGTGGTTTTCAAAAGGAAAACGACGAGTGGGATTTCGGACTGGTTTTGCGGCCCGATGCCTTTGGTCTTGGAACGCGGATCTCAAAAAAGGCGATTGGTTTTGCGATGACTGATGATCGCATATCTTACGTCACCTTCCTCTTGCCCCCCTCTCGAAAGAAGCTCGGAGCGCTTGAAAGACTTGGCGCGAGGCAGATTGGTGAGATTGATTATGACGGGGCAAACTTTCTCAAGTTTCGCCTTGAGACAGCATGATGTCTTCGTCAGCGTTTCGGCAATGCATGGACGGTAGAAAACCGAGAGCTTGGTATTGATGCCCTTGCCGCCCGATTGGCGCTCTGTTTATAAGGCTTTTCAGCGTTGCCCGGGAACGAAAGAAGCATGAGGGGTTATGGCAGGCCATAGTAAATTCAAGAACATTATGTACCGCAAAGGCGCGCAGGACGCCAAGCGCTCCAAGATGTTCTCAAAGCTCTCTAAGGAGATTACGGTTGCTGCAAAAATGGGTGGCACCGATATCGACGGCAATCCGCGCCTTCGCCTCGCCGTTCAAAACGCCCGTGGCCAATCGATGCCGAAAGACAATATTGAACGCGCGATTAAGAAAGCGGAGGGCGGTGATTCCGACAATTACGAGGAAATCCGCTATGAGGGTTACGGCCCAGGAGGCGTTGCCGTCATTGTTGAGTGCCTGACCGATAATCGGAACCGTTCAGCAGCAAGCGTGAGAGCAACGTTTTCCAAGAATGGCGGTGCGCTTGGTGAAACCGGATCCGTTGGCTTCATGTTTGATCGGGTTGGCGAGATCACCTACACCCCTGAAGCAGGTGATGCCGACGCCATTATGGAAGCAGCTATTGAAGCGGGCGCAGAGGACGTTGAATCCGACGAGAACGGCCACGTAATCACTTGCGCGTTCGAAGATCTCAGCGAGGTTTCAAAAGGGCTTGCTGAAACGCTGGGCGAAGCAGAAAGCGTGAAACCGATCTGGAAGCCGCAAACCAATACGCCGGTCGATGCTGAAAAGGCCGGAACGTTGATGAAGCTCATCTCGACCCTTGAAGATGACGACGACGTTCAGAACGTCTATGCCAACTTTGACATCGATGAAGAGGTCATGGCGGCGCTGGAGGCCTGACGTCTCCTTGCATTCTTCCCTTTGATGCGTTCCTGCTGTCAGATGTTGATGGCCAGGAGATTCCAGCCCCCGCCACAGATCCAAAGGGGCTTGCTAGAAGTCTTTTGCGAGCCTCAGCGCGTCGTAAATTGCTGCATGGATGTTGCGCGAAGCAACCGCGTCACCAATTCGAAAGAGCTGGAACCGTCCATCAGGATTGGTCGTCAAATTCTGAGGATGTCCGTTGCGCAACGCCGCATAATCTACTTCACCGCGATTTTTCGCCCGGTCTTTCAGGTCGAGATAAAGATCGGCAGCCGGCTCCGTCGCATATTCGACAATCACCTGATCAACGAGCCGGGTCGCAATCTTGCTATCCGAGTAGGGTGAAACGAGATCCGCGGCGATCTTGTTGCCTGCACGGCTCAAGCGGTCGACGCGCATCATCGGCGTGATTTGCGCCCCTGCTTTGTGCAGTTTTTCCATATAAGGAACGAGATTGAGGCCGCCGATTTCGGGTGCGAAGTAGCGCTCCGGCGAGACGATTTCGAGGTCGGCGCCATGGTCGAGCACGATCTCGCTGGCGGCCATGGCCGGATGGGCTCCGTTGTCGTCATAGAGCAGAACACTATCGCCCGGTTTCACATCGCCCGCCAGGATATCCCAGCTCGATACGGCGAGTTCGGCGCCTTCGCCGATGGTATTGGTGTTTGGAAACCCGCCCGTTGCGACAATGATGATATCAGGGTCGAGCGCCAGAATATCCTCGGCTTCGGCATAGGTGTTGTAGGTGATCACGGCTCCAAGACGCTCCAATTCCTTGAGCCGCCAGTCGATGATCCCGATCATTTCCGCGCGCCGCTTTGCTTTGACTGCGAGTTGGACTTGTCCTCCGGCCTTTGCGGCAGCCTCGAATATTGTCACCTTGTGGCCGCGCTCCGCGCTGACACGGGCCGCTTCAAGGCCCGCAGGTCCAGCGCCCGCGATCACCACATGCCGCGGGTCGCCTTCCGTCCTTTGGATTACATGAGGCATTGTGGCTTCCCGCGCGGTGGCGGGATTATGGATGCAAAGCGCTTCATGCCCTTCATAGATCCGATCGAGACAGTAGGTTGCGCCGACACAAGGCCTGATCCTATCTTCCTCGCCTGCCGCGATCTTATTGACGATATGGGGATCGGCGATGTGGGCGCGGGTCATGCCGACCATGTCGAGCTTGCCTTCGGCAACCGCGTGGCGAGCGGTTGCCACATCGTTGATGCGCGCTGCGTGGAAGACTGGAAAACGAGTTTCGGCCCTGACTTCCCCCGCAAAGTCGAGGTGAGGTGCTGATGGAGATCCTGTGACGGGGATGACCTTTGAAAGCGGTGCGTCGTGTTCGATATGACCACGAATGATGTTCAGAAAATCAACCGAATCGGTCTCAATAAGCCGCTTTGCGATTTGGAGACCGTCCTCTCGAGAAAGCCCTCTATCCCATTGTTCGTCTGTCACCATACGGGCACCGACGATGAAATCTGGCCCGACCGCTTTGCGGATTGCTGCAAAGACGCTCAGAGAAAAGCGCATCCGGTTTTCAAGCGATCCACCGTAGTCATCCGTTCGCTGGTTTGTGGCAGGCGACCAGAAGCCGTCAAGAAGATGGCCGTAACACTCGATCTCGATGCCATCGAGACCTGCTTCCTTCATCCGTTCTGCGGCAGCGGCATAATCGCTGATGATGCGATCCATGTCCCAGTCTTCCATCTCCTTGGGAAAAGCGCGGTGGGCGGGTTCGCGTACTGGTGACGGAGCAAGGACAGGAAGCCAGTCGGCCTTGTTCCAATTGGTCCTTCTGCCAAGATGCGTAAGCTGGATCATGACGGCGGCTCCATGCACTTTGCAGCCGTCCACTAGGTTGCGCATTGGTTGAACGATGTCGTCACGGTAAGCATGGAGATTGCCGAAGGCAGGCGCACTATCGGCTGAAACGACAGCCGAACCGGCCGTCATGGTGAGTGCTATACCGCCTTTGGCTTTCTCAACGTGGTAAAGGCAATAACGCTCGGTTGGTAGGCCGTTTTCATGGTAATTCGGCTCATGGGCCGTCGACATGATCCGGTTTTTCAACGTGAGATGTTTAAGTTGAAAGGGTTGGAGTAGCGGATCGTTCGCGCGGTGGAGCGTTGCCAAGGTCATTTCCCCCTTAAATCGGCACCATCAGCCGTTGAGTGTTTTTGAGCTTAATCGGGCGACCTTATCGTTCGCAATCCGGTTTGCGCCGCTTTCGGACTGCGAAGCGTCCCTTCCTAACCGCGTTCGTCCTTTGGTGTGCCCATGACGAAATAGGAAACGAGGCTGGCGACTTGTGGAACCGTACCTAGGATGTCCGTATGAAAATGCTTGTAGGCTTCGAGGTCGGCGACCTCGACCCGCAGCCAATACTCGATCGTTCCGGACACGTTGTGGCATTCGCGGACCTGAGGTGCCGCTTTCATCGCCTGTTCGAAGGCTTCCTGATCTTTCTTTAGATGTCGTGCCAGGCCAACAGCCACGAACACCGTCAGGGCAGTTCCAAGGTGCGCGCGGTTGATGCGGGCGCGGTATCCCATAATCGTGCCGGACCGTTCGAGTTCCTGGACCCGACGCAAGCAGGCTGATGCGGAGAGACCGACCCGGTTGGCCAGCTCTGAATTGGTTATTCGGCCGTCATGCTCGAGAACGCGCAATATTCTTTGGTCAATTTCATTAATATCTTTCATAAGTTGCAAAATTAGGCCGAATTTACGCAATAAAGCAAGGATTTATCGTCACTTTAAGCCCATTTTCTTGTCATCGGTGAATGTTTCTAGGAAAGGATCCACCCGATGACAATTGAAGCTGTGCTGTCTCTCGCACTTTTTGCCTTTGCCTCTTCCATTACGCCGGGGCCCAACAATCTGATGCTGCTTGCCTCGGGTGCAAACTTCGGCTTCTTGAAAAGCATTCCCCATATGGCAGGTGTCGCCATCGGCTTTGCTATCCTGATGATCTCAGTCGGACTTGGGCTCGGTGCGCTGCTGACCGCCGTACCTGTCCTTCATCTCGCTCTAAAGTTTGCTGGCGCGGCTTACCTTCTATATCTCGCCTTCAGAATTGCGACATCCGGCTCGATGGCGGACCGTGAGAAACCACGTCGCGCCATGACGTTTCTTGAGGCGTCTGCGTTTCAATGGGTCAACCCGAAAGCATGGACAATGGCGCTCACAGCGATTGTCGTCTACACACCGGCCGATGCCCTCGGTGCAACTCTCGCAATCGCGGTTCTGACGTTCCTCGCACTCAATTTTCCTTGCATTGCCCTTTGGACAAGTTTTGGGACTGTCTTGAAACGGTTCCTTGGAACATCGGCACGGCTCCGGTTTTTCAACATTTCGATGGGCGTTCTTCTCGTCGCGTCCGTTGTGCCAATGGTTCTGGACTGAGACCCTGGATGTTTGAGCGGAAGCCCCTCTCGTGAAGTTTGTGACCGTCTGGCATACGGATTGAATGTGTTTCGCACAGAATTCGCGGGAGAAGCCCGCCTACGCAGTTCTCCAGAGGTTGTGTGAATTAAACTTTAGTCGTACTCCTTTAGGTGGAGAACTTTCGTCGAATAAGCAGGACAGGCAGCGGCGAAGCAAGTGAGACAGGGGTCAGGTTTTCCGAATGGCTGACCCCGGGATCGAACAAAAAGCGTTCAAGGGACCCAGAGGAGAACAGCTTATGAATGTCAGCAACTTTGACGAGCGCGTGATTTTCCACGACGACACGCAGACGATGGAAGTCGACTTCAGCGATTGCGTGTTTGAAAAAGGCGCCGATGTCCACGCGTTTTATGATGTCATCGAAAGCAGGTTGAAGGCGACGGGCAAGAGTTGGTATTTCCTTGTCAATTACCGCAACACCCGAATCAACGAAGGTGCCTGGTTTGCGTTTTCCTATCGTGGAAAAGGTGTCAACGAAGCCTATTCTCTTGGCTCTGTCCGTTTCGATGCCGAAGAAGAAACGGCCAAGACCATTCGCCAAAAGGCACGCGAAGAAGATTTCAAATCCAATTTGTTCCATTCGCGCAGCGCGGCTCAGCAACGGATTTCTGAGATGCGGGCTGAAGCCAGTGAGATGCGCTACGCGTCCTGATTACAATTTCACGTTTGGAAATGTGAAAAGCGCTCCCTGCGGGCGCTTTTTGTTTCTCCGGGACAATAAAAGCCGGTTTGAGATCTTAAGCAGGCTGGCTGGTCAATCGCCAGTGGAGCAGTTTGGTGCCCGTGGGTGCACGGCTTCGCTGGCAACGCTATTCGTCTATGATTGATTCATGAACGATGTGATTCGCATTCTTGGCATTGACCCCGGTCTCCGGAAAACCGGCTGGGGTGTCATCGAGGCGCGTGGCAACACTCTATCCTTTGTTGGCGCTGGGACTATCAAAGCGGCAACTGAGGGGGATCTGGCAAAGCGTCTGCTCGATATCGCGTTATCGCTCGAATCGCTGCTTGATGAATTCAAGCCTAAGGAAGCAGCCGTTGAAGAAACTTTCGTCAACAAGGACGCCCGGGCTACCCTGAAGCTTGGTCAAGCGCGCGGTATCTGTCTTTACGCGCCGGCGCGTTTTGGAATTCGGGTCTTTGAATATGCGCCGAACCAGGTGAAGAAAACCGTGACCGGCGTTGGGCATGGCGACAAGAAACAGATCCGCACAATGGTGGGGATGCTTCTTCCTAAAGCACGGTTCGATAGTGACGATGCTGCCGATGCGCTCGCAATTGCCATATGTCATGCGCATCACCGCAAAGCGGACAATCGTATAAATGCCGCTTTGCGGGGAGCCGTCGCATGATCGGGAAGCTCAAGGGTACGGTCGATAGCAGCGGCGAGGACTTCGTGATTATCGATGTCCACGGTGTTGGCTATGAAGTCTATTGCTCCAATCGCACGTTGCAGTCTCTGCCTTCTGCCGGGGAGGCGGTCACGCTTTCGATCGAGACCCATGTCCGCGAGACAGAAATCAGGCTTTTCGGTTTTTCGTCCGATCTTGAGCGGTCCTGGTTCAAACTTCTCCAGAATGTGCAAGGGGTTGGTGCCAAGGTCGCGCTTGCCATTCTTGGCACCCTGTCACCCGCGGACCTTGCGTCAGCCATTGCGCTCCAAGATAAGGCAATGGTCGCGCGTGCGCCTGGCGTCGGTCCAAAGGTCGCGCAACGGATCGTGCTTGAATTGAAGAATAAGGCGCCCGCTTTGTCGGGCGATGCGACCGGTACCATGGGTCTCCAGCAGGAACTCTCAGAAGGGGTGGCACCTTCAAACGTGTCCGATGCCGTTTCAGCGCTGACCAACCTTGGCTATGGTTCACCGCAAGCTTCCGCCGCTGTTGCAAAAGCGCTCTCGTCAGCGGGCGGTTCGGCTGATACCCAGACCCTCATCAGATTGGGCCTAAAGGAGTTGTCGCAATGAAACCGCATGGATGGAATGACCCCGAAGACCGAGAGGACTAATCACCCGTGAGCGACCGGCTCATCACACCTGAAGAACGCGGTGAGGACGATGCCTCGATCCGCCCGCTTTCCATTGACGATTTCACGGGTCAAAAGGAAGCCCGGGAAAATCTGAAGGTCTTCATTTCGGCGGCGAAATCCCGAGGGGAGGCGTTGGACCACGTTCTTTTCGTTGGCCCGCCTGGGCTTGGAAAGACGACACTTGCCCAGATTGTGGCGCGCGAGCTCGGCGTTAATTTTCGTGCAACATCCGGTCCGGTTATCGCGAAAGCTGGCGATCTTGCCGCGCTTCTCACCAATCTCGAAGAACGCGATGTTCTCTTTATTGACGAAATCCACCGCTTGAGCCCGGCTGTCGAGGAAATCCTCTATCCGGCGATGGAGGATTTCGAGCTTGATCTGATCATCGGTGAGGGGCCGGCAGCACGCTCGGTCAAGATCGATCTTGCGAAATTCACGCTGGTGGCAGCGACGACGCGGCTTGGACTTCTGACGACACCCTTACGCGATCGTTTCGGTATTCCGATCAGATTGAACTTTTATACCGTTGAAGAATTGGAGGGGATCGTTACGCGAGCGGCCCGCATCATGGAAATCGGGATGGCGCCCGACGGTGCCCACGAGATTGCGAGGCGGTCGCGCGGAACACCGCGTATTGCAGGTCGGCTTCTAAGGCGTGTCAGGGATTTCGCAATCTTCGAGGGGGAAAGCACCATCAACGCGCCGATCGCTGACCGGGCGCTCAGCCGGCTTGATGTGGATGGGCGCGGGCTTGACCAACTTGACCGCCGTTATCTCAATCAGATTGCCGTTCATTTCGGCGGTGGACCGGTTGGGATTGAAACGATTTCCGCAGCGCTTTCCGAACCGCGCGATGCGGTCGAGGAGATCGTTGAGCCTTATCTCATTCAGCAGGGGTTCGTGCAGCGAACGCCCCGCGGGCGCCTCCTGACCCCGCTAGCATTTGCCCATCTCGAGCTCGCCGCCCCTCCTGCCGGGCAGGGGCAGCAATATGGCCTTTTTGCCGGAGGCGAAGACTAGGCGTAGTCGGTTTAGGCTGGCGAACGCTCAAAACGGCGTGTTCTATCGATAAACGCACGGGTACGCGCTTCCGGATCATCGTTCAGGGTAACGTCGGTCACAACCGAGGCAATGTCCGCTCCCGCTTCTAGAACGCCTTCGATCCGGTCGAGCGTAATGCCGCCGATCGCACAAAGCGGAACCTTGCCGATCCGCTTTTTCCAAAGCGGGATCTTCTCGAGGCCCTGCGGATCCCACTTCATTTCTTTCAGGATCGTTGGATAGATCGGGCCTAGCGCAACATAATCGGGATCGACGGAAAGCCCGCGCTCAAGTTCCTCATCGGAGTGCGTGCTGACGCCGAGTTTCAGTCCTGCCCGGCGGATTGCCGAGAGGTCAGCGTCGTTGAGATCTTCCTGACCAAGATGGATGAAATCGCACTTCTCGTCGATCGCGATCTCCCAGAAATCGTTGACAATCAGCTGACAGGAATGGGCTTCGCACAAATCCCGCGCGCGGATGATTTCCCGGCGCCTCGTTGCTTCATCCGGACTGTTTCCGTGACGGTCCTTCATACGTAGCTGCACAAGCTTCACGCCAAGGGGGAGAAGGCGATCAAGCCACGCGGATGTGTCTACAATCGGATAAAAAGGATCAAGGGTCATAGGGTGGTTTCGTGACAGATCAGAATTGCGCTTTGCCGAGGACCGGTGTTGATGGCGCTGCCATATCACGGGGCTCCATCGGATCAGCTTCATAGGCCATGCGGCCAGCGTCGAGTGCGGTTGCGAAGGCCTTTGCCATCAAGACCGGATCTCCTGCCTTCGCGATAGCCGTATTGAGAAGAACGGCGTCGTAACCGAGTTCCATTGCATCAGCCGCGTGCGACGGCAGGCCAAGGCCAGCATCAATTACGAGTGGCACATCCGGGAAATGTGCGCGCATCGCTCTCAGCGCAAAGCGGTCGTTGAGACCGCGGCCTGACCCGATCGGCGCACCCCAAGGCATCAAGACTTCGCAACCTGCTTCAAGAAGGCGTTCGGCAACAACGAGATCGTCGGTTGTGTAAGGGAAAACCTGAAATCCCTGGGATGATAATTCTCGGGCTGCTTCTACAAGGCCGAAAACATCGGGCTGGAGCGTGTCCGCTTCACCGATCACTTCGAGCTTGATCCAGCGCGTGTCGAAAACCTCGCGGGCCATCATCGCCGTGGTTATTGCTTCTTGGGCGGAATGACATCCAGCCGTGTTCGGCAGGACCCGGACGTCAAGCGCCCTAATTAGTTGCCAGAAATCCTGTCCGGCGCGGTCAAGGCCGGATTCCCGGCGCAGCGATACGGTGACGATCTCAGCGCCGCTTTCGCGTATCGCTTCGCTCATGATGGCAGGTGACGGATAAAGCGAGGTGCCGAGCATCAATCGGCTTTCAGTTGTCTCTCCATAAAGGGTCAGCATTTCACCCGCCTTTCATCGGAGCGAGAATCTCGATCCGGTCACCTGTACTGACCGGGGTCTTCGCGCGGGCGTCGGCTGCAACAAAGTCGCCGTTGACCGCCGTTGCAACAATCGCATCGCCATAGCGCAATTCAGTAAGAAGTGCCGCCAGGGTACGGCTTTCGCAGTCACGCTTTTGACCGTTTACGATCAATGTCATCATCCTCTCTCGTCTGTAATTGAAAGAACTCCGGAACAGCTTCCTGATTGACGACCTCGCGAGTCATACGGGCAAGGGCTGGAGCCAGCAGAAATCCGTGGCGGTAAAGACCGTTCACGTAGATAACTCCATCTTCCTCAACGATCCTCGGCAGGTTGTCCGCATAGGCCGGCCGGACATCGGTTCCGATTTCAATGATTTCCGCTTCACCGAATGCCGGATGAAGGGCGAAGGCGGCCGACAGGAGTTCGATCATGGAACGGGCGGTTATGTTACCGCGTTCGCCGCTTTCAATCATCGTCGCGCCGACCATGAAGTGACCGTCCTCGCGCGGTACAATGTAGCTCGGGATGCGAGGGTGAAGCATGCGGACGGGACGGGAGAGCTGAATTTCATTGCTTTTGATGATCAGCATCTCACCTTTGACACCACGCAGACCGGAGAGGCGGTCGCGTGCCGCAAAACCTCTTGTGTCAATCGTGATATCGGTTGGCCGCGTACGATAACCGTCGGTTTCAAAATGGAATGCCGCGCCTTCGTTGCGAAGATAAGCCGCAAGCTCAATCATGGCGTCTCGCGGATTAAGATGCGCTTCGCTGCCAAAGAAGAGACCTTTGCGGAATTGACCTGCAAGTGCCGGTTCAAGGGTCGCGATTTTTTCCTCATCGACCCATTCGAAACGATCGGTTCGCCGCGCAAAGCGCTTTAAATCGCCGCTGTCTCTCGGTGGGGCAACCACGAGGCTCCCAAGCCGATTGACGCCCTCAATGCGTGCTGCCCACCAATCTGCGGCCTCGCTTCCAAGCCTTGCAACCGGTTCTTCTGCGCTTTCAAGCTCACACCAGGGAGCGAGCATCCCGCCCGCATACCAAGAACAGGCATTGTCTCCGATATCACTGCCGAGATCGAAAATGCGGACATCATAACCGTGTTCGACGAGTTCAGCGGCAACCGCCAGACCTGCTACACCCGCTCCGATGATTTTGACGCTCTTTCCAAGCATCGCCGCAATGATCCTTCGCCCGCTTAACTGTTATCCGCTCTTATCAGGGATACAGGAAGCGCGTTGCCATTTGCGGGGTCTAATCGCCGGTCAATCGTGCCTTCGCCAGCATCACCTGGATCAGGTCGTAAGGATCGCGGTGGCGACCATATTTTCTGGCATTGTTTGGTCAAATATCGGCACACGCCGAAAGCAAAAACCAAATGCCGGAAATCGGTTCTCAACCGCCTCTCAGAACCCTTCTCGGGACTCTCCTCGACGAAATCCAACCTATCGGTTTGCTACATTGTGTCAACACTTAGCGCCTCTCGATCGTCGCTTTCTGCCAGGTCGCCAGTCAATCGTGATTGTTGCATCCGAAAAGTGATCAACCTATCGTTTCGTTCTTCACGTAGGCAACAGAAGCTGAAATGCGCGGCTAGTTTAAAGCATGGTATATTTTGACCAAGTACGATGACCAAGAAGCCCTTCTTTCCGGTGTCCTGGATGAGGATGGCCACCGCCTCACGCTCAGGGTTTATTTCGAGGATACGGATTTTTCAGGCGTGGTCTACCACGCGCGATACCTCCACTTTCTTGAGCGAGGGCGCACGGATTTTCTCCGTTTGAAGGGCGTCCATCATCGGGCCCTTGGTGAGGGGGCATTTGGAAAACCGCTCTATTTCGTCGTGAAATCGATGTCGGTGGATTTCGCTGGCGCTGCCGTGATCGATGATATTCTGACAATCAAAACCAGGCTCACGGGCAAAACAGGTGTCAGGCTCATCATGGAGCAAACGGTTATGCGCGATGATGAAACACTCATCACCGCCGAGGTTACGGCCCTGTTGATCGATTCTGAAAAACGCCCGGCCCGGTTACCGGAGGCCATTGCGCAGGCGCTCTTTTCACGTTAAGCCCCGCAGAAGAAGCAAACGCTGAGCCATGTCGGGCAATGTGCCGAATGGTAAGACTTTCGATCAAGCAGGTCATCAAATCGAGCGGACTTGTCTTGATCCTTACATTTTTTTAACCATAACCGGCGTTTGTTGTGAGTGTTTGCGCGATCAGGCCCAGACCGGCCAGAATGTCCGGTCGCGCCGTGATTTCGCCAAATTTTGCAGTAAGGGACTTTTTGCGAGAGGCAGGGGCGGCCTTGAGTGACAACCGGAGCCGGCAGAAACACAAGCGTGCTGGATAGGTGCTGTGTCGAAAAGGTCGGGCGATAGGGCTGAAAAGCGATTGGCGCTCCTCAATGAGAAAAATACCCCCCTGCCTGGCGGTCCGGGATGCCCGGATGAGAGCGCTTTTTCCAATTTTCTTAACTCCAACCACCACGTGGTTTTGTGGTCATTAAGGAAGAACAATCATGGCGACGCCACTTGAAGTTACACAGGTAGCCCTCAATGCTCCGGC